>NC_008710.1:600000-917330 GCF_000012085.2 Borrelia turicatae 91E135
GAGTGTTTTTGGTGATGATTTTTATCTTGAACTTCAGCGTCATGGGATTAAACAACAGGATATAGTTAATGAAAAATTAGTTGCTTATTCTAGAGAGCTTAATGTTTCACTGAGTGTATCTAATGATTCTCACTATGTGAATAAAGAAGATGCAACAGCTCAAGATATTATTGTTTGTATTGGAACGGGTGCTAAGAGAAGTGATCCTAATAGACTTAAAATGGAGACTGATGAGTTTTATCTTAAAACCCAAGAGGAGATGTGTAAACTCTTTAGGGATTTGCCAGAAGCTTTAGCAAATACTTTAAAAATTGCTGAAAAATGTAATGAGTTTGAGATTAAATTTCCAGGTCCTATTTTTCCTGAATATCAAGTACCTAGTGAATTTGATACTCTTAGTCAATATTTAGAGTATTTAACACTTGAAGGTTTAAAGTTTAGATATGCAAATGTAACTGATAGTATTAAAGATCGTGCTTTTTATGAACTCTCAACAATCATCAAGATGGGATTTGAAGCGTATTTTTTAATTGTTTGGGATTTTATTAAATTTGCACATGATAATGGTATTCCCGTTGGTCCTGGGCGTGGCTCTGGGGCTGGTTCTATTGTTGCATATGCTCTTAGAATTACTGATATTGATCCTTTGAAATATAATCTACTTTTTGAGAGATTTTTAAATCCTGAACGTGTGTCCATGCCTGATTTTGATATTGATTTTTGCTTTGAAGGTAGAGATGAAGTTATAAAGTATGTTACAAGAAAATATGGTGAGGATAAGGTTGCACAGATAATTACTTTTGGAACCTTAAAGCCTAAGGCTGTATTTAAAGATGTGGGCAGAGTGCTAGATATTCCTTTTACAGAATCTAATGAACTAACTAAGCTTATTCCCGATGGTCCAAAAGTTTCTTTAAGAGAAGTTTTCAAAGATAAAGCTCTAAAGGCATATTTAAATAAGGGAGTTGTTTATAATGAGTTGATGGAAGCGGCGCTTGTTCTTGAAGGCATGAATCGATATGTCTCAACTCATGCGGCAGGTATTGTGATTGCTAGAACTCCTTTAACAGATTATGTTCCACTTTATAAGGATTATAAGCAAAACACAGTTTCTACACAGTATACCATGGACTTGTTAGAAGATTGTGGTCTTGTAAAGATGGATTTTCTTGGACTTAAGACATTGACTTTAATAAAGAATGCAGAAAATCTTATTAGGATTACTAATCCTAATTTTAGCATTGCTAATATTTCTGATAGTGATGTTAAGACTTTCAAAATGCTTTCTGAGGGACGTAGTGCTTCTGTTTTTCAATTTGAATCTGAAGGTATGCAGCAAGTTTTAAGGGAGGCAAAACCTGACAGTATTGAAGATTTAATTGCTTTAAATGCACTCTATCGACCAGGTCCTATGCAGTTTATACCTCAATTTATTGCGGCTAAGACAGGGACTAAGCGGATTAGATATCCTCATCCAGATTTAAAAGAAGTTTTAAAGCCAACTTATGGAGTTATTGTTTATCAAGAACAGGTAATGGAAGTTGCAAGGATTATTGGTGGTTTTTCTCTTGGAAAAGCAGATATCTTAAGACGTGCAATGGGGAAGAAGAAAGAAGATGAGATGAACAAAATGAAGGTCGACTTTATAAAAGGTGCTCTTAGTAAAGGTTATGATGAAACTCTTGCAAATGACATATTTGAGCTTTTAAAACCCTTCGCTGGTTATGGCTTTAATAAATCTCATGCAGCTGCGTATTCTTTAATAGCTTATCAAACAGCATATCTTAAGGCCAATTATCCTGAGAATTTTATGGCTGCTAACTTGACAAATGAGATTAATAATACTGAAAAGCTGTCTTATTATATTGAAGAAGCGAAGTCGATGGGGATCAATGTTTTAAAACCCGATATAAATCAGTCTTTTAAAGAATTTAGTGTAGTGGGATTGAATATTTCTTATGGTCTTAATGGGATTAAGAATATCGGTGGTTTAATAGTTGATCTTATAATTACTGAGAGGCAAGAAAATGGTGAATATAAATCTTTTGAAGACTTTATTAGAAGAGTGGATGATAAGGTTATAAATAAAAAATTTCTTGAGGCTGCAATAAAGTCTGGACTTTTTGACAGTCTTGGTCAAAATAGAAAAACACTTTTTGAAAATCTTGATAAATTAATAGATTTTGTAATAAAAGATAGGAATGATAAAAAACTTGGTCAGAATAGTTTGTTTGGCTCTATTGGCTCTCAAGACGCTATTCAGCAAAGTTTTAATTATCATGTATTTGAGGAATATTCTTATCCTGAACTTTTAAGATTTGAGAGAGAACTTTTAGGTTTTTATGTATCTGGGCATCCTCTTGACCATTATAAACCCGAACTAGAACGCTTTACAAACTTTAATGTTTTAGAAGATCTTGCTGTGAAAAAAGATACTACTGTTAAATTTGCTGGTAGTTTAAATGTGGTAAGGGTTATTCGTACTAAGAGAAATAATGCTAGGATGGCCTTTGGAGTTATTGAAGATTTTAAAGGTGAGATGGACATTATAGTTTTTGCTGCAAGTTATGAAAAATATAATCATTTATTGATTGAAGGTGATGTGATTGGTGTTATAGGTAAGCTTAGATTTGAGAGAGATAAATTTTCAATAATTGTTGAAAAAGTTTTAAGTATTGAAGAAATTTCTGTAAATAATGAGAATAAGATTAATAATCTTCATATTAAATTTTCTAATGAAAGACTCGGTGATTCTCATCTTCTTTATTCTCTAAAGGATAAAATCTTTAATCTTGAAGATCATACCGGGTTTTCACATGTTTATCTTTATTTAAAAAATGATGATAAAAGCTTGAAACTTAAAATGGATTTAACCTTAAATTTTAAGCCTGATGAGTTTAAACTTAATGAGTTAAGATGTCATGAAATAGTGGAGGATATTTGGTTTGATTAGGAGGATTAGTTGTGATAATAGAGACTTTAATTTTGTTTTTAAACATTTATAGAATTTTAATTTTGATTAGAATTTTTCTTAGTTGGCTTGTATCCTCAGGAATTAATACTAGTGCTTTTTTTAGATTTATATATAATTCAACAGAGCCATTTTTATCGATTTTTAGAAGGATTCGATTTTTTCGGTTTGGTATATATGATTTTTCACCAATTGCAGCTTTAATTACTCTTTCAATAGTTGAGAGAATGTTATCTTACGGTGATTATAAACTTTCTACATTTGTTATATTGTTTATTATTGAAGTTTGGGGGATCTTGAGAAGTGTTTTTTTTGCTCTTATCTTTTTCTTTGTTTTGAGATTCATATTTTTATTTTTACACTTATTTGATGGTACTGATTTCATGAGAAGCGTTGATTCATTTTTAATGCCCTTGTCTGTTAAGATAAGCAATATGGTTACAGATAAAAATATGTCTTATACTATTAATTTAATTGTGGCAGGAGCATTGTTGTTGGCATTTATAATCATTTGTGAGCAAGCTATATGGGCTATTAGTATTCTGGGCTTTTATTTGCCTTTTTAGGGATTGTTCATGTTTTTACATGAATTTCAATATGATTTACAGGGTATAAGTGGTCTTGGTAATAAGGGAATTGATAGATTACATAATCTGAACATTACAAATATCAAAGAACTTATAGAATATTTTCCTAAAAAATATGAAGATCGTCAAAATATAAAAACTTTTCCAGATCCACTGGAAGTGAGAAGTTGTGAACTCATGACAGTTTTTGTTGTTTTGGAACATAGAAATTTTGGGAGTAATTCTAAGAAAAATTTAAAAATTATAGCTCAGAGTGAAAATGATGAAATATTTGAAATTCTTCTTTTTAATAGGGGATTTTTAGAAGGGGTTTTTAAGGTAGGTCAAAAATTCTATATTTATTCTAAATTCAATTACAGTGATTATACTCAAATGTGGAGTTGTTCTAATTTTGATAGTGAAGTGTTTAGTTATAATCCTGAAAGATTTAAAAAAATTATGCCGGTTTATTCTCTTGGTGAAGGACTGACTTCTAAAAAGATATCGTCTTATGTAAAAGAAGCTCTTATTTATTTTTTAAAGTTTGGGAAGTCAGACATCCCTGATTTTTTGATAAATAAGTATTCATTATTGTCCCTTCATGACGCTTTAAATGAAATTCATTTTCCAACTTCTCTTGAAATGCTTGATAGAGCAAAAAAGACTTTGATTTATAGAGAAATTTTTTTGCTTCAGTTTTTTTCAAGAGGGAAAAGTTCTTTGGTTTTTTTAAGGAAAGAAAAGCATCTACCTATGAATTTGCTTGATCAAGTTGTTTTAAAATTGCCATTTAGGCTTACAAAAGATCAGGAAGTTGTAATTAGTGAAATAATTGATGATCTTAAAAGTAATAAGCCAATGAATAGATTATTGCAAGGTGATGTTGGAAGTGGCAAGACTCTTGTTGCGTTTCTCTCTAGTATTCCTCTAATTGAAGCTGGGTATCAAGTTGCATTGATGGTGCCTACTGATCTTTTGGCACGGCAACATTATAATAATCTATCAAATATGTTAAAAGATTTTAATATTTCAATAGCTCTTTTGACTGGTAGTTTGAAAACGAAAAATAGAAATGATGTTTTAGAAAAAATTCAAAGTGGCACTTATAGTTTAGTAATTGGGACTCATGCTATCTTTTCTCAAAGAACAAAATTTAAAAAATTAGCTTATGTTATTATTGATGAACAGCATAAATTTGGTGTTGAGCAGAGAGAGAAGCTTAAAAATAAGGGAGAAGAAGTTGATATGCTTTTAATGTCAGCAACCCCTATTCCTAGAAGCTTAGCTTTGACTCTCTTTGGTGATCTTGAGGTATCTTTAATTAAGAGAGGTCCTGCAGGTCGAAGACCTGTTACTACTTATTTAGCGAAGCATGGAAATGAGGATAAGGTATATGAATTTTTAAACAATGAGCTTGGAAAAGGACATCAGGTTTATTTTGTTTATCCTTTAATATCATCTTCAGAGAAGTTTAATTTAAAAGATGTTACTAGTATGTGTTTAAATCTTAAGAATATTTTTGTTGAATATTCTGTTGCAATGATTCATTCTAAGCTTGAATCTCATGTTAAAGAAGAAATTATGCGTGATTTTTATTTGAAAAAAATAGATATTTTAGTTTCAACAAGTGTTATTGAAGTTGGTATTGATTGCTTAAATGCAACTTGCATCGTAGTAGAGCATGCTGAGCGTTTTGGACTTTCTGCTTTGCATCAGATTAGAGGGCGTGTTGGTAGGGGTAGCTTAAAGTCTTTTTTATTTTTACTTTATAAGGAACCTTTAACAGAAGCGGGAAAATTTAGACTTAAAACTATAAAGGAGAATATAGATGGTTTTAAAATAGCAGAAGAAGATCTTAAATTAAGAGGTCCTGGCAATTTATTTGGTCTTGAGCAAACTGGTTATTTGAAACTTAAGATAGCTGATTTTGTTGAAGATAAAGAAGTCATAAGTTTGATTAGAGAAGAACTTACTATGTTTTTTTTAAATAAGGCTTTTTATGATAAAGCAGATATTGAATTACTTGATAGTCTTTTGGTCTCATATTTAAGATTTGTTGGTAAAGAGAATTAATATTAGTTTGTATATTTTTGAATTAAAGTTGAAAGTTCTTTTTTATGTTCATGCCAAAACTTGAAAAGTTTATACTGTAAATTGTTGAAGTATTTTTTTTGCAAAATGCATGCTTGTTTACCAATATACATGTAATGCCAAGGCTCTGATTTATAACCAGTTTCTATTTCATGATCCTTCGGATACGATAATGAGAATCCATGCTTGAATGAATTCTCATAAAGCCATTTACCCGCTTTTGTATTTAGTAAATTATCATCTATTTGGATGAAATCTATGGTTGTTCCTAGTTGGTGTTGTGAGTGATCAGGAATTGCTGATTGGATTTTTGCTAGCTTAAGTCCGTAAGTTTTTACATTATGTTCAAATAAAAATTTTTGATATTCTCTTGTTCTGTATGCTGACACTATTTTTATTTGTAAGCCATTTTCTCTTCCTGCCTTTACAAGATTAGTTAAGTCGTCTATTAATATTTTTCTTAACTTTAAGTTTTTTTTTCCAATATTTTTTAATTCTTTGAAATCTTTCAAATAAACTAAATCAGTTGGGTTATATCCTTTAGGAATTGGGATTTTTTTGTTTACAAGTATTAAGAGGTCATTCTTTTCTGCTTCAAGCAGTGGTTTAAGTTCTTTGATAAATTGAATAGGTTTTTCTTTTATTTGTTTTTGATAAGATTTATCTAAAATTTTTATAATTTTAAATAAACTTTTAAAGTCTTTTCTTGATATTGTGTTTGCTTGTAAAGTTAAGTTATTAACTAATAGTATTAGTGAAAATATATTTAATGATCTCATAAAAATATAATTATATTATATATATTATAATTTGTTTTTGTCGTGTGAGTAATTTTTATTGATAAAAGTGATAAACTAGATAAGATATGCTGACAAAGTTTAACAAGTATCGTTCAATACTAAGAGAATTATTGGTATTGGCTATTCCTACGGTTTTTGAGTCTTTTTTATTTCAATTGGTAACATTTTTTGATAATTATATGATTGCTTATTTAGGATCTGCGCAAGTGACAGGGACTTCTCTTGCTAATAGGATAACTTTTCTTTGTTTTATTGTTATATTTGCATTGGGTACTACGCTTAGTGCTTATGCTTCTCAAGCATTTTCTAAGGGAAAATTTACACATGTTAAGCAGGCATTTGCTTATGCTTTGATAATTGGAATTACTATTGGAATTATTTTTTTTTGTATGTCCTTTGTTTTTTCAAAGGAGCTTATTAAGCTATTCATAGAAGAAAATGAGTCTTTAAATTTTGGAATGGATTATTTAAAAATTGTTTCTATTTCTTACATTTTTATGTCTTATTCTTTTTTATCTGCTATGGGGTTTAAGAGTATTAAGGATATAAAGGTACCTTTAGTTGTTACTATATTTGTTGTATTAATGAATATTATTTTAAATTATATCTTTATTTTTGGGTTTAATATGGGAATAAGGGGGGCCGCTTATGCTACTTTGCTTGCTAGGATTAGTGAATTTGTCTTTTATTTTTTTTATAACTTTTTGAATGTAAAATCTTATTATCATCTTAAAATAAGTGATTTCTTTGTTTCAAATAGTGTTAAAGTGGCTTATTTAAAGATACTGATTCCTGTTTTTTTACATGAAATCTGTTGGGTTTTAAGCATAACTATTTTGCATGCTTTTTATGCTCGGCTTGGAAGTAGTGAATATGCATCTTTTGCAGTAGCTTCTAATATTTTAGATTTATACTTTGTTGTGATGCATGGGATGGGAGTTGCAACTGGTGTTATTATTGGGCATTTGATGGTAAATGATAAGGAACAGGTTAGAGCATTGGGAATATTTTTGTCAGTTATTGGATTTATTTTGGGATTTTTTGTGGCCTTTATTCTTTGCTTAACATCTAAAATTGTTCCTATTATTTTTAGTAATTTGGATTCTCCTGAGCTTGTTAGCACTTTTATCTCTATTTTTGCAAGTATTGTTGTTTTTAAGGGTTTTACAGCTCAGACACTTGTTGGTGTTTTTAGGGCCAGTGGAATTCCTAATATTTGTTTTTATATTGAGGCGGGAGTTATTGTTTTTTATACATTGCCAGTTGCTTATTTTTTAGTTTTTTTTACAAATTTTAGATTGCCATTAATAGTTTTTATTGTCAATCTTGAGGAGATCTTTAAGAATATATTTATTTTAATAGAGTTTTTTAAAAATAATTGGATAAAGGACATTCATTATGAAGAACTGACTTAATTTTTAAAATATATTATAATGACAATTAGGATATTGTATGAGCAATGTGGATTTAAAATTCATTTTGATTTTATTTAATAAAGGAATTCTCGCTACTTTTTTATAGTGTATTTGTTTAAGTTGAATTTGTTTATTTTTTTTGATAATTTGAAAACTTGCTGTTTTTATGTTTAGTAGGAGGTTATGTATTCATTAAGCAAATCCAAGAAAAACAGTGTGTATCAAGATATTTTAAATATTGCAGTTCCAACAGCCATTGAATTCTTTTTATTTAATGTTGTTGCATTTACAGATAATATTATGGTGTCTTACCTTGGTGATTATCCTGTTGTTGGAGTTTCTCTTGCAAATAAATTGTTTGAACTCTTTAGTACTATTGCCTTTACCGTAATGGGAGCTTATAACATATTGGCAACAAGACAATATGCCCAAGGTGATATTGATAATTTTAAAAATACGTTTTTTATTAGCATTTTAATTCTTTTATTTTTTTCCTTTTTATTTATAGTAATTTCATTATTTTATTCATATTTTTTTCTTGGGTTGTTATCTGATGATCCAGTAGCTATCTTTTATGGAGTATCTTATCTTAATATTGCTGTTTATTCTTTTATATTTGCAGTTGTTAAGGGAATTATTGCTAATTCACTGAAAGTTGTTAAAATAACCAAAATTCAAATTGCTACTTCTGTTATTTCAGTTGTTTTAAATGTGGTTTTTAACTATTTATTTATTTTTGTGCTTAATATGGGGGTAGTTGGTGCTGCTATTGCAACTACATTGGTTAGATTGATTGAGCTTGTTTTTTATCTTCTTTATACTGTTTTTAATATAAATTCACATTTTTACCTTAAGATTAAAAATCTAAAAATCAATCCTGTGATATTTTCTGAGCTAATTAAGGTCTTTGTTCCAATTTTTTTAAATGATTTTATTTGGTATTTGGGATATTTTGGTTTAATTGCAATCTTTTCAAGAATTGATACGGCTAAATATGCAGCTTATAGTATAACTTTTTCTACTTATTTTATCGGGCTTAATATAACTTATGCTTTTTGCTTTGCTGTTAATATTGTGATGGGACATGAGATGAATAATGATAAAAGGGAAATCATGTCTGTTGCAGTATATCTAGGCAAAATAGGTTTTGTTTTGGCTTTTTTGACTTCTCTTATAATATTTGCTTTATCATTTATAGTGCCCCATATTTTTTATAAATTAGAGCATGCAGATCTTATGGGAGTTATGCTAAGATATTATGCTATTTCAGCTTTTTTTACCTCCCTTGCGTTTCAATATTTATTTGGGTTTTTTCGTGCAGGTGCAGCTCCAAACTTTGGAGCTATTATGGAATGTTCTGTGACTTTCATTTATACAATTCCTGTTGCATACTTTTTGGCAAATTATACTCAAACTCCATTTGAACTTATTGTTTTTATTCCAACTCTTGAAGATGTAATTAAATTTGGTATTTCTCTCCCTTATTTTTATAGTACTAAGTGGATTAAATCTATTAAAACAGGTTAATTATTTTGTTATAATACTTGTGCTGTGTATTTAGATGAGATAAGAGGTAAAAATTTTTTGATTATGGGTTTAGGGCTTCATGGAGGAGGTCTGGCTGTTGCGAAGTTTTTGTTAAAACATGGTGGTAATTTGGTAATTACTGATTTAAAGAATGAGTTAGAATTAATCCCAAGTATTGAGGCCTTGAAACAATTTAGAGATAAAATTCGATATGTTTTAGGATATCATGATGAGGATGATTTTAAGAGGGCAGATATTGTTATTAAAAATCCTGGTGTAAGTTTTGATAATAAATATTTAAAACTTGCAAAAAGGGTTGAGACCGATATTAGTTTATTTTTAATGTTTAATCAAAATCCAATAATTGCTATTACAGGAACTAAGGGAAAATCGACACTTGCATCTCTTTTACATAAGGTTTTGGTTATTAAGTATCCAAATTCTAAGCTTGGAGGTAATATTGGGGTATCTCCTTTAAGTTTTTTAGATGAGCTTGATGGAGTATCGCCTATTATTTTAGAGCTTTCTTCTTGGCAATTGCATGATCTTAGGAATTTATGTCCTATAATTAGCATTATTACAAATATTTACTCTGATCATCAAAATTATTATTCAAATTTTGATAGCTATATAGAAGATAAGTCAAGAATTTTTATAAATCAAAATTCGGGAATTTTGATCTCTCAAGATCAAGCTTATTATAATTATTTTTCTAGATTTAAATCTAAGCTTAAGAGCATTTTATTCTCAGAAGCTGTGCCTTTAAATTTTGAAAATGATGTTTTTTATTTTAAAAAGGGCAAAATTTATTTGAATAACAAAGTAGTGGGTACTCTTAGTGAGTCAAGGATTGTGCTATTGATTTCTAAAATGATCACTATTTTTATTGCAAGTTATTTAGGCTTGGATTTGAGTGTTGTATCTAAGATTGTGACTGATTTTGATGGCATTGAGCATAGATTAGAATTTGTAAGAGAATTTGAAGGTGTTAAATATTATAATGATACGGCGTCAACAATTCCTGATTCTACAATTTTGTCTGTTAAAAGTTTAAGAGCTTACGGAGGATTGATTAATCTTATTACTGGTGGGACTGATAAAGAGCTTGATTTTGCAATTTTTGGTGAGATTTTGAGCATAGTTAAAACCTGGATTTTGTTAAAAGGAAGTGCTACTTTAAAAATTATTAAATTTTTAGAAGATAATAATATTAATTATTTTATTTTCTCTTCTTTAGAAGAATGTGTTTGTTATGCTAAAAAAATTTCTGTTCAGAATGATATAGTTTTATTTTCTCCAGCCAGTGCTTCTTTTGAACTTTTTAAGAATGAATTTGATAGAGGACTTCAATTTAAAAATTTAGTGAGTATTATGGCTTAAAATCTTTTTTTAATAATTTTATAGTAAATGTATCTTAGTATTTCAAGAATGCTGTAAACTTTATATGAAAATTTTTTGTACACAAAGTCATAACATCCAATTCTGTGGATAAGTTTTCCTCCAAATCCGGTTTTGAATTGAAAGAGACCAAATAAAGGGTGTTTTGTATCAGCGTTTGGAGGAATTCCTAAAAGATCGTATTCTTTTATTGAAAGACTTTGCAGCATTTGTATTGTCTTAAATTGCACCGCATAATTTGGCATTAGATTCCTATTTTCTCTGCTTGAAGCACCATAAAGATATGTGGCCTTATCTTTATATATACCAACAATGATTCCAGATATTAGTTGTTCATTATATAGTGCAATTATTAATTTGATTTTGGAATTTTTATCTTCTCTGAATGCTTTTATTAGATTTCTTATATAGTCTTTTGAGTGAATAGCAAATTTGTCTCTTTGGGCTGTCTCTTTATGAAGTGCGTAAAATTCATCAAAATATTTAAAGTCATCATCTATTATAACTTTGATGTTTTTTTTGCTGCTAAGATTTATGTTATATCTAGTTTTCTTTTTCATTTTAGCTTTAATGGCATCTAATGAGTCATTCAAATTTAGTATTGTTGTATTTGCTGGCTGTATGTCATCGAATGATTTTTGTAGGTTTTTAAATTTAAGTTTTAGTGGAATATAGTCTTCTTTTAAGCCCCTTGAAGTATAAAACATTAAATCATATCGTACGAATATGGTATTCTTATGTAAATATTGCCTTATATTTTCACTAAATTTTTTGATTTGGATATTGATCTCGTCTACATTAATTTCTTCGATTTTCTTATTTGAAAATTCTGGATGAGCGATGTAGCTTAAGTAAAATTTTCCAAAGATCTTTCTTTGCATCACGAGAATTTTGTTGAAATGATTATTACTAAATGCTATGGCTTTCCATGGACTTTTATTGCTTGAAACTTTTTTTACAGTTGTCCATAGTTTGCTTTGAAGGTAATTTTCATTTAAATTTTCTATTTCAATTTTTTTAATATTCATTGATTTTTCTTGATTTGAGACTTAATATACTTTTCCATTTGGAATTTCTCTAGATAGTATTTTTTCTTTAGAATGTTCTAGTATAAGGTTAATACCGTTTACTTTAAGTTCCCCATTTTCTGCTACAATTTGAGTTTTAAGGAATTTATCTATGCTGATCTTTGATGGTAATTTTAATTTCTTATCACTATCACTCTCAAGTATTATTCGCTCTCCAGGGATGGGATTATCTTTAAAGTCTTCTACAATTATTACTTTAAAATTTTTATTCTCATCTTCAGTTGCAATTAACATTCCTTCAGATTTGATCCCTCTAAATTTGGCAGGTTTTAAATTATCAACTATTATTATGTGTTTTCCAATTAATTTTTCTTCTTTGTAATAATCTGCCAAACTGCTTACAATTTGTTTCCCGTCAGGAGTCCCGTCATCAAGCTTTAAAATGAATAACTTTTCTGCGTCTGGATTTCTCTCTATTGTTTTTATTTGTACAACTTTTAAGCATACTTTTTCGCTAAATAAATTTATTGGATTTTCTGTTTGTTCATCTTGCATATTTTTGCCCCCTGAATATTTTAATTTTAAACTATCAATTAATTCCTTTTCTAGCTTTGTAAATAATACTTCTGTAAACTGAATTGTATTTAGACCTAAATTTGTTCCTAAAAATTTGTTGGAAATTTCATAACTTTCTCCAAAGAATCTTCTTATTTTATCACTTGTGTGCGGTATGAATGGTGAGATTAAGATGGATAGATCCCTTATTAAATATATTAGGTTTAATAATAGCTCTTTTGTTTTTTTAGGTGTACTGTCTTTTGTTTTCCACGGTTCTTTATCTTGAAATATTTTATTACCTATTCTTGAGATATCAAGAATCTCTTTTAGAGCTGATTTTAGTTCTATTTGTTTGAAGAAATTTAAAGTTTTATCATATTTAAGATTGATTTCTTTCCAGAAATCTTCTTTTATCTCTATTGTGTCTATTTTGTCCCCAAAGAATTTTTTATAAAATGTTAATACTCGGTTAACAAGGTTTGAGAAATTTCCAATAAGTTCACTGTTTATCCTTTCCATAAAGTCGTCCCACATAAATTGAAAATCGGATTTTTCAGGTCTGTTGTAATATATGTAAAATCGCCAAATATCAGCAGATATGCCAGTGGTAATGACATCGTTTCCAAATATTCCAATTCCTGCAGATTTTGAAAATTTTAAGTGTTCATAGTTTAAATATTCGCTTGAAGCTAGTTTACCTAACATTGTCCAGTTTTCTTTGCTTCCAAGCTTGATGGCAGGAAATATTACTGTGTGAAATAAGATATTGTCTTTTCCAATAAATTGTACTAAATTAGTCTCTTTGTTATTTTTCCACCAAGATTCCCAGTCTTTTGAAATTTCTTTTGTAATTGAGATATATCCTATTGGTGCATCAAACCATACATAAAATACTTTATTTTCATATTCTTTTTTGGGTACTGGTATGCCCCATTTTAAATCTCTTGTTATTGCTCTTTCTTTAAGACCATCTCTTAAGAATGCATTTGTTGTTTTAATGGCATTGGTATTCCAGTTTGTATTGTGTTCAGTTGTTTGCATCCAATGTATAAGTTCATTTTTTATCTTTGGTAGGTTAATGTAGAGATGCTTAGTTGTCTTTATAATGGGAATATTTTTGCAAATTATACATTTTGGATTTATTAAGTCGATTGGGGCTAATAATTTAGAACAATTTTCACACTGATCTCCTTTTGCATTATTTCCACAATTTGGGCATTCTCCTGTTACATATCTGTCGGCTAGGAACATTTGATCTTGTTGGCAAAAGAATTGTTCACTTTCTTTATCTGTGATATAGCCATTTTTTTCTAGTTTTAAGAATAAATCTTGTACAGTTTGTTTGTGGGATTTGTTGGTTGTGCGTCCAAAAATGTCAAATTTAATGTTAAACCATTCATAAATTGATTTGTGTATTGCATAATATCTGTTGCAGAGTTCTTCAGGGGTAGTTTTTTCAATTAAAGCTTTAGTTTCTGTGGCTGTACCGTATTCATCTGTTCCACAGACATAAAGCGTATCTATGTCCATCATTCTTGAATATCGTGCAAAAGCATCTGCTGATAATACTTGTACTAAATTACCAAGGTGAGGTATGTTGTTAACGTATGGCAATGCAGCTGTAATTAAGTTCTTTTTTTTCACTTGATTTATTTTTTCCTTTTTTGTTGTATTATATTCATATTTTAATACTAATATGGGTTATTTTGTTCATTTTGTTTATTAAATAATTTATGCTTTTATTAATGATGAATGTGATATGGAGGATATATGGGTTCTTTTAATTTTAAAAATTATGTATGTGATAGAGCAAAAAAAATTGTGAGGGAAAAGGGAGATAAGGCCAGTATAGTTTTTCCTGAAAGTACTGATGTTAGAATTTTAGAAGCAACTATTGATCTTTTAAAGAAAAAACTCGCAGGACTTGTGGTGCTTATTGGGCGTAGAGATGAGGTTTTTAGAAGATTAAAAGAACAGTCAGGTTCTAGAGATGATATCTTAGAAATGGTAAAAGTTGTAGATCCCAGTTCTTTTAAAGATTTTAATAGATATTTAGATGAATATTTTAGTTTACAACATAATAGGAAATTAACTTTGAAGCAAGCTAGAGAAGAACTTTTAGATGAAATTGCTTTTTCTATGATGATGGTGAGACTTGGTGAAGTTAAAACCTGTGTTTGTGGTGCTTTAGTGTCTTCAGCTAAAGTTTTAAGGAGTGTGTTTAAAATACTTCCTAAGCTTAAAGAGACTAATTTTATATCTTCTTTTATGATTATGGATACTGGTAATGATCTTGGTCGGGCTGAAACTTGTTTTGGGTATGAGGGAATTTTAATGTTTGCTGATTGTGCTGTAATAATCAATCCTAATGCTCTTCAGCTTGCAGAAATTGCAATACAGAGTGCAAATTCATTTAAGAATATTTTTAATGCAGAGCCAAAAATAGCCCTTCTAAGCTTTTCTACAAAGGGGTCTGCTAATTCTATAGAAGTTGACAAGGTGAAAGGTGCTTTAGAGCTTGTTAAAAGCAAATGCTCAGACTTACTTATTGATGGGGAACTTCAGATTGATGCAGCTTTGGTTAAAGGTGTTGCAGAGAAAAAGTGCGGTGATTCCTTGGTTGCTGGTGCTGCAAATGTACTTATTTTCCCTAGTTTGGAGTCTGGTAATATTGGCTATAAGCTTGTTGAAAGATTGGCTTTTGCTAATGCCTATGGACCTTTCTTGCAAGGACTTAAAAATCCTGTTAGTGATCTCTCAAGGGGGTGTTCTCTAGATGATATCGTATTAACGAGTGCCTTGATGATTGGTAGTTAGTTTGTTTGAGATTGTAATGAATTCTTTGACAGAAATCTCTTCAGGTCTTTTATCTAAAAATCTTTTTAAGAAGTCTTCTTCAAGAATGCTCCCGTCTTTGGTAAAGTTAATGATTGTATTTTTTAATTTTTTTCTGCGACTTATAAATACTGTTCTGACTAACTTGTTGAATGCTTTAAAGTCTTTAATTACTCTTTTGCAAGGAATGAGTTTAAGAGTTGTTGATTTTACTTTAGGAATTGGATAAAAATTTTTTTTATCAATATCCATTATTTTAATTACATTAAAGTGTGATTGAACTAGTACTGTGAATGATGAGTAATTTTTATTTCCCTCTTTTGCAAGCATTCTGTCCGCCAGTTCTTTTTGTACTGTAAATACCATGTGCGTTAAGATTCCATCTTCAATAAGCATTGATATTACTTTTGATGCAATGTTATAAGGTAAATTTGAAAATATTTTGTTAATATTTTGTCTTTCTTGTTTATATGTCTTTAAAAAATCACCTTTTATTAGCTTGAAATTTTTAAATTGTCCAAATTGTTCATTTAAAATTTCTGAGTACTTAGGATCAATTTCAAAAACTGTCAGAAAATTTGTTTTCTTCAGCAAAATGATTGTCATTGCTCCAAGCCCTGGACCTATTTCCCAAATGTTTTCATTTTCTTTAATTTCAAGCGTGTCTACTATCTTTTCTCTTATATGCTCATTAATTAAGTAATTCTGTCCCCATATTTTTCGTGGAGCTATATTTTTGCTCGCAAGTGCACTTTTTATACTGTTTATGCTGTTATAATTTATGTTCATAGATAATAAAAATATAGCATATTACTATCATTGGTGTTTTATGTTTTTGTTGAGATATCTCTTTTCTTGTTCTAATTTATAGATTATATAAAGTATCGTTAAAATACTTAAGACTAGAAATATTTTTACGTTATAATTTTGAATTACTGGAAATTTGCTAAAGATAATGGCTGTTTCTTTTATTGCCTTAAAGATATAAGTGTTCATTAGATCAAGTAATAAAAATAAGTGTGCGTTGATTATGTAGCTTCCTAAGCTTAATATCGTTATTATTAAAAATACTAGCATTAGGGGAGTAACTATTAGGTTTGATAGTATTGAGATTGGTTGAAGGTTGAGATCATTAACATAAAAAATGGGAGCTGTTGAAACTTGAATCATAAGGGTTGTAAAAATTGGATATATGAGTTTATTTAAATTATATCTTTGATTAAGAGCAAGGGAGATTGATATTCCAAGTACTGCAAGATAGGATAACTTGAATCCTATTGAATTTAGTGTGTGTGGTAAGATTATGGCATTTATTATAAAGCTAATTGCTAATGTACTAAGCAAATTGATTTTTCCATATGTTGATTTGTAAATTATAAGCGTTTTTATCATGATGAATGCCCTTAGAGTAGATGGTGAAAAGCCTGTTAAGATTAGATAATTGAGTAGTATTGTGCTTAGAATTAAATATTTTAGTTTTTCATTTTTGATTATAAGAAGTAAATAATAGAAAATAATATAAATTAGGTAAAAATGTAGGCCAGATACCACTAATATATGTGATATACCTGCTTTTTGAAATAAATTACTCTCATATTTTGTTATATCTGATTTATTGTTTGTTAAAATCGCTTTTGAAAAGTGAGAATATTTGGTACTGATTGAGTTTAAAAACCGGTTTATTAGTTTATTATATTTTTCTCTAATATTTACTAGCAGGGGTTTTTTGATAAGTTGCATTTTATTATTTTGAATTTTGACGATATCTCCGATTTTATATTTATTTTCAATATTTTTGAATATAAATTTATATTTTTTACCAAATCCATCTATTGATTCAATCTTGGTATTTGAATATTTTGCAAAATAGGTAATATTTGTTATTTGATAAAAATTATCCTCAAGTCTTTTAAAGTTTAGGCTAATTTCAAAAATGACTAGCAAACTTGTACTAATCATGAATGTGAGTGACAAATGAGCATTTCTTTTTATTAAAAAAATTGACATTAAGATTAAATTTAAATATATTGGATTTAGTCTTAAGTAATATCTTGTTAATAAATTTAATGCACTTACTATAAACAATAAAATCACTGAAAATCTCTTTTTAAGAAGTATATTTTAAATATATCAAAAATGTATCGAATCAGTTTTGGATTAATTATCACAAAATTTGACAATCTTATATTTATATATCTATAATTTATTATGACATTGTTAAATAAATACCCTTTAAGGTATGTTTTTTTGGAGGTTCTATTATCCTATTTTATAGTTACTCGTATTTCTCCTTTTGACAGTATTGATGTTGATCTTTGGAATTTTGATAAAAATCATTATTATTATTGGTTGTATAGTACTTTTTTAATTCTTTTTGTTGTATATTTTTCTAAATTAACAAGTTCTTATAATTTTAGAGATGAGTTTTTTATTCCTGAATTTAATCCTATTTTTATTTGGCAAGCATTTTTAATTTTTGTTAAGTTACTTATTTGTATTTTTTTGCTATTGATTATTTTTTGTTTTATTTTGTATTGTCTTCCAGAATCAGTTCGAGTGTGGGTTGAAGTAGGTAACTCTGGTTTTATGTGGAATATAGGCAGTAAGCAATCACTTTATTTAATGGTTATTACTTCTCTTTTTACAGGAGGAGTTGAAGAATTGTTTTACAGGGCTTTTATTATTACCAAACTTAAACAGATAGGGATTACTTCATTGATTGCAGCCTTGCTTAGTAGTTTTATTTTTGCTTATGGACATTTTTATTATGGATTTGTTGGATTTTTATTTGCATTAATTTTTGGGGGAATTTTGTCTTATATATATTTAATACATAAAAATATATATTATTCAATTTTTGTTCATAGTTTTTATAATATTTTTGTTAGTGTTTTGCTCTTTTTGTTAAATTAGTTAAGGAGGATCTATGCTGGATACTATACCTAAGCGTTTCAATGAAGTTGTGAGGCTTTATGGTGATCTTGATATCTTTATTTATAAAGAGAATGAGTCTAAAGATTTTAAGAGACAGATATATTCTGATTTTTGGAATGAAGTTAAGAGTATTGGTTCTGGTCTTTTGCATTATAGAATTAAGAAAGGTGATAGGGTTGCTCTTATTTCTGATTCAAGAAAAGAGTGGATAATTATTGATATTGCTGTTATGAGTTTAGGATGTATTGATGTTCCAAAGGGTAATGATTCGTCTGAAGATGAGTTGGTTTATATTATTAATCATTCTGAGTCTAGTTTTGTCTTTGTGGAGAATGCTAAACAGCTTCAAAAAATCATTTCTAAAAAACATGAGCTTAAATTTGTTAAACATGTTGTTGTTATTGATGATGATAAACTTTATGAGGATAAATTGGGAAATATTACAATAATCTCTTATAAAAAATTATTGAGTTTGGGGTATGATTATTTAAAAGATAATCCTAAGATGTTTGATTCTGAACTTGAAAAAGTTTCTGGCAAGGATATTGCTACTATAATATACACTTCAGGAACAACAGGATTGCCAAAAGGTGTTGTACTTCGTCATGAATCTTTTATTTTTCAAGTAGATAGGATTGGTGATTATTTGCCGACAATTAAACCAGGGAAAATAATGATATCTATTCTTCCTTTGTGGCATTCATTTGAGAGAACTTGTGAATATATAGTTGCTCTTAATGGTATGGCAATTGCTTATTCAAAGCCTATTGGGCCCGTTTTACTTAAAGATTTTGCAGCTTTAAATCCCCATGCAATTATTTCTGTTCCAAGAATTTGGGAAGGAATAAGGATTGGCATTATGAAAAGAGTATCGGAGTCTTTTTTTAAGAGATTTTTATTTAATTTTTTCCTAAAGATAGGAATTCTTTATATAAAGCTTAAGGAAAAATTTTTGGGACTTGTTCCTGTTTACAAGAGGTCAAATTTTTTAGTTTCAATTTTTATAAAGGTTGCTTGTCTTACTGGATTAATTTTTATTTTGCCTTTTAAATTTTTAGGACATGTTTTAGTCTTTAGAAAGATAAAGAAAGCACTTGGGAAAAGATTTGAATTTGGTGTTTCTGGTGGAGGAGCTTTGGTAAATTATGTTGATTATTTCTTCAAAGCTGTAGGGATTATGGTGCTTGAAGGTTATGGTCTTACAGAAACGGGACCTGTTTTAAGTGTAAGACGTTTTAAGAGTCCTGTTGCAAATACTGTTGGGCCTTTGTTTCCAGATATTGAATATAGAGTAGTCGGTAATGATGGTAATTTTTTATCTCCTGGTGAAAAGGGTGAGCTTTGGGTCAGATCCCCTCAAGTTATGAGTGGTTATTTTAAAGATGACACTACAACAAGGGAAGTTTTAACACGAGATGGTTGGTTTAAGACAGGTGATTTGGTGTGTGCAACAATTAATAATGAGATTTCAATTGTTGGAAGAAGTAAAGATACGATTGTGTTAAGAGGTGGAGAAAATATTGAGCCTGAATCTATCGAGAGAGCTTTATCAAAGTCTTTATTTATTGAAAATGTTGTAGTTGTCGGTCAAGATCAAAAGTTTTTAGGAGCTATTATTGTACCTAATTTTGAAGTTCTTGAGAAATGGGCTGGTTCTAATGAAATAATATTTGATTCTCATGATGATTTATTATCTAATGAATCTGTTAACAAACTCTATTCTAAATGTATTTCAGATATAGTTAATCTTAAGTCTGGATTTAAGAGCTTTGAGAGGATTGTTGGATTTGTTTTATTAAAAGATAGTTTTGTTGTGGGCGAAGAACTTACTAATACTCTTAAGCTTAAAAGGTATTACATATTTGAAAAATATCATAAGAAGATAATGTCAATATTTAATAAGGATGACTGTGAATTATTATGATTATAGGCTTGAAATGTGAATTTGAGAAGTTCACATCTTTTTCATGTAGGGAATGTTAAGTAAATGCATACAATTTTTTATTGTTTGTAGAACTGCTTTTGATAAATCAGTTCTTGCATGTGTAAGTTCAGGGTTATCTTTATCTATTATTTTTGTGTCTTGATAATATGCACTGAAGCTTTTTGCAAGTAAGTAAGAATAGTTGACTATTATTGAAGGATTACGATCTTTTGCAGCCTTAATTATATATTCTTCAAATTCAGAGATAATTTTGATTATTGCCCATTCGTTTTCATTTATTAAGAGGTCGAAATTAATATTTTTGCTGGGTAAATTTAATTCATCATACTTGTCAAGTATGCTATTAATTCTTGCACCTACATATTGAATGTATGGACCTGAGTTTCCAGTAAATGATAAGCTTTCTTCTTTATTAAATAATATATCTTTGTGTATTGCCGTTTTGAGTAGATAGTAGTGAATGGCCCCTAGTGATATATTTAATGCAATTTTTTTGGAATCTTGCTCATTTGAATGTCTCTTTTTTATCTCTATCATAGTTGATTCGCTTAGATCATGAATTAAGTTGTCAGCATCAATTACATGACCTTCTCTTGATTTCATTTTACCTGTAGGTAAGTTTACCATGCCGTATGATAAGTGCACTAGATTATTTTCTTTTGTAATTCCTAATTTATCTGCAACGTAAAATAAAGTTTTAAAATGATGAATTTGTTCACTTCCAACTACATAAATCATTTCATCGAAATCAAATTCATTTTTTCTAGTTAATATATTTCCTAGATCCTGTGTTAAATAAATGGAGGTTCCATTAGCTCTTAGGAGTACTTTTTGTTTAAATTTTTGATCGGTCATTTCATTTGTTTCTATAGGTATATTGATACATATAGCCCCATCTTCTCGTTTATAGCATAAACCTTTTTCTAATCCTTGAAGTATAATTTCTCGTCCGATCTTAAATATTTCACTTTCAAGATAAATTTTATCGAATGTAATGTTTGTAAGTTTGTAAGTTTCTTTGATTCCTTCAATTGCCCATTTATTTAATTTTTTCCAAAGTTTAACAGTCTCTTCATCTCCTTCTTCCCACTTACATAATAACTGTTGTATTTCGTCTTCTGCCATTTTATTATTTTTAGCATATTCGTTGTATTTTACATAAAAATCACCGATTAAATGATCCCCCTTTTTTAGGGAAAGTTCAGGGGTTGTATTATTTCCAAATTTTTTATAAGCAAGCATGGTTTTGCAGATATGTGTTCCCCTATCATTTATCAAATTTATTTTTGTTACCTGGCCACCAGAAGCTTTTAGTATTCTTGATAAGCTTTCCCCAATAATGTCATTTCTAAGATGTCCTACATGCAATGGTTTGTTTGTATTTGGTGATGAGAATTCTATTATTATCCTTTTGTTTTTAAGTACATTATTTATTCCATATTTTTCTTTCTGTTCATTGACTTTTTTGATTATATCTTTAATATATTCTTTTCTGTTGAATTTTATGTTTAAATAAGCTCCCATTGATTTGGTTGTGTATTTCTTTCCAATCTGTTTAATTATCTCTTCAATAATCACAGATGTACTGAGTTTTAAGATTTTACTAAATTCGAATATTAGTATTGATAAATCTCCCAGTTCACTTTTTGGAGGTTTTTTCATGATTATATTTATTTTGTCTAATGTAATGTTTTGTTTTAATGCAAGTTCTTTTATTGTTTTGCTAATTTTATTTTCTAAATCTTTTTTTATTTTACTGATCATTCTTTTTCCCTTTAATATTTATTAGTATGTTAATTAAGAGAAAGATTAAGGATGCTGCTAGAAAAATATTTGAGCTATAAACAGGTGTTTTTATTATATTACCATCTTTAATTATTGATAATTTAATATTGAAAAGCTGTAAGCCCCCAGTATTTAGTATTTCTCTAAATAGTGAAATTGTTGCGCTTAGTGATATGAATGTTATTATCGGTAATTTGGAATATTGCAATATGCTTAATGAGTCTTTTACACTTTTAAAAGGTTCATTTTTGTGAAATGAGATTATTATCACTGTTAAAATAGGGATTGAAAATCTTAAATTTTCATAAAGAATAGGAGTTATGTAGTACATGAATAGGTAAGTTAAACTGACAACAATTCCTATTATTAATAGGTAAATTCCTAATATTTGATTTCTTAATTCTATTTGTTTAATAATTATTGCTGGAAGTAAAATACACAATGAAATCCAAATTGATATTATGGTTCCTTCTAAAAAATTTTTTGTATAGGCAAAAATTGGAAATAGCATTAAGGATGTTTTTAGATATCTATCTGTGATATAAAATGTTTTATTATTCATAAGATTTACCTTTAGCTATTTTGTTTTAAATTGATTTGTATCTGTATTAATTTCTGTAATGTGATTTGAATTTGTTGTTCCAAAAGTTTTGATGCTTTCAACAGCTTCTATTAGTTTTTTGATTTCTTCTTTTAGTCCTTTCATTGAATTTGAAACTGTGACATTAATTTCTTCTAAAACAGAAACCGTATTAATTATCTCTTTATTTCCTCTAAACATTTCATTTGAACCTATTTTTACTTCATATGTTATTTCTCTCATTGTGTTTAAAGCTTTTAAAATTTCTTGGCTACCAATTGATTGTTCTTGCATAGTGTGATTGATTTCTTCTATGACTTGAACTACGAGGTTGATTGAGTTAAATATTTGATTGAAAGCTTTATTTGTTAATTCTGATGTTTTTACTGTTTGATTGATTGAATCCATGATTTCATTTATTGATGCTGCAACTGATTCTGATTGTGAAGTAACTTGTTCTGCAAGGTCTTTAATCTCTTCTGCAACAATTGCAAAACCTTTTCCAGCTTCTCCCGCATGAGACGCCTCGATAGCAGCATTCATTGATAGTAAATTGGTTTGGCTAGCAATGGATGATATTAGTGCATTAGCTTCTTGTAGTCTTGTTGAATTTTTGTAAATATCTTTAATTTGCATGATAATCTCTTCTTGTTTTTTTCTACCATCATCGGAGAATAGTTTAAGTTCTTCTGTGCTTTTTGCAGCTTTTTGTGTTATTTCTGTGACTGATTGTATGCTTCCTATCATCTCTTCAATAGCTGAAGATGAT
This sequence comes from Borrelia turicatae 91E135, assembly GCF_000012085.2. NCBI lineage: Bacteria > Pseudomonadati > Spirochaetota > Spirochaetia > Spirochaetales > Borreliaceae > Borrelia > Borrelia turicatae. Next base: position 623,203 of record NC_008710.1, read on the forward strand.
TCTTCAACGCTTGCAGCTTGAGTTTCAATTGAATTGTCAAGTGATGCGATGTTTTTAGATAAATTCTCAATTGTATTTGTTGTATTTGAAATAAACTCAACTTGTTTTTCTATTTCCCCTTGTGTTTTTTCTATGTACTTATTTGAGTTTGTTATTGTATCATAAGCTTTATTTATTTCATTAAAGAGTAGATCACCGTTTTCTTTTAATAGTTTTACTCTGCCTTGTAGCGAGTTTATTACGTTCTTTAAATTTTCAATGAAATACCCGAAATAATTTATTGTGGCACTTATTGAATCTTTTCCTTTTGATTCAATCTTGATTGTGAGATCTCCTTCTTTGACTTTTGGAATGATCTTATTAAGTTTTTCTATTTTTGATATGATTAGTTTTTTGATTGTAATTATCATGATTAATATAAATATTATTACGAGTAATATTATTGTTGATATTGACATCAATTTGATATTGTTGAGTTCATTTGAAAATATATTGTTATAATTCATTTGTATTGCTAAATACCAAGATGAAGATGTAAGTCTTGTTATGGAGATTATGTTATTGTTGTAGCTAGTATTATAATTACTTTTTCTTTGAGCTATTGCATTGAGTAATGGAGTTGTTATTTTTGGATTGTTTTCAAACAGGCTGTTTAAGGATAATTTTATAGGTTTAAGTGTTTCTTCGTCTTGTTCACCAAAAATATCTCCTTGACTGTTAATAGCATATATCTTAAAGTAATGGGAGCTTTTGTGTTGATTTCCTTTTTCTAGTAAGGATCTTTCTAAAAGCATAAATATGTTTTTTCTTAGTTGTTTTATCTGTTCTAGTATGTCTGCATATAAAACAACATATCCATCATGATTTATACTCATATTTTTTTCTGACTTTATGTTTGCATTACTTGTATTATACAAATCGTTTTGATCTTGTTGGGGGATCTTGTAAAGCATTGGTATATAGGATTTATTATTTATTATTGTTAAATCTTGGTTTAGTATAACTGTGTGGTAGTTATCTATATTACTATCCGTTTTCATTTCTTGTAAATTTATGTAGGTATTTAATCTTCTCTCATCACTTGAATACAATATTTTGCCGTTTTTATTTGTGTATTCTATTATTTTTATATAGGATGGGAATAAGCTTAACTGGTCGATAGATATTACATTATTTAAATGATCACTTTTTTGTGTGTTCAAATTCTGGTTATAATTTTTAACAAAGTCATCAATAGCGATTAACATGTTTCTTGTATCTCTAGAGAAGCTTTTTATCATGATATTATTGACGAATTTTGTAAAGCTTTGAAGTTCTTTTGTTATTATTTTCCTATATCCGTGATCTAATAGTAAGAAAATGGTTGTGGCAATAATCATTGTATAAATTACAATAACAATATTAAACTTATAAAAAAGAGTGGAACTAGAATGATTTCTTTTCACTTGAATCCTCACAAAACTTTTTACAAAACATTATAACTAACTAGTATTATATATGTTTTATTATATAATAATATACATATATTGGAATAATAAAAATGTATATTTTATTGAATATTTGTTGGTTATTTATATAATACTATTAATATTGTAATATTTTAACACAGCTTGAAAATTTGTTTTTATGGGTTTAATTTTGGAGAAATTTTTTTATGAATGAGGATTTGGTAAATGTTAAATTAAAAAATATGAGTTTTCTGCTTTATTTCATACTTTTTATTTTTATTTGCTTTGGTTTATTGTTTTTAGGGCAGGCTTATTTAAACTATAAAAGTGGGTATTTAGAGCGTGTTGAGTCTGATTTTAAACTCTTTTCAAATAATGTGGCTTTTCAGATAAAAAATAAATATGATGGTGCTGTTGGTGTTTTAAAAAATCTCGTTGAGAATGATAGGGTTTTAAATGTTTTACATAATGTTTCAAATAGTTTTATTGCAAGTGTTGATTTACGGTTCATAGATTTAGATACAAGTATTGCTCTGTTTTTAAGTTCCAAGGGATTTAATGAGGTAAGTAAAATTTTTCAGCATATACCTCTTGAAGAAAATTCTTTAGAAGGAATTTTCTATATTCCTGTTGGGCAAAATGTTTTGATTTCAAATAAAAACTTTTCGTTTTTAGGTATAAATAACATTATTGAAGATCCGATTTATTTTGTTCCTGCAAAGAAGCATGTTACGTATTATTCAAGTTATAAGAGAATAAAAAATAGGCTCTATTCTGTTGTAAGTATTCCAGTTATGAATGATAGTTCTGCAATCTTAGGTGTAATCTGTTTTTTAGTTTGTTTTGATAATTTATTTATTGATATTGCAAATCAATTTGATTCTTATCTCAAGTTTAGTAATAAAAATTATGAGTTTTTTATGATTGATAGGGAGTTTAATCCTTTATTGATGAGTCTTAATGATTTAAGTACTGATAATTTTGCAGAAAATTATGCAAGTAGTGTGTTAAGCAGGGTTATATCTCATGTTAAGGACAATCCTAATATTTCTAGAGATATTTTAAAACATAAGACTTCTTCTTATGTTTTAAGTACTGCTCAGATTGATGGAAGTGTGGTCCAAGGTATTATTTTGAATATGGATTATCTTCCCTTTAAATTTCAATCGAATGCAATATTTTTCTTAGGGTTTATATTTTTTGCTTATCTCATTATATTTTATCTTTACAATAGGTTTATTTTGCCTTTTATTGGGGATTTTAGAATGCTTCTTAAATATAAAAAGGAAAGAGAAGATATTTTAAGTCTTGATCCTATTTTAGAGGTTCAATATAAATCTTTTATTTTTTCTTATATTAGTGCTGAATTTGATAATTTTTTTTCAAAAACTACTAATATTGTCGATAGCATTAAGGTTTATGTACGAAACTTAAGAAAGTGTTTAACTGAGATAAATATTCCTGAAGAAAATATAGAAAAAGTGCATAATAGTCTTACTACTTATGATAAAATAGGGGATGCTTTTTCTAAATTTGAGAAGTCAATTGTGAATATTTTAAAGGATTTTGAATCAATATCTAATCCAATTAGTGATCACAATAAGAATATATTGGATATTGCTACTCAATTTGAAGAGAATGCCAATGCTTTTTATGGAATAGATAAAAATTTAGAGATTTTTAGTAAAGTTGTTGCATTAAATTCTACAAGTATTGATGATGTAAAAAATAAGGTTTTTGAGTTGAATTCTATTTTTGAGAATGTTAATAAAAATTTTTCGGAGCTATTATCTCAGACTAATAGTCTTCAGAGTGCAAATAAGCTTTTAGTATTAATATCGGCTCAGACTAATATGCTTGCAATGAATGCAGCCATTGAGGCAGCCAAGGCAGGAGATGCTGGTAAGAGTTTTGCTGTTGTTGCAGAGGAGATTAGAAAACTTGCTATTAATTCTGGAAAGTATTCGACAACTATTAAAGATGAGCTTAAAATGGTTAATAATATCATTTCAGTTGTGAGTTCAGAGATTGATGCTATTTATAAGGATTTTATTGACATCCAGGAAAATATTCATAATAATGCTGTACAGCATGAGAGAATTAATATTACCCTTGCTAAACATGTAAAAGAAATTGAAGAATTTAAAGATAAATATTTATCTTATGATATTAAGATTAAAGATACTAAGAACATGTGTAAGGAGATATTTAATAGTTATTTTGTTATTAGTGGAAAGTTTAATAATTTAAATAATGATTTAAGTGAATTTGAGGTTTCTAAGATGAGTTTAGATGCATTAGAACCTTTACGTGAACATGTATCATTGGTTAATGAATGTAGAGAAAAGGTTGCTAAAATGAAAGATGTTGTGGAAAATATTAATAATGAATTTTGGGATAAATAATTTAATTTTTGTCGTTGAATCCGATATAAATCACTTCTTCTTCAAGTAAAAATCCTGTTTTTATTTGAACCTCAGTTTTTACTTTCTCAATTAGTGTTTTAATCTCTTTAGAGCTGGCATTATTCTTGTTAATAATAAAGTTACCGTGGTAGTGTGATACTGTTGCTCCCCCAATGTTTAGTCCTTTTAAGTTGCATTCTTCAATAATTTGTCCAGTAGGTTTTAAAAATTTTTTATTATTTTTAAATGTACTCCCGCTACTTGGAGAGAGATAATGTCCTTTATCTATTCTTTTTTGCTTGTTTTGTTTCATAATCTCTTCAATATGTTTTTTATTGCCTTTTGTTAGATTTAGGGTTGCTTTTAGTATTACAGTGTTTTTGTTTTGAAAAGGAGAAATTTTATATGAGAATTCACTTTTTTCAAGTTTTTTGCAGATAGTTTGTCCATTTTCATCTACAAAAATGACCCGATCTAATATTTCAGAGATTTCGCTTCCGAAGCACCTGGCATTCATCCAAATTGCACCTCCAAGAGTTCCAGGAAGTCCATATATGAATTCTAATCCGCTTAATTCATTTTGCAATGCAAAATGACATAGGTCGTCAAAATTGGTTCCGCATTCAGCAGTAATTTGATTGTTTTGAAGTTCAATTTTATTTAAGTGCCCAGTATATATTATAGGAAAATCGATTTCTACTTCGTCGTTTATTAGCAGATTGGAGCCTCCTCCTAAAATAAATATTTTAACTTTTTCTTTTATTGCTACTTTAAATATATGTTCTGCATCTTTGATTGTTTTAGGTGTTAAAAATAATTTGGAAATTCCCCCTATTTTATAAGTTGTATGGTTTGCAAGGTTTTCTGTTTTAGGTTTAATATTAATCTTTTCAAGAAAATTATTTATGTTTTTTAACATGTTTTCTAATTTTATATTGGATTATTATTTTTTTCAAATTTGAAGTAAACTTTTTAAGTGATATGTAGTTTTAATTATTATTAAATTTGTCAAATTGTTTTAAATATAATAAACTTGTATAATAAGTTATGTAGAGATTATGTTAATTATAATTTATTTTGACATTTTTAATCTTTAATCTCTAGAGTTAGTTTTTTCACGGGGTGTATGCTTCTTAGATTATATAATACAAAAACAAAGAGTTTATCTGAAGTAAAAAATTTTAGTGATATTAAGGTCTATGCTTGTGGACCTACTGTTTATAATTATGCCCATATAGGTAATTTTAGAACATATATTTTTGAAGATCTGCTTATTAAGTCCCTAAGGTTATTAAAATATAATGTTAATTATGCAATGAATATTACTGATATTGGTCATTTAACAGGTGAATTTGATGAGGGAGAAGATAAGGTGGTTAAGGCTGCAAGAGAGAGAGGCCTTACGGTTTATGAAATTAGCAGGTTTTTTACAGAAGCTTTTTTTTGTGATTGTGAAAAATTAAATATAGTGCGTCCTGATAAAGTACTTATTGCAAGTGAATATATTGCAAGCATGATAGAGGTGATTAAAGTTCTTGAGCAAAATGGGTTTACTTATTTTGTTAATGGTAATGTTTATTTTGATACTTCTCTTTTTAAGAGTTATGGCCAGATGGCTGGTATTAATCTAAATGATTTTGAGTTTTCTTCTGTTTCCAGAGTTGAGGTAGATCCTTCAAAAAAGAATAAGTCAGATTTTGTTTTGTGGTTTACAAATTCAAAATTTAAAGATCAGGAAATGAAATGGGATTCACCTTGGGGATTTGGTTATCCAAGTTGGCATTTAGAATGTGCGGCAATGAATTTAGATTGTTTTAGGAGTACTCTTGATATCCATTTGGGAGGAGTTGATCATATTGGGGTTCATCACATAAATGAAATAGCGATAGCAGAATGTTATTTAAATAGAATGTGGTGTGATATTTTTGTTCATGGTGAGTTTTTGATTATGGAAGATGAAAAGATGTCAAAATCAAATAATAATTTTATTACCATTCAAGACTTAGAAACAAATGGATTTTCGCCTTTAGATTTTAGATATTTTTGTTTAACTGCACATTATAGAACTCAACTTAAGTTTACGTTTAATAATTTGAGAGCTTGCAAGGTGGCTAGAAAAAATATGCTTAATAAATTGACAGCTGTTTTTTCTTCATTAAATCAATTTGATCTGTTATTACTTAGTAAGAATTATGAGAATATTGAATCTGTTTTAGAGAAAAGATATTATGACAGTTTTTTGGAAAAAATAGCTTTTGATTTAAGTATTCCTCAGGCATTAGCCTTGTTATGGGATATTATTAAGGATGATAATTTAAGTGCTCTCTCAAAACTTAGACTTACATTCAAATTTGATGAAGTTTTATCTCTTGGTTTAAAAGAAGGAGTGTTTAGAGAGATTGAGAAGGATAGGATAAATATTGATGATGCTATGAATTCTTTGCTGGAAGAGAGACGGTTAGCCAAGATAAGAAAAGATTTTAAGCGTGCTGATGAGATTAGAGAATATTTTTATTCTAAAGGTTTTGTATTAATTGATACTGAAGAAGGGACTAAGGTTAAAAGAGGGTAATTTTTGGCAGTATTTTTTAAGAGTCAATATTTTGTTTTAAGCTTAGTGTTTTTAATATTTTTAAGTTTATTTATTTTTTCTGGATTTTTGTTTTATTTAAAGCCTGTAATTTATGAAATATCACCAATGCCTGCTTCGCATGAAAATGTAATTGTGATTAAGGGACGTAATTTAGGTGATAAGATTGGAGAGATTAATATTAATGATCATTATTTAATGAAGAGTAGTATTGTTAGCTGGAGCAATGAGAAGATAGTTTTTAAAATTACAGATGAAATTAACTCCGGTCTTGTTTTTATAAAAAGCGAGAAAGGGATTAGTAACGAACTTTTTCTTGTAATTAGTAGACAAGTTCCAATTAAACTTGAGAAAAAAAATAAACCTTTTCTTTTTGTTACTGATGAGTTGGTTTTAATGACAAATGTTCCTGTTATATTAAGAGGCAAAAATTTAGTGTCAAATTTTGCTGGTGTTGAAATATTTATTCAAACAAAACATGAACTTTATAAAGTCCTTCCTAGAGATATATTGAAATTGAGTGAAGAAGAAATAAAATTTATTCCGCCGAAGACTTTGCATATTGATGGTGAGATTTTTTTGCAGGTTGACGGGGTTGAAAGCAATAAAATTCCTTTTAATTTTAATATAAATTTTTTTAAGTGGAATTTAAAGAGAACTAGAAATTTTAAAATATCTCATGAAATTTATTTCGTTCAGGCTTATAGTAAGGATCTTAGTTTGACATCAGATGACATTAATTTTAATGTTTTTTATTTAAATCCAATTGAAAATGAAAGACAAAAAATTAAGTTTTCAGATAATAATGGGGCTATATTGGATCTAGATAATTTATTTTTTAAAAGCCTAAAATCAAATACATATCATTTAAAATTTGAAGTTGAGACTTGTAAATTGGATTTAGATATTTTTGATAGAAAAGCTTTGGAGAGTATTAAAGTAAATACGGATAGTAATATGTATGAATTTAAAACATATGTTTTAAATAAGAGAGATCGTTATTTATCTTATGATTCACTTGATTTAAGTTCAATTAATTTGAATGTAAACAACAAAGATTCGGCTTATGAATTGGCAAAATCTATTATTGATGCTTTAATTTTGCATTTTACGGTTATAGATAATGATTTAACTTTGGATGAATCTATTAAGGTGAGGGAGATTTCAGCTGATAATTTAATCTTACTTACGAATTTGTTATTTTTACGAAACAATATACCTTTAAGAAATGCTGTTGGACTTTATTTTGATACTAGGTCGTCTAGTCTTAAAGAACATACTTGGTGTGAATTTTTTTTAGAGCATATTGGATTTATTTATTTTGATATAGTAAATGCGGTATTATTTAGAGATAGCTCTAATTATTTTTTGAGTATGTCAGAGAATTATATCCAGTATGGATATAAGGAAGATTATGATGATTTGCTATTTGATGATTATTTTGATTTACTATTGTTGAAATATAAAAGCTTGACGAATAGTAATTATTCTCTGAATTATAGGATTACTTTGGAGGAAAATATTAATGATAGATAGTATTTTATTTGATTTAATTGAAAGGGAAGCTAAAAGGGAGAGAGAAAATATTGAATTAATTGCTTCAGAAAATTTTGTATCATTAGGAGTAAGGCAGGCTGTTGGAAGTATTTTGACTAATAAATATGCCGAAGGTTATCCTTCAAAGAGATATTATGGTGGATGTTTTGTTGTTGATGATATTGAAAATTTAGCTATATCACGAGCGAAAGAGCTTTTTGGTGCAAGTTATGCAAATGTTCAACCTCATAGTGGTTCTCAAGCTAATATGGCTGCTATAATGGCGCTTATTAAACCTGGGGATAAAATTCTTGGAATGGAGTTGTCTCATGGTGGTCATTTAACTCATGGTAGTAAGGTCAGTTTTTCTGGAATGCTCTTTGATGCATATTCTTATGGTGTGTCAAGGGATTCTGAGATAATTGATTATGATGATGTTAGGAGAATAGCCAGAGAATGTAGACCTAATTTAATAATTGCTGGTGCTTCTTCTTATTCAAGAGAAATTGATTTTAAAAAATTTCGTGAAATAGCGGATGAGGTTTCAGCTTATCTTTTGTGTGATATTGCTCATACGGCAGGTCTTGTTGTTACAGGTTTTCATAACTCTCCTATTGATGTTGCACATTTAACTACAAGTACTACTCATAAAACTTTAAGGGGCCCTAGAGGAGGATTAATTCTTGCAGGTAAGGAATCTAGTATGATAGTGAATTTTAATAATAAAGAGAGAACACTAGAGAATGCTGTTAATTCTTGTGTTTTTCCAGGAACCCAAGGTGGGCCTTTAATGCATGTTATTGCCGGTAAAGCAGTGGCTTTTGGAGAAGCTTTGATGGATGAATTTAAGGATTATATTTCTAGTGTAATAGAGAATACCAAAGCTATGGCTGAGTATTTTGTTTCAGAAGGTTTTAGAATAGTTAGTGGTGGAACGGATAATCATTTATTTTTAGTTGACCTTGGTATTTTGGGTATTACAGGGGCTGATGCTGAGAAAGTTCTTGAGAGCGTAAACATTATTCTTAATAAAAACATAATTCCTTTTGATTCAAAAAATCCTTCTGTAGCTTCGGGTATTCGAATTGGTGGTGCTGCTATTACTTCAAGGGGTTTAAATAGAGATGATTCTATTGAGGTTGCTCGTTTTATTATTAGGGCTTTGAAGACTAAGTCTGATTATGAGCTTAAAAAAATAAAATGCGAAGTCGTAGAATTTATTAGTAGTTTTAATATGCCTTAATTTTGATTTGCAGTTTGTTTATTTAGGTGTCTAATTTGTTTCAAATTTTCTTTTTGTTATTGTCATTTATTTTGATTTTTAGTCCCTTTATTTTAAGTATGTTTTTCATATTTTTTGTTTTTTTTATAATCACCAGTATTTTAGGTGGGTTTAGGACGTACACAACAAGAGATTACTTTTATTCTAAGTCAAGGGAACTTGAATTTTATAAGTTATCTTGTTTATTGATGGCCAAATTGATTTCTATTTTGGGGTCAATGACTGGCGAGCAATTAAATTATATTAATTTTATAATTAATTCTTTAAATTTATCCGAAAAACATAAGACGGAACTTTATAATGTATTTCATTTTTCTGTTACTCAAAATAGAAATGCAGACAAAATATTATATACGCTGAAGCTTGGGTACTTTCAGCATAGAGATCTTTTTGTTTGGCTTGTCTCAGTTCTTAAAGAGATTAATAATTTAGCTAGATATGGAAACTTGGAAGGGGATAAATTTATTCGTTATGTTAGTGCATTTCTTGAGATCGATTTTGAAAATCATGATGCTTACAAAAATATTAATATAGAGATTGTTAATCCTTATGAAGTATTGGGTTTAAGATATAATGCTAGTGATGATGACATAAAGAAGGCTTATAAAAAATTGGTTATACAATACCATCCAGATAGATTTGCAAGTGAACCTATTAAACAAAGAGAGGCGAATGAAAAATTTATTAAGATTCAAGATGCTTATGAAAAGATCTGCAAAGAGAGAAATTTAAAATAGCTAGCTTATTAAGTTTTATTTGATTAATAGGATTTTATTATTTGAAATAGATTTGATAAATCGTTTAAAGAGTAGAAATCTATCCTTTAAACGATTGTTTTTGTTTATTCGTTAAAAGCCACTGCAAATTGTAAGAAAACACTTCCCATTTGGTCTTTTGTTGCGAAAAGATTGTTTGAATCCCATCCAAGTGATATTTTGGTCAATTTGATTAAATTGTCTAATTCTACTCCAGCTTTTAGATATATGCTTTTATCTGAACCTTTAAATGAGCCTAAAATATGGGTACCTACATATGGGATTATATGTGTTGTTGGTGATATGGATTCTACAGGTATTGCGTAATCGATGTATAAAGCACCCCCAATCTTAGTCGCTTCAGTAAATGCAACTGTTTGAGTTTGAGTTTGAGTATTAGTCTTTGGTGTAAGAATAGTTATTATATCATTTGATTGAGGTTGTTCTTTTAGTAGATCATAAATTCCAAGTGAAGCTATCCATCCAAGACCAGGAATAATTCCTTTTGTGTTGTCTTCGTAAGTTGAAATTTCGGCATTAAAAGTTTGGAATGATTTTGCAGCGATATCCTGTATTATTTTGTTTGAAGATGTAGGTTTATATAGGTTTTTTCCATAGGTAATTCCAAGTCCAATTCCTGATTTTTTGTTTTGTGTTCCAAATATTCTTGTATTATAGGAATTATCACCGCTAATTGACCATGATTCTTGTTCACCGTCATCTGTATTCCAAGCTAAACCGATACCTGTTCCTACAGAAAATGCAAAATTGGTACTTCTTTTGTTATCAAATTTAAGTTTGTTTTCTGTTGGATTAAATTGGTCTTTGTCGTCTGTATTTGCCTTTCTGGAGATGTGTCCAAGTATAGAAAAATCGCTGGCAAATGGATCTATTCCTACATCAGAGCCGGTTTGTATTAAGAGATAGGTATTTTTGTCATTGATTTTTGTAAGACCAAGCTTGTACGTAAATCCAATAGAGGCCATTATAGATGCGTTTGATAAAGTTGGACTGACAAGATCTGAGCCTACAACAGATTTGTCTTTAAGTCCGTATGTTATTGATGAATGATTAAATGTTGAGTTTCCGATTGCTCCTGAGAGTCCAAAGTGTAATTCAAATGGAATTTCTGCAATGACATCTGAGCTGTATTGTGCTAGTTCATTTTTCATTGGTGTCCATTTCACTTTTGTTCCGTAAAGTATACCTTGATATGTATTGTTGTAAGGAGTTTCGTCTTTTTTCTTTTTATCTTCTTCGGAATCGTTAGCATTTTTTTTGTAGTTTCTGTTCCCTGTTCCTGTTGCCCCAATTGCAAGCACAAGTTCTAATTGTGGAAAAGTGTATCCAAACTGAAGTGTTCCTATTGTTTTTGCTGTACTTCTTGCAAGGATTGTTCTTCTTGTAGCGCAATCATCGCTTGGAAAACCGTAATATTCGCTTTGAATACTAGTCATTGGTGCGAAACTAAATAATGATTCTTGGTTAAAATCAAAATCAGTCATTGATTCTATTTTGAGGTAAAAGTCATATATGTTGATTTGTGTTGTAATGCTTCCTACATCGAGTTTGAGTATGGCATCCTTTTTGCCCTTAGCTTTTAACACGAGGTCCTCTACTTTGATGTAAGCTGAGAAAGGATCATGCTTTCCTATTTCGTTATGTGTTTCATATGGTACAAATTTAATTCCTAGCTGGCTTTTATTTTCCAAACCAGGAATGGACTCATCCATGTCAAATCTAAATTCGCTACTATTTTCGAATGTTAGTTTAGGACTCCATGGGTTTGACTTAGATATATCTTTATCTGTATCATCGGCAAAAACTGTAACAGTGGTTAATATAAAGATAAAGATACATAATAATATTGTTTTATTCACTTTTATATCTCCTTTGTTGTGAAATTTGGGGCTTCGTTAGAAGTTTTAAATAACATGCATTTTTGTCTTTGGGTATTAATGATATTAATTCTTAGATAAAAATTCAAGTATTTTTATAGTTATTATTTTTAAATAAGACTAACAAAGTTATTATGTTAGTCTTATTTATTAAACATTTAAATTTATCATTTATTTATATTTATAATAAGAAGTAAACCAAAATGCCCGATATAAAAATATAGCCAAGAGCGTATACTATGGTTTTTGATAGTAATTTTCCTTCTTGTCCAATGAGACCTGCTGTTGTTGTTGCTATTGTAATATTTTGAGGTGAGATCATTTTGCCCCCTGTTGCTCCTGTTGTGTTTGCGGCTGAAAGCCAGTAAGGATTAACATCAATATTTGCTGCGATTTGTGTTTGCAATGGTCCAAATAAAACATTTGAAACGGTATCGCTTCCTGTAAGGAAAGTGCCCAGAGCCCCAATTAATGGGCTAAATAATGGGTATAATGTGCCTGTTAATGTTGATATGCCATCCGCAAGGTCTTTTATCATGCCGCTATGTGTCATTAATCTTGATATTGATACTATGCAGATAATTACAAAAGAAGATAATGCCATTTTTTTTATTGTAAGTACGAATGTTTTTAATTGTTCAATTATAGGGACCCCTCTGATTGAGTAAGATACTACTGTTGCAAGAATAATTAATGGTCCTGGTGAGGTTAGCCATTTAAATTGTAGTGGATTTGCTCCTGGATAAATTGAAAGAGTGGTTTTAAAGTTTGATAGATATTTATTTATTCCATAGAAAAGTGGTGAGACAATTATTATGAGTGAAACTATTAAAATATAGGGCAAACATGCAAGGAATCCTTGCATTGCTGATACTTTTATATTGTTATTAATTGTATCTTTGTTTGCAAAAAGCTTTGCATAAATTATTGTTATTGCCATTGCGGGTATGCTTCCAAGTATTGCTGGAAGTTCTGGGCCTAAGGTTTTTGAAACATAAACTTGAGATATTGCTATTGATGCTCCTGAGAGGAGTGTGAGGATAAACATTCCTCCCTTAAGACCTTTAATTCCGCCTCCTACAAGCATAACTAGTACAAATGGTATAATAAGAGTTGGCAGGATGAGTTGTAAAGAGACATCATATGATAACATATTAACATCTAATCCTGTTGCTTGGGAGAGAGATATTATAGGGATTCCTACTGAACCATAGGCAGTTGAGGATGTATCCATGATTAGACATATAAGACAGGCAAAGAATGGTTCAAATCCCATTGCCATTAGTATTGATACGGGAATGGCTACTGCGGTTCCGTATCCTGCAACTCCTTCTAAGAAGTTACCAAATCCCCATACTACAAGCAAAACTATTATTCGTTTATCAGAGGATACGTTTGATAACATGGCTTTTATAATTTTCATATCATTTTGACTTTCAGCCATTTTATATGTGAAAATAGCAGCTATAATTACAATAACTATTGGCCATATTCCCATTATTGTTCCCTCAAATATTGCAAGACTTGTATTGATTATTCCTAAATTCTTATCAAATAAGGTTATTGCAATGGTAACTATTAAGCATATTGGTATCACATAATATGCTGGTTTTTTTATTATCCCAAGTCCAATGATTATAAGTGTTATTGGTACCAGGGCTTTAATGAAATCATAAAAATTCATAATAAGATGTGTGCTCCTTTTTAGATTTACCATTTAATTTTATAACAAATTCTTATGCAATAATATATGATATAATGTTACTTTATGAAAATTATCCCTGTTATTCTAAACATTTTAATTTTATCAAGTGTATTTGGTGAACTTTTTTCAATTGATTTACTTGAAATCAAAAAAGTAACGGAAGATGCTAAGTCAGTTGTTTTAATTGATTATGATACCAAATGTATTCTTTATTCCAAAAATCCAGGTTTAGTTTTTCCACCAGCATCGCTTACTAAACTCGTCACTATTTATACTGCTTTAGTTGAGGCAAGGAAAAAAAATATAGATTTAAAGACCACTGTTCCTATTAGCAGTGCTGCATCTTATTATAATTTGCCTTTAGATTCTTCCTTGATGTTTTTAGAAGAGGGTCACAAAGTGAATTTTGAGGAATTGCTTAAGGGTCTTATAATTTCCTCAGGTAATGATGCCGCTATTGCAATTGCTGAATTTATAGTTGGGAAAAATTTAAGTGATTTTGTTGATTTAATGAATATTAATGTTTTAAACTTGGGACTTATAAATATGAGTTTTGTTGATACATCGGGTTATAGCAGTGATAATAAGATTACGGCGTTAGAAATGGCATTGTTTGCAAGAACCTATATAGAAGAATTTGAATTTATACTTGATATACATTCTCTTAAAGATTTTATTTATCCAAGGTCTGAAAATTTGGGTAATACTTCTTCTTTAAAGATGTTAAATTTCAAACAAAAGAATAAAAATGTTTTAATATTTAATTATCCTTATGCTGATGGATTAAAGACTGGTTATATTAAAACATCTGGTTTAAATTTAGTTGCTACAGCCAAAAAAGATGATATAAGATTAATAGCAGTTGTCTTGGGAGTTAATAAGGGAGTTGACAATGTTGGAGAGAGGAAGCGTGCCTTAATTGCACAAAAATTATTTGAATATGGATTTGGTAACTATGCTCAATTTTCTTTCATTGGTAAAATTAAAAGAAAAGATCTATAATGAGGTATGTTCGGTATTTTTTTAAAAAAGAGTTTTTGAATATGTCTTTTGAAAGAGATACACTTTGATAAGTTAGGTTTGGTATAGAGGCGTTAGTTGCTTCACTTAGAAATGATGAAGTAGTGGGAAAATTGATTTTTGTATATTTTAAGCTAGAGGTGCTAAACTTGTTTATTTAGTTACGCTTGAGAATTAGAAATTTTGATAGTATTTATAGGTGTTTTATAAAAGTTTTTTAAGAGAGTAATTGGTTTTATGTTAAATCATTTTAATTTTAAATTGAAAAGAGATGTTACAATAATAGTGCCAGGTGAAGCTTTTGTTTCAAATGATAGAGTTATTTCTACAATACTTGGTTCTTGTGTGTCTGTTGTGCTTTATGATGGGGTTCGTAGGCTTATAGGAGTGAATCATTATGTGCTAGTGAAATCTGATTCAGTGGTGGATGTTTTACAGAAAGGTAGATATGGAGTTTATGCTATTCCTATGTTAATTGATGCTATGATAGAGAATGGTGCATCAAAAAGTAATCTTAAGGCTAAACTTTTTGGAGGTGCTAATTTTATGGCCAAAGGGACAATAAGAGTTGGTGTTGAGAATTCAGAGTTTGCCGTTAATTCGTTAACCAAATATGGTATTCCAGTTGTAGCACAAGATTTTGATCAGTCTAAATCCAGAAAGATTTTTGTTTTTCCTGAAAATTTTAAGGTTGTTGTGGAATATCCAGATGGTGCTAAGATTTTTTAATCTTTACTTAAATTAATTTAGCAAATGATTTCATGAGTTTCAGTATGAGACTGTTATTGTTGTTGATAAGATTTTTTAACTGTTTCAAGTGTTAGGCGTAGAAAAGCCAGAGCTGTTAAGTGGTTTTCCTATATAGAGTTAAAATTTTAAGAGAATGTATGTTTTATATTAATTCTTAGTTTATTAGAGATTAATTTTTTGAGATATGTTATGGGTAGCATATAATCAATATATTTAATTATTAATTGTAAATTTGGTTTTATTAGGAGAGCAAGATGGAAAATGTTGTAATTCGTTATTTTAGGGCAATATCTCAAATTCCTAGATGTTCACAAAATTTAAAGGGCATTAGTAATTTTATTAAAGAAGAAGCTAGAAAATTTGGATATTCTTTTAAGGAAGATAGTATTGGTAATATTGTAGTTGAGATTAAGGCTAATGGCTGTAGCAATATGTTTCCTATTATTTTGCAAGCTCATACAGATATGGTTTGTGAAAAAAATGAATCTGTTGTGCATGATTTTGAAAAAGATCCTATTAACATCATTGAAGATAATGGATATTTTGTTGCATCAGGCACTACTCTTGGTGCTGATGATGGGATTGGGGTTGCTATGATGCTTGCCATTATGAGTGAGTCTTCGACTTTTAAACATCCTGCCTTGGAACTTCTCTTTACTGTTGATGAAGAAATAGGGTTAATAGGTGCTATTGGACTTGATCCTAATTTATGTAGTGGGAAGATGTTAATTAACCTTGATGGAGAAGAAGAGGGTTATTTTTTAGTTGGTTGTGCTGGTTCTCGACTTGTTCATATTAACTTTGAGCCACAATATAGACAAAATAGAAAAAAAACAGGTATTGAAATTTTGTTTACAGGTCTTAAGGGAGGCCATTCTGGTGCTGATATTCATATTGATTTAGCAAATTCTTTGAAATTGATGTTTTTTGCTTTGAGTACACTTAGGGCAAATATGGAATTTGAAATTGGGTATATATCCGGTGGGGATAAGAGTAATGCAATTCCTAGAGAGGCAAAGGCATTAATATTAATTGAAGCTGAACATTATGTTTTATTAGAGAAAGAATTAAAATCGTTTAAGCGTCATATGCAAGAGATGTATACTTTTGATTCTGATTTTGAAATTATTTTAAGAAGAGTAAATTTTTCTGGTGATGTTTTGGATGATATGGATCAAGATAAGCTTTTAAATATGGGTATGGCATTTTTGCATGGAGTCCAAAAAGTTGAAAATTATGGTGAAAAACTTATTAGAACGTCTCTAAATTTTGCTAGTCTTTTAAAGGTTGGTAATGAGTATCAGTTTGTATTTACAATAAGATCTTTGTTGGATATTGAGAAGGAATATGTTTTTAATCATTTAAAGGCTATTAGTAGTCTCTCAGGTGCTAATTTTAAAATAGTTTATGATTATTCTTCTTGGAAGCCAGCTGAGAATAGTAAACTTTTAAACCATCTTAAGAATGTGTATAAAAATATGTATTTGGAAGAGGCTAAAACCGTAGTTATTCATGCTGGTCTTGAGACTGGAATAATATCTGCAAAATTTGGAGGAATAGATTCAGTTACAATTGGACCTTGGATCAATGCTCCCCATACACCAAGAGAGCAGGTTGATATTGCTTCAACTATTAGAGTTTATAATTTTTTGAAGAAAAGTTTAGAGACTTTATAAAATTTTGTATTTTTATCTTGCTTGATTTTGAGTATATATTTCAGTTGACTTACTATTTGAATATTTATAAAATAAGTTTACATGTAATTGAGTATAAGTGGTGGTTGTAGCTCAGTTGGTTAGAGCACCGGATTGTGGTTCCGGGTAGCGCGGGTTCAAGTCCCGTCAGCCACCTTTGATTTTGATTAAGCTGCACCCATAGCTCAATTGGATAGAGTAATGGACTTCGAATCCAAAGGTTGCAGGTTCGAATCCTGCTGGGTGTAAAACGTTAGTTTTATACTTGAAAAAGCTTTTTAAGTTTTGTATACTACCTAAGGTATGCAGGAGTGGTGGAACTGGCAGACACGCTAGACTTAGGATCTAGTGCCCTAGGCATGTGGGTTCGAGTCCCACCTTCTGCAAGAAATGCGAAAGTAACTCAGGGGTAGAGTGCCACCTTGCCAAGGTGGAAGTCGCGGGTTCAAATCCCGTCTTTCGCTTGAATTTAGCAATTATTAGTATTAATGCATTTTAATTAGAGGAATAGTGTGATATTGAATAATGATGTAAAATTGATTCCCGGTTCTAAGGTTGAGGCTGTTATTAGAATTTCAAAAAAATTTGTTAAAAGTAAATACAACGAGATTTTACAAGATTATTCTTCTCGTCTTAAGGTTAAAGGTTTTCGTATAGGAAAAGTTCCTTTTAGTATTATTGAAGGCAAATATTCTGATAATATAAGAGCTCTCACTATAGAGAAGCTTATTCATAAGTCCTTAGAAGAATTTTTTAAAAGTGCAACTTATAAACCATTAGGTTATGCTGTTCCTAAAATATTAGATGAGAAATTAGAGATAGATTTCAGTAAAGATTTTGAATTTACTGTTGTCTATGAGGCTTATCCTGAATTTGAGCTACCTGATATATCTAATGTTGAGGTAGAAATTCCAGAAGTTTTTGTATCTGATTCTGATGTGGAGGAAGAGCTTAAATTGTTACAACTTGAAAATGCAATTGTTGTTGAGGATAGTGGTGATGTTAAGTCAGGCAGTATTGTTAGGGTAGATTTTGTGGAGCTTGATGATTCCTTAAGTGAGATTTTAACAACTAAAAGGCAAGATTTTGTTTTTACTGTTGGTGAGTCTAATAATTATTATGGATTTGATAATGATATTATTGGGATGAAAAAGGATGAAGAAAAAATAGTAGAGAAAAATTATGGTATGGATTATAAATTTAGTGAACTTGCTAATTCTTTTAAGAGATTAAAGATCTCTCTTAAGGATATAAAGAGGCGTGATATTCCTAAGCTTGATGATGATTTTGCAAAGGATATTAAGGATAGTTTTAATACATTAGAGGATCTTAAAGAGCATATAAGAGAGAATATGTTAAGGCTTGTTAAAGAAAGAAGTGAGTCTCTTAAACTTTCAAAATTGTTATCTGATATTGCAGAGAAGCTAAACATAGAGATTCCATCTTCTATGTTTGAGGCTGAATTTAAAAATGTTTTAAACGAATTTTCACATCAAAATAAGATTAATCTTGAGCAATTAAGCAATTCTTCTACAGGTTTAGAAGGTATTAATGATGTTTTTAAGGAGAATGTACTTAAGAAATTAAAGTCTAAGTTGATTTTCCAAAAAATAGTAGATAATGATTTGACAGAGGTTACAGATTCTGATTTAGAGGATGAGCTTGTTAAGCAGGCTGAAGATGCGAAGATGAAACTTGCAGATATTAAGAAATTTTATCAAGAGAAGAATTTGCTTGAAATTTTAAAAGATGAAATTAAAAGACAAAAGGTTAAAGATAAAATTTTAAAAAATGTAAAGGAAATTAATCCTAAAAAAGTTGCCTTTAGAGATTTTATTAATTATAAAACAGGTGAATAATGATAAGAGAATATATGCATAATTTAGTTCCTACTGTTGTGGAGCATACTGGAAATTATGAGCGTGTTTTTGATATATATTCAAGATTGTTAAGGGATAGAATAATTTTTTTGAGTGGTGAAATTAATGATGTAAGGGCAGACACAGTCATTGCTCAACTTCTTTTCTTAGAGTCTGAAGATTCTAAAAAGGATATTTATGTTTATATAAATTCCCCTGGAGGTAGTATTACCGCAGGACTTGCAATCTATGATACTATGCAGTATATCAAACCAGATGTAAGAACGATCTGCATTGGTCAAGCAGCTTCAATGGCTGCATTTTTGCTTGCAGGAGGTGCTATAGGCAAACGAGAGTCATTATCGTATTCAAGAATAATGATTCATCAACCTTGGGGTGGAATAGGTGGTCAAGCCAGTGATATTAGTATACAAGCGAATGAAATTATAAGGCTTAAGAGATTAATAATAGATATTATGTCTGATAAGATAGGAGTATCTAAGGAAAAATTATCTCTTGATATTGAGCGGGATTATTTTATGACACCAAAAGATGCTCTTGATTATGGAATTATTGATGGTATCTTGGTAAGAAATTAGTTTTATTGTGGGTGAGATTTGATATGGCAAGAAGCAAAAGTCAAAAAATTGAAGGGTGTTCTTTTTGTGGGCGTACTAAAGCTGAGGCTGAAGGGCGAATTATTTCAGCAAAATCTGTTGCTATTTGTTTTGAATGTTCTAAAATATGTCATAATCTTTTTAAAGAAGAAACAGAAAAGCCTGTAAGGCCTAAATCTTCAAGGGGTCTTCCAACTCCTAAACAACTTAAAAGTCATTTAGATAAATATATTATTGGACAAGAAGATGCAAAAAAAGTATTGTCCGTTGCTGTTTATAATCACTATAAGAGGATATTTAAAGGGAATAAGAGAGATAATGGGGTTGAACTTGAAAAATCTAATATATTGCTTGTAGGTCCTACTGGAAGTGGTAAAACTTTGCTTGCAAAAAAGTTAGCAGCTGAGATGAATGTTCCATTCGCAATGGCGGATGCTACAACTCTTACTGAGGCTGGATATGTGGGAGAAGATGTTGAGAATATTTTACTTAAGCTAATTCATGCTGCTGATGGAGATGTAAGTTTTGCAGAAAGGGGTATCATTTACATAGATGAAATAGATAAGATTGCAAAAAAAGGTGAAAATGTTTCAATTACAAGGGATGTATCTGGAGAAGGTGTTCAACAATCTTTATTAAAAATAATTGAAGGCACTATTGCAAATGTACCGCCAAAAGGTGGGAGAAAGCATCCTTATGAGTGTACTATTGAAATCAATACGCAGAACATACTATTTATATGTGGTGGGGCTTTTGTAGGACTTGAAAATATTATTAAAAAAAGAATTAATAAAAGTTCTATTGGATTTTCATCTGCTGGTAGAAAAGATTCTGGAGAGATTAATTCTTTAAAATACTTGGAAATGGAAGATTTGGTTAAATTTGGACTCATACCGGAGTTTGTAGGTAGGCTTCCTGTACATTCTTATCTTGAAAAGTTAGAAAAGGAAGACCTGATTAAAATATTAATTGAACCTGAAAATTCTATCGTGAAACAATATTGTCATATGTTTAAGATGGATAATGTTGATCTATTATTTGAAAGAGATGCGCTTGATGCAATTGCAGAAGAGGCCATGCTTAAAAATACAGGTGCTAGAGGTTTACGTTCTATTTTAGAAGAATTGCTTAAAGATGTAATGTTTGAAATACCTTCAACTAAGCAAATTAAAAAAGTTATTGTTACTAAAGAGTCTGTTTTAAGTAGCAATATTGAGCCCTTGATTTTGACAGGGAGGCATGCTAATAAGCCTTGGGCAAAAGAACTTTATGAAATCAATTCTCAATCTAATTAGTTCTAAAAAAGACGATCTTCCAGTTATTGTTTTAAGGCAGAATGTTTTTTTCCCAAATGTAACTTTATGGGTTAATTGTGATGATAGTATTTCGATTAATGCAATATATCAGTCTATGTTAGAGGGTAGATTGATCTTATTTTTTTGTGTTAATGATCTTAACTCGGATAATAGTAGCAAAATTAGTTTAGAAAATTTATATTCTATTGGTATTTATGCAAAGATTATTCAAGTTGTAAAGGTTACTGAAATTTTGATAAAAATTTTAGTAACCTTTCAGGATAGAGTTATTATCAAAAGCATTGTAAAAAAGAATAATTACTTTAGAGCAAAGGTTGATTTTATATCTGATAAATGTGAATTTAATAATGAGCTTTTTACTTATTCTAAATTCTTAAGAGAAGCGTATGATACTTATAGATCTTATTTGCCCGTTAAAAAACTAGACAATGATGAGAGTAACGATTTTTTTGATAGTCCAGCTAAGCTTGTTGATGTTATAGCCTCTAATGTGAATTTGGAATATAAAGTTAAAGTAGAACTTTTACAAGAACTAGATGTTAAGCTTAGAATAGAAAAATTGATCATAAATCTAAATATTGAGACTGAGCTTTTAATTCTTAAGAAAGATATTAAGGCTAAGGTTAAGACTAAACTTGATAAGGGTCAAAAAGAATATTTTTTAAATGAGCAAATTAAGGAAATTCAGAAAAGATTAGGGAGAGATGAGACTGATTATCTTGAAAGATTAAACTCTAAAAATATTCCTGAAAATATTAAATCTAGAATTGAAAAGGAAATATCCAGATTGACTCGTGTGAATACTAATTCGCCAGATGCTAATATTGTTAGGAACTATGTTGAATTGTTACTTGACCTACCTTGGGATG
The DNA here is from genome assembly GCF_000012085.2 of Borrelia turicatae 91E135. Classification (NCBI taxonomy): domain Bacteria; kingdom Pseudomonadati; phylum Spirochaetota; class Spirochaetia; order Spirochaetales; family Borreliaceae; genus Borrelia; species Borrelia turicatae. Next base: position 644,947 of record NC_008710.1, read on the forward strand.
AAAATACTGTGATGAAAAATTCTTTAAGAGAGATTGAACTTATTTTAAGAAATTCTCATTATGGTATGTATGAAACTAAAGAAAAAATAATGAATTTTTTATCTGTCTATCATATTAATTCTAAAGTTCAAGCGCCTATCTTGTGTCTTGTGGGTCCACCCGGTACCGGAAAAACTTCTGTTGCTTTATCTATTGCTAAGTCTCTTTCTAGGGAATTTACAAAAATTTCCCTTGGTGGGTTAAGAGATGAAACAGAAATTAGAGGTCATCGAAGGTCTTATGTTGGAGCTCTGCCGGGAGTTTTTATTAATGCAATCAAAGTGGCTGGAAAATCTAATCCCGTAATTCTTCTTGACGAAATAGATAAGATTAACAGTACTTATAAGGGAAATCCGGAAGCAGCACTTTTAGAAGTTTTAGATTCTGAACAAAATTCTAGATTTGTTGATCATTATTTAGAAATTCCTTATGATCTCTCTAATGTGTTGTTTGTAGCAACAGCCAATTCTCTTCATGAGGTTTCTAGACCTCTTCTTGACAGAATGGAGATCATTAAGATAGAAGGGTATTCTTGTGTTGAAAAATTAGAAATTGCAAAAAATTTTTTAATACCAAATATAATTAAAGATAGTTGTTTAAATAATGTCTATATAAAAATAGAAGATGATGTTGTTTTACATATAATCAGGAACTGTACTATGGAGTCTGGAGTTAGGAATTTAAAGAGAGTTTTGACTAATTTGTTTAGAATGGTTGTAAGAGAATTACTTTATGTTTACTCAAGGGAGGACATAATTAAAGGAAATTTTTATTTTCCAAGTTCCTTAATGCATGGCAATAATTTACTCTTTACTCATGATCCTGATATTCCTGGTATTTACAAAATAATTAATATGAATAATTTTCATTTTTATGTGAATTGTGAATATAAGTTTAATTTAATTAGAATTGACTCTTCTGGATTTGTTTATGGTCTTGCTTGGACAAGTTATGGGGGGGCTGTACTTCCTGTTGAAGCTATTAAGTTTGATAAGAAAGGCGATATTATTTTAACAGGTAGTCTTGGGAGTGTTATGAAAGAAAGTGCACAATTGGCTTATTCTGTTGTAAAAACTTATTCTTCTGAGCTTAATTTTGATATAAATGAAATTCCTGAAATTCATCTTCATTTTCCGGAAGGAGCTACACCAAAAGATGGGCCTTCTGCTGGAATTACTATCGCAACAGCCATAGCTTCTGTGCTATCTGATAAGAGAGTGCCTCTAGACCTTGCTATGACAGGAGAGGTTACTCTTAAAGGTTCAATTCTTCCTGTGGGAGGTATTAAGGAGAAGGTGCTTGCAGCTTATAGGAATGGTATAAATAAAATTATTATTCCAAAGGATAATGAGAAAGATTATGTTAAGCTTCCAGAAGATATTAGGGACAATATTGATGTTAAGTATGTGTCTAATTTGGGAGAGGTGTTTAACTATTTAAATATTATTTAGAGCTTTATATGTTAGAATTTATTAAGGAGGAGATATGAAGGATGGAGTTAGAAAACCCTCAGGTAGTAGGGTATCATTTAATTCTCAAGGTTCTGTTAAAAATAGAATTAACAATAATTTTTCATCTTTTGTAAATGGCAATTTTGGGAAAAATTTTACTAAGAAGAAAAAGAAAAGTAAGTAGCATGGTTATTAGCCATGCTAATCTTATTGATTTATGCTCTTTTGGAATAGTATTCGACAATCATTTGTTCATTTGCAAGGGTAGGTATTTCGTCTCTTGATGGTGGTCGAGTTATTTTTACATTTAAATCATCGGCATTTACTTCTATCCAAGTTGGTAATTTTCTAAGAGTTGATGTTTTTTCTATGTTGGATCTAACTAATTTTTTTAGTCTATCTTTTTCTTTTACTTGTATCATATCGTTTGCTCTTAGAGTAATGGATGGAATTGTAACTCTTCTTCCATTGAGCATAATAATTCCATGTGAAACTATTTGCCTTGCGTGAGCTCTTGAAATAGCAAATCCAGCTCTGTATACAACATTGTCAATTCTTCTCTCAAGTAATGCTAAAAGATTATCCCCTGTAACTCCATGCTGTCTCCTTGATTCTTTGAAAATATTAGTAAGTTGTCTTTCACTTACACCATAAGTGAATTTTACCTTTTGTTTTTCTATTAGTTGCTTTCCATATTCTGTGATTTTAGCTCTCCTAGATCGTCCGTGCATTCCAGGTGCATTAGGTTTCTTTTTAAGCAATTTATCATATTTAGGTTGTTCGAAGATATTCACACCAAATCGTCTTACCAATTTTCCTTTAGCTATGTTTTTTCTATTCATTTACTCCTCGCATCTTTAAATAGCAGGGGCAGGATTCGAACCTACGACCTTCGGGTTATGAGCCCGACGAGCTACCAAGCTGCTCTACCCTGCGTCTCTCAGTGCATTGTAACACAATTGTATTTAATGTGTCAATTAATTTTATTTAGTTATATTAATATGTATATTTCACATATTTCTTTATGGTATTTTTTTATGGTGTATTTTATTTTTTCTTTTTTTTGTATCAAACTTTTTAAGTCATTTTCATAGCTTAAATCTAATTTGACATGGAGACTTAAGTCATTTCCTTGATGAAAAAGGTTGAGTTCTTTGAAATTTACATTAATATTTTTTAATGTGTTTTTTATTTTTCTTTTTAAGTCTATGTCTTGTTTTGAAAGGAGTTTATTAGCATTGTTTATGATTACGTGTAGTCCTTCTTTGATCATTATAAAACTAATACATATAGATATTATTTTATCAAATCCTGTCCATACATAATTTGCAAGTAATAAGCTTAGTGTAGTTCCTCCATGAGAGAATATGCAATTCTTATCAGATGATGATAATGCTAAAAGCAAATAGTTGTTATACCTTTTGCCGATTTGGAATTTTACCAAATATTCGATTATCTTGACTAAGAAAAATATAAAGGGTATTAATGGTATCCAAATGCTTTTTTTTAAAGAATTATTTGAAAATATTTCTAATATATTTTTTTTATCCTCGTGATAATGATCATACTCCTGGTGATCATAGCCATGATTATGAATATGTAATCCAGATTCATTTCTGAAGTTCATTAATTTGTTCAATCCTGTTGTGCCTAAAAACATTGTAAATCCTGAGATTATGATGATTAATCCTATGATAAATGCTATCAGGTTTTCCATTTTTTTATATCCATAAGGATAATAAATTGTTTCAGGCCGATTTGTAATTTTTAAACTAAAATAAGTAATTGTAGATAGGATAAAATCGGATGTAACGTGAAGTGCATCTGCGATGAGTGCAAACGAGTTAAAAAGAATTCCAACAGTAAGTTTAGATGTTATTGATGCTACTTCTGCTAATACTGAGATAAGTCCTATTCTTATTATAAGTGTATTTTTTTTTGTTTCATAAGTTAAGTCTTTTTCGTATATATTATTGTTATTTTCAAATCCTAGGTTTTTAAGTTCTTCTTTTATGTCATTAATTTTGCATAAGATTTTTTGTAGTTTATTTTTTTTACCATAATAAATTAGGTTATGAATGAGTACTCTTTCTATTCCCTCTGCTTTAAAATTTGGATCAATATAGAAATTATTAATTTTAATCTCTTTATTTTGTATTTTGGCTTTCAGGTATGAAACCATTTCAACATTATTTTCTGTGTAAATTATATAAATTTCATCTTTTTTTAAGCTTGCAAGTTTTAAGTTAGTGCATTTATTGATGTTTTTATTGTTGATTATCTTGATCATATTTGCACTTTCCCTTTTTTTTATTGCATAATCCTATTATGTGTAAAGATAACATTATTTTTTTTAATGTTCAATTAATTTTGTTAATATCCTAAATGAGGTGGGAGGGATGTTTATGTTACAATCTCAATTTTTTGTTAAAAGATGTAAAAGAGCTATTTCTAAAGAAGAAGTTCTGATAAATAATGTGAAAAATGTTGAACATGTTTTTTATAATTTTTTTAAAATATTTGATGAAAAAGCTTTAAAGAGTGTATTCGACTATTATTATGAGAATTTTGACTTTGATGAGGGAATATACGCTTTTATTGATAAATTTATTCCAATTATTAACTTTTTGTCATTGGAGGTTTTGGATTATGAATTTAGCATTGATGAGAAAAAGCTTATATTAGAAGTGTTTGATTCTTCAGCATGCACTCTTAAGGATGACACATTGAGTGAGTTTGCTAGGGCTATTGTTTCTCTTGGTATTTTAGATTAATACTTAAATTTTTTCTTTACACAAATTTTTAATTTATGTTTCTTGATTTGCCTTAAATATTCTTGATAACTCTTCTTTGTTGAATGGAATTTTAAGTAAATCTTTAAGTGTATAAGTTTGTGAGATTGTTTTAGTGGCGTTAAATTGGTTAGGATCTGTCATTAATATTTTAGTATTTTCTTCGAAAAATTCTGACATTACTTGACGACATATTGCACATGGTACACTTGCTGGAGTTGTTGTGATCAACATAAAATCTATTTTTTGTATACCAACAGATGATATCATGTTCATTATTGCGGCTTGCTCTGCACAACGAGTTGCTCCAAAACTTGCATTTTCAACATTTGAACCTTGAAAAAATAAATTGTCTTTAGTTTTAATACAAGCTCCCACTTTAAATTTTGAATATGGTGAATATGCATTATTTCTTGCAGTTTCTGCCAATTGAAATGCTTTTACAATTGCATTTTGTTCATTATCTTTCATTTAATGCCTCTTAGTTGATGATATTGTCAATTATAGCACAATGATTATAATTTTCTATAAAAATATTGTAAAATGTTTAATTATAAGATGTAATTGTTGATGTATGTGAAAGGTTTGTTAATATTTTTTTATGATAGATGTTATTGAATTTATTAAAAAATATAATAATTTTATTATTATTGGTCATAAGGATCCTGATTTTGATTGTATTGGCTCGTCTTTAGCTTTAGCTTCTTTTTTGTCTAGAATAGGTAAAAGAGTCATTATGTTAAATGAAGGTCCTTTTGTGAGAAAGGAAATAATTCCTTTTAAAGATAAGTTTTTATCTAAATGGCCAGATATTGATTCTTCAGATTATGCTGTTATTATTTTGGATTGCTCCATATTTGATCGAATTGGAGATGAGTTTGGTTTTTATGTAAAAGATATGCCTATTCTTGTTATTGATCATCATGCATCGGGTGATAAGTTGGATGTTCCTGGGTATATTGATTCTTTTGCTCCTTCAACTACTTTTTTGATTGAGAAATTAATTAGGAAATTTGGGTATGAGGTTACTAAAGAGGAAGCATGGTATATTTTGGTTGGATTTTGCACAGATACAGGGTTTTTTAGATTTATTTCAAGAAGTGATCCTGAGCCTTTTGAAATGGTAGCTAGACTTGTCTCTAAAGGTTTAAGTCTTAAGGATGTTTATAATTATATTGAATCTGTTAAGAGTTTAACTTCAATAGATATGCTTAGTGTGATGTTAAACAATCTTAAAGCTTATTTCGATGGAAAAGTATTGCTTACTATTTTGCCTTTCAATTCTAAGAAGGATAATAATGTTAGTGGCGTTAATGAACTTTTTTATGCGCTTCTTTCTAATGTTGAGAATAATGAAATATTAATTATTTTAAAAGAGACGGAAGATGGTTCTATTTTGGTGGGGCTTCGTTCTAGAGAATATTTTGATGTGGGTGAGCTTGCAAAGTATTTTGGGGGAGGGGGACATAAACATGCTAGTGGATTTAAGATTAAAAATAGTTCTTTAAATCTTTTAGAGAGTCAAATAATCTCATACATCAAGGATGCTATTAAGGCTTAAAGTTTATTAAGGGGCTTTTTCCTTTTGGATTAAAATCCTCTGTTAAAGTGAGGAATCCAGATTTAAAAGACAGTATTGTTGTTCCGTATACTATTACTATGTTTTGTATCCAGTCTAGGTTTTTAATATATTGGGGTGTAAGTGATACAATTATACTTATTTTGTCTTTATATTCTTTTAAGTTTTCTATGTATTGTTGACTAGCGGGTGTTGAGAGATTAAATATAACTTGTTCGTGTTTTTCAATTAGCTTTTTTATCTCTTTCAGTTTTGTGGGGTTCATGTTGTTTAAGGGATAATAATCATAGTAATAACCGGAACTGTTTTGAAATATTTTTTTCCCTTCTTTAATCATTGTGTTATAAGGTGATATTAAAAGTGTTTTTTTATGCTTTGATACTTGTTTTGATAACTTTATTTTAGTTATCCCTCTTAATGTACTTTGTTCAAAAAAATTTTTAGCTTCTTTAGTAGGTATTGCTTGAACTTTTTTATGATTTGAATAAATTTCAGTTTCATTTTTTCTTTCTTTTAAGTATTCTAACTTTATTCTAAGTATTCTCTTGTTAGATTTAATGATATTTTCTCTTATTTCACTATCTTTTTGCATGAGGCTTAATAGTTTATTGTATGCATTGTTTTGTATATTTTCGTTTAGTGATATTAATAAAATATCAGTTTCAGTTCTAATAATTCTTTCAATTGTGTCATAAATGCTTTCATTGTTATATCTTACTGCATTCATTAATAAATCATCTGTTATTATTAAATTATCATATTTCAACTTTTTTCTAAGTAGTTCCTTTATGATTTTAATTGAAGATGATGCGGGTATTTCTTTGCCATTTGTAAGCATTGGGTATGCTAGATGTCCGCTCATAATCATTGGAATATTTTCTTGTATTAATATTTTATATGGCAATAATTCATTTGATTGCATTTCTTTTAAATTTGAGTTTATTATTGGCATTTTTATGTGAGAATCAACAATAGTATTCCCATGTCCGGGGAAGTGTTTTGCTGTTGAAATTATTCCTGCTTGTTTTTGTCCTTTATAAAAAGCTAGAGCAAAAAGAGAAACGATTTGTGGATTATTTGAATATGTCCTTGGTCCTATTGTAAAATTTTCCTCATTGCTGTAAATGTCTGTTATAGGTGCAAAATTTAGATTGATTCCAAGTTGTCTTAGCTCATTTGCTATGTGATATCCTGTAAGGTAGGAATCATTTGGTGATAGAGTAGCTGTGATTCCAAGATTTCCTATTGTTTTTGATGTTTTGAGTTTTATATGTTGTGTCCATCCACCTTCTTGATCCGTTGCTATAAATAAAGGTATTTTAAATCTATTGTTTTGGGACATCGATTGTGCTTTATTTATACTTTCTATTAGCGTGTGTAAGTTTTTGGCATTCCATCCAAAGATTTTAATTCCCCCTAAGTTTTTCTCTTTTATGAAGTTTAGTACAAATTTTGTTATTTGTTCTTTCGGGTAACTTATCATGAACATTTGGCCCAATAATTCTTTATCATCCATTTGACTTACTATGTTATCTATTAATTTTTCTTTATCTTCTGTAGTCCAAAAGTTGTAGGCGAAACAATTATTATGGATAAAAAAGATAGCTATACAAACAATTTTTTTCATTTAAACCATACCAATCTTTTGTTTTTTTCGATTCATAAGTATATCATATTGTTTTAAAATTACTCATTCCAGATTTTCTATTGTTTTTAAACCTACTTCAATAAATGAACATAATTTAAGTTGTAAAATTTTTATTTTCATTCATATTAGGAGATGTAATTTATTGTCAGTAATAATTTTATTTTTCTTTTAAAAGAAATACCAAGTACTTATCCTGTAAGTTGAATTTCTTAGTATATTGGTTGTAATCATTTTAATGAAATGAGTGTGTATTTTAAGAGTATGATTTTATATTGACAAAATATCTTTGAATTTATACACTTTAATGGCTACAAGCTGATGTAGCTCAGTTGGTTAGAGCACTCGGCTCATATCCGAGTTGTCGTGGGTTCAAGTCCCTCCATCAGCATTAAGGAGTTTTTATTATGAGAGTGGCAATTGTGCTTGCGAATGGTTTTGAAGAAATTGAAGCTATAATTCCTATGGATATTTTAAAACGAGGTGGTGTTGATCTAAAGGTTATCAGTTTGAGTGATGATAAGGTTGTTTCAAGTTCTAGAGGTTTTACTTTTTATGCTGATGAAAAAATATCAGATTATAGTGAGGACCATTTTGATTTAATAATACTTCCTGGAGGAATGCCTGGTGCTGTCAATCTTTTTGAATCTAAAGATTTAGATAAGATTTTAAGAAATATGAACTTACAAGGCAAGTTAATTGCAGCCATTTGTGCATCTCCAGCAATTGTGCTTTCTGCAAAGGGACTCTTAGGTGCAAATAAATTTACGTGTTATCCTGGATTTGAAAATGATATTACTGATGGCGAATTTGTGGATGAAGATGTTGTTATTAGTAATAATTTTATTACTTCTAAAGGTGTTGGTACAGCTTTAGAATTTGCTTTTACTTTGCTTAAGATTGTTAAGGGAGAAAGGGTCCTTGAAGATGTCAAGAAGCAAGTTTTACTTTAATATGATTTACACTCCTAAAATATTTTGATTGATTTGGTAAGTCTATTTTTAGAGATAAGATCATTTTATAATTAATTTTTAAACTTTTTTTATTATTTATTTGTTAAATATTCTGAAGATTGAATCTTATATCTTTGTTTTAAACTTTATGAAGGCTTTGTAATTAAATTGTAGGTATCTTCAAGTATGGTTAATTCTTCATTTGTTGGTATTACAAGTATTTTTGTCTTACTTTTTTCACTTGAGATATCAGATTCTGTATGTTTGTCTCTTGCTAAATTATTCTTTTGAGGATCAATTTCTATTCCAATTTTTTCAAAGCCTTTTAGTGATAATTCTCTTATTCCATAATCTGTAACACCAATGCCAGCTGTGAAAATTATTGCATCAATATTGAAATCAAGTACTGCAAGGTAAGATCCAATGTATTTTTTTATTCTATAAGCCATTATTTCAACTGCAAGTTTAGAGTTATATTCATTATTTTTTACTCCTTCCCAAATGTCTCTTAGATCATTTGACTTAAGAGATATGCCAAGCATACCACTTTGCTTATTAAGAATTTCTTCGATTTTTTTTGGAGTTTTATTTAAAAGTTTGCTCATTAAAGGAATAATTGCAGGATCTATATCCCCACTTCTTGTGCCCATTACAAGTCCTTCAAGAGGGGTAAGACCCATGCTTGTATCGTAAGATAGTCCTTTTTTAACTGCATTGATGCTTGAACCATTGCCTAGGTGTAGTATTATTAAGTTTAGATCTTCTTTAGGTTTGTTAAGTATTGTTGCAACTCTTTTTGTTATATATGAGTATGATAAACCGTGAAATCCATATTTTCTGATATTATAGTCTTTATACCAAGAATATGGTGTGGCGTATAAAAATGCATTTTCATTCATGGTTTTGTGCCATGATGTGTCAAAACATAAAACTTGTTTTGCATTTGGAAATATTTTAAGAGTTATTTCTATAACTTTTATTGCAATTGGATTGTGCAGAGGTGCAAGCTTGGATATCTTTTTTAGTTCGCTTAAGGTATTTGTGTTAAGTATCGTTGAATTTTTAAAACTTGGACCTCCATGTACAATTCTGTGTCCTATGCCTTGAATTTCGTCTGGATTTTCTATGATTTTTAATTTCTTGTTTGTTAATATTCTAATCAGTTGTTTTAATGCTTCTTTGTGTGATTTGATATGTTTATCTGTTTTTTCTAGTAAGCCATTTTTGGTCTTAATTTTAATTATTGATTTTTTTGTTTTTATTTTTTCGATTGTTCCAGATACTAATATTTGTGTATTTTTATGTTTATAGAGTGTAAATTTTAATGAGGAACTTCCTGTGTTAATTGTTAATATTTTCATATCTTTTATTCTCTTATTATAATAATAGATTCAAATTTTTATATATGCAGTTTATTTTTTCTGATTTTTTAATATGTTTTAGGTTTAAGAAAACGGAATTTTTATATTCTGGATTTATTTTCAGTATAGTAGGATTGTCTTTTATGATTTGCATTATTTTTTCGGCAGGAATACTCTTTGTATTTAAATATTCGATTTCGAGTAACTCATTTTTTTCTTTAAGGCTGGTAATATTGAGTTTTTTTGCAAGTAATTTGAGTTCTGATAATATAAGTAAGTTGTTAAGTTCTTTTGGGATTGGTCCAAATTGGTCATAAATTTCAGTCCTTATTTTGTTGTTCTCTTCCTTGTTTTGAACCTTTGAGATTTTTTTATAAATTGATATTTTATCTTGTTCATTATTTATATAGCTATCGGGGATGAATCCATTGTAATTGATTTCAATAGTGATTTCGTCTTCCTTAGAATTTTTTCCCATTCGTTTTTCAATTGCTTTGTTTAACATTGTTAAGTAGTAATCTAGTCCAATAGATTCGATCTCTCCATGTTGTTCGCGTCCAAGTAAGTTTCCAACACCTCTTATTTCCATATCTTTCATTGCAATTTGAAATCCTGTTCCAAGTTCTGAAAATTCAGATATTGCCCTTAGTCTTTCAATGGCACTTTCGTTTAAGCTTGAATTTTCTTTATATAAGAAATAAGCGAAGGCTTTCTGTGAACTTCTGCCAACTCTGCCCCTTAGCTGGTATAATTGTGCAAGTCCGAATCTATTCGCATTGTTAATTATTATTGTATTTGCATTTTCAATATCTATTCCATTTTCAATGATTGTAGTTGCTAATAATACCTGATATGATTTATTTATAAAATCATGCATAATATTTTCAATTTGGTCACCTTGAAGCCTTGCATGGATGGTTGCAATTCTTGCATAAGGAACCATTTTTTCTAGCATTGCTTTTATTAAATCTAGTTCTTGAATATTGTGATGTACAAAAAAAACTTGTCCATCTCGAGAAAGTTCATTTTCTATTGCGTGTTTAATCAGTAGCTCGCTAAATTCTTCTACATAAGTTTCTATTTTTATTCTGTTTTGGGGTGGAGTTTTTAAGACAGAAATGTCTCTTAATTTGATTAATGACATATGAAGGGATCTCGGTATTGGAGTTGCTGATAGGGCAAGACAATCAACAGAGATTTTTATTTCCTTTAGTTTTTCTTTTTCTTTTACCCCGAATCTTTGTTCTTCATCGATTATAATGAGTCCTAAGTTTTTATATATTATTTTCTTAGAGAGTATTTTATGTGTTCCAATTATTATGTCAATTTCTCCTGTTTCTAGTTTTTTTATAATGTCTCTTTCTTTTGATTTTTTTATAAATCTACTCATCATTGCAATGTTGATTGGAAAATTTTTAAATCTTTGTTTAAATGTATTAAAGTGTTGTTCTGTAAGAATTGTTGTTGGAGAGAGTATTGCTACCTGTTTTTTGCCCATGACAGCTTTGAATGCAGCCCTCATTGCGACCTCAGTTTTACCAAATCCAACATCGCCACATAAAAGTCTATCCATTACTTTTAAACTCATCATGTCTTGTTTGATTTCTGATATTGCTGTTAATTGATCCGGAGTTTCATCGTATGGAAATTCTGATTCAAATAATAATTGCCATTCATTGTCTTGAGGATATTGAAATCCCTTACTACTTTCTCTCTGCACGTAAAGTTCAACAAGTTTATCGGCAATTGCATCGATTCTTTTCTTTGCATAAGCTTTTTTCTTTTCCCAGGTTTTTGAACTGATTTTATCTAATTTTATATTTTGAGTTTCATTTCCAATATACCTTTGAATAAGATGTGTTTGTTCGATTGGAATAAATAATTTTTCGTTATCTGCATATTCAATTTCAATGTAATCTTTTTCAAGAAGACTTGTTTTAATTCTTTTTATCTGCCGAAATATTCCAATTCCATGGTTTATGTGAACAACATGACTGTTTTTTTCCACTTCAATAAATGAATCAATAGTTTTAGTTTTTGATGATTCGAAAGCTTTATTTGTTTTTTGTCTTCTATTAAAGATATCTGATTCAAGGATAATGGCTATTTTTTCTTTGTTTATTATAAGTGAGCTTGATATTTTTAAGATTTCAATTTTGATTTTTGTCAGATCTTTGAAGATATATTTTAATTTTTCTTTTTGTGAATTAGATTCTGCTGCAATGATTACTTTAAATCCATTGTTTAGCCAGTTTTGTATTTCTTCTTTTGCAAGTGTGATGTTTGAGAAAAATTTACGCTCACTTTCAATGTTAAATTCTATTAGTTCTTTTGTTTTTATATTTGCAGGGGTTTGCACGATAAAAATGTTAGTTTTTAATTTTAAATCGCTCAAATTTATGAAAATTTCTTTTGGTGCAATTGTTTTTTTTCCAGACTCTATTGCTTGGCTGTAAAGTTTTTCATACTCTTTATAGATCTTTTTGATCTCTTCTTGTAAATTTGGTATTTCTAAATTTATAATAGGTATATCTTCATTTATTTCTTGGCTTAGGTATGTGTCTCCTATTAGAGGATAAAATATTTCTTCTGCTCTTGCATTATATTTTGTTTCAATTTGTTCAAATAATTTTTTATATTCATTTTCTTTTAAGTGGTGTTTTAGTTTATTTATGTTTTCGTTATTCCAAATGATTTCCTTTTTGGGAATTATAGCAAATTCGGAAATTGGAGTTCCTTTTTTTAATTGAGTTAAGGGATTAAAATATTTGATTTCTTTTATTTTATCAACCTTCACTGAAATTCTTATTGGTTCTGTTTTATTAAATGAGTGTATGTCTATTATTTCACTCTTTATTGTAAATTCTCCAGGTAATGTAACCCTCATTGTTTTTTCATATCCTAGTTTTATAAGTTTACTTTCAAGGTTTTCTATGTTTATTATCGTATCTGTCTGAATTTTATAAATGTTTTTGAATAAATTTTCTTTTGTAGGGATTTTGCTAAGTAGAGATTTTAGTGAAACAATGTAGATCCCAGGATTATTTTCATAAAAATTGATTAAAAATTTTACTCGTTTTATAAAGACTTTACTTTTTGAACCGATGTCTTTATATATAAGGGGACTGAAATAGTTAAGTTCATATATGTTATCTGTAATTTGCATTAAATCATCTTTGAGTTCATCTGAGATACTTTCGTTTTTAACTATTAATATAATTTTATTACTACTGCTGTATTCCTTTATTTTGTTGATTAAGAAAGCTTTAAAAAATCCTTCATGTCCTACTATTGTAAAGGGTAGATTTTTTTCAATAAGTTGTTGTATTTTTTTTAGATTTTGATTGTCATTTAATCTGGCAGTTAATTCTTTTTCTATATTCATTTTTTACCTTTTTGTTTCTGTAGTTTAGTATAATATTATATATTAATGGATATGTTCTGTTTCGTTATGTATAATATAATTAGATTTTGAGGAGTTTATGAAATTTAGGAATTTATTGTTTGTTATATCTCTTATGGTTGTTCCTTTTATGCTTTTTCCTAGAGATTATAAGGGTCTTGATTTTAAGATAAAGTTTTTTAATCAATCAATTTATCGTGTTAATAGTAATGTTTCTATTGAAGTTTCGCTTAGTAATTCGTCTGATGATTTACTTGTTCTTGAAATAGGAGATGTTAATACTTTCGGTTTTGATTTTGATGTTACAGATACTACTAACATAAAAGTTAAAAGGTCTCTTGAATATGTTAAGGATAGGGCAAAAAATGTTGCGATTCCTGTAAGAACTCTTAGTTTAAGACCTAATGAGAGATTTTCTGTAGTGATGAGCTTAAATCAATTTGTACAATTTGATAAAGATGGAGTTTATTTTGTCAAAGGTATGTTTTTCCCAGATATCTCAGATCCACAAAAGCGTGTAGAGTCTAATGTTATTACTTTGTTTTTAAAACCTAAAATGGATGATGTTGCAGGAAAATTTGACTTTTCTAATTTATCTTCCAATCGTGAAATTCAAAGTATTTTGAAAAGAGAAAATTTATCCCCTGATAAAGTTGTTGAATATTTATTTTCAGCGTTGCGGCTTGGGGAGAGAGAAAAATTCTTTTTATATATTGATATTGAGAGTCTTATTTTAAGTGATCAAAATAAATCATATCTTTATAAGCAAGAACTTAAATCAGGTTCTAATAATATGCTAGAAGAGTATAAAGATTATCTATGGAATGATAGTAATTCTGCTATTTCAAAAGTTCCAAGTAAATTTTCTATTATTGAAACAACTTATACGGATTCTACAGGAAAAGTTGTATCTGATGTGTATTTTGAAGATGGTCATTTTTATGTAGCCAAACGATATACCTTTTTTTTAAAAAAGTATGATTATTATTGGATCATTTATGATTATACTGTTCAAAATACTGGGATTAAGGAGAAATACTAGGCCTTTTATTTTTAAGATTAAAGGACTTAGTATTGTTTTATGGATAGTAAGTTACTTTAGTTTATATGCTGATTTTAAACATGAAGTTGTTAAAGGTGATACTTTATATTCGATTTCTCTTAAATATAAAATTCCAATAAAAGAACTTAAAAGTGCAAATAATTTGAAGTCTGAGCATATTAGAGTTGGGCGTATATTAGTTATTCCAAATTCTTCTAAGGTTAACAAAATTATTACTAAAAAGAATAATAGGAAGCCTAAGTTAAGCAAGCTTGATGCCAAAATTCATGTTGTTAAAGTCGGCGATACTATTGAAGATATATCTAAACAATATGGCATTAAGGAAAAAGAATTGCTTGCTTGGAATAATTTAAGTTCTAAACTTCTTAAAGTTGGTTCTAAGTTGAATTTGGATGAGCCTAGTTTTTTAAAGCCATATATAGTTAAAAAGGGTGATTCACTCTCCAAGCTTTCTGTGGATTTTGATATTAGTATTGAGGATATTATACGATTTAATTCTCTAGAAAATAAGAGCTTAATAATTGGTCAAAAATTATATTTAAAAAGGACTTCTGGAAATGTCAATTTTCATTATGTAAAGCGAGGAGAGACTCTTGGGAAAATTGCATATATTTATGGTGTTACTGCAAGGCATCTTGTTCGTCTTAATGGAAGTAAGGCAATAAATTTAAAGGCGGATTCAATTTTAGATGTTTCAAAAGTTATTGAAGAAGATTTGCCAAGTTCTAAATCTTTACAATTAAAGAGCGAAAATCGAAGTAGTGAAACATTTATATCCCACAAAGTATCTGTTGGTGAGACATTATATAGTATTGCTCGTAAATATGGGGTTTTGCTTGAAGATCTTAAAAGTTGGAATAATTTAAATGGGAATAGTATTTTTCATAATCAGGAACTTAAGATTTATGATAAAAGCAAAGGACCAGTTGTTGCAAATAAAGAGCTAAAAGAATTTGTGGATAAAACTTCTAAAACCACGGTTAAAGCTATTGCAAATATTGTTTCTGCTAAGAGTAAAAAATTAAATTTAAATTTTTCCAATGTTTTAGACAATAGAGATGTTTTTGATATTAGTGCTTTGGTTGTATTGGAGCCTAAAATACCTATATTTGAGGCTAATGGAGTTTTTTATTATTGGTATAAGCCTAAAAAAGGGAGTCAACCAAGTGAGTTTTATTCAGAAGATTGGTATTCTCCTCTGAATGCCTATAAGAAAGCAAGTCAACTTTTTAAGAGTTTTGAAAGTCTTGTGCAATCTCGGCCAGTGAAAAATAATAGCCTAAAAAATAAATTAATCATTATTGATCCTGGACATGGAGGTCTTGATCCTGGTGCTATTGTTAAAGCTAGAGACGGACTTAAGAATGAAATTTTTGTTGTCGAGGATGAATATGTTTATGATATTGCTTTAAGGCTTTATGTGTATCTTAAAGAATATGGAGCTAATGTTGAGCTTACTATTTTATCTCCTGATCATTTAATCAGAGATAGTGTGTCTGCTAATAATACATTTGTTAATGTTAAAAATGAAGTTTATAATGATTATGATTTAAATAAAACCGATACCGTTGACTCTTGGATAAATGGTACTCAAGAAGGTTTGAGGAAGAGATTAGCTGTTGTGAAGAAATTTATAAATAAGTATAAAAATGTTAAGGAACAAGATGTTCTTTATATTAGTTTGCATTCTGATAATAGTGTTGGTGCGCCTCGGTGTATGGGATTTTATTACCAGTCTGAGGATGGGAAGGGCTTTGATGCTCATTCTAAGAGTATGATTGAAAAAATGACAAAAGGTTTTAAGAGAACCCCTTATATTAAGGGCCAAAACCTTTATGTGCTAAAAAATAACGTTGTTAAGACTAAATTGTTGGTTGAGGTTAGGAATTTAGCATTTGACGAGGAAGCTTGGGCAATTAGATCTTCTAAGCTTAGGGACCGGGATTCTAAAATCCTTGCTGATGCTATTTTGAAGGTCTTATAGGATAAGTAGATTATTTTTTATGGATTGTATGACTTGACAAAACAGTTTCAATTTAGCATAATGTTTAGATATTGATTCCCCTATAGCTCAGCGGTAGAGCAGGTGGCTGTTAACCACTTGGTCGGAGGTTCAATTCCTTCTGGGGGAGTTTTTATTCTTTTGTTAAGATTATTTTTTCTATGTCTTCTCGTTTTATTTTAAAGTAATTGAGTCTCTCAAGTAGTTTTTTGTTATTACCATTGCCCAAGTTGAAGTGTTTTTGTATTTGTTCTCTTTTTTTCTTGGATTGAGATCCTGTGATGCCAAGTTCTATTAAATCATTTAAATTTAGACCCTCTTTTTGTTTTTCGTTATAAAAAGTACCTATTTTTTTTAAAATTGTTGTTATTTCAATTTTAGAAGACATTTCTACTTCTTGATTTTTATTGTTAAGGTGAGCATGTTTGATTTTGCCTTGGTCTAAGTAGCCCACTTTTTTAAGTATTTGTTTTCTAATTAGATCTCCTGCTTTGTCGCTATCAGTGAAAATAATAATTCCATTTGTTTCTATTGCTTTTTTTAAAACATTAATGGTTGATTTTTTAAGATATAATCCACCAGTTTCAACTATAGTGCACTTAAATAGTTCTTTTATTCTCTTAGCGTCATCTTTGCCTTCAACTACAATGATTTCTTTTATTTGTTCCAGTTTTTAATTCCAATTTTCAAAAAATGTTCTGAGAAGTTTGATTGCTTCTATATGATCTGATATTGCAATAGTTTCTCTTAAAGAGTGCATTCCCCACATTGGGGTTCCAATATCTATAGTTTCAATTCCTGTTTGGGAGTTTGAAATTGGGCCAATTGTAGTTCCGGCATTTGTATTTGCTTTCATTATTATTTCTTGAATTTTAATATTATTTTTCATAGCTAAGGCTTTAAGTTTTGCACATCCATGTGCTGTTGTTGAATATTTAAAATTGGCATTGTTTTTGATGGTTACTCCTTTCCCTAGACTTATTTGATAGTTTGGGTCATGTTTACATATATAGCCTGGATGAACCCCATGTGCGCCGTCCATTGAAATATTGAATGATTTGTTTAGTTTAATTAGATGTTCTTCTTTTCCTAGATTTAAAACATGATCAATTCTTTCTAAGACTTCTGTTAATAGTGTTGAGTCAGCTCCTCTGGAAGTTAAAGATCCAATCTCTTCATTGTCAAAAAATACAGCTACTTTATTTTTATTGTTATTTGTATGAACAAATGCATTCATGATGGCATGGCATCCCGATTTGTTATCTAGGTTTTTGGATGCTAAAAATTCACCTTCGCTACCTATAATTTTAGCCGGTTCTGATGCTGTAAATATTAAATCGCATGATAGAAAATCTTTTTCAGATATTTGCAGTTTTTCTAGAATTTTTTCTTTAATGCTTTTTTTAAAACTTGTGATGATGACTATGTTCTCATGAGTATCATATGCAAATCCTTCATTTACGTTTCGGTTTAAGTGAATGGCAACATTTGGTATGATCCCAATATTTTCAATTGTTATTAATTCTGAGTTAATTATTTCATCTTTATTAAAGTATACAACTCCTGATAAGCTTAAGTCTCTGTCAGTCCAGGTTGAGATTATTGGACTACCGTAAGTTTCGATGTGGTGAGAGAATACATTATCTTTGTATTTCCTAGATTCTATTTTGAGCTTTAATCCAGGGCTATCAGAGTGTGCTGCTGCTATTAGGAATGGTTCATGTATTGTATTAGTGTTAATGTTGAATGCAATAAGACTTGTTCCTTCCTTTTTTACATAATAATATCCTGTTTCTAATGTCCATTTATCGTCAAGTTTTAATTCCTTTGCATTAAGATAATATACCAGTTTTTGTTCAATGTAGTTTATTAAATGATATGGTGTTAAGCTTTTATCTAGTAATTTTTGGAAATGTGATATATCTAATGTTTGGTCATGCATGTTTTTTCTCCTATGGTTTTATTGTTTTGATACTTAATATTTTATTATAATAGCTAGTGCATGTATATATGTTTGTTTTATATGCAAGGAGATTGTTAAATGGATAGATTTTATAGTTTGATGCTTGTGCTTTTAATATTTATTGCTTGTACTACAATTTCAGAGGTTAATTTACAAGATGATGCGAGCGGAACAGTTTTATTAATATTTAATGTTGATAAAGAATTTGAAAAGATCAGAAAAGAACTTGTGGCAACTCTTGTAGGAGAGGAAATAGCTAAAATGCCTCTTTTCCCCATTGATAAGATAAAGCAATATTTTGGTGATGAAGGGAAAAAATTAGGTCTAAACCTCTTAAATATTAAGTCTAATGGTGATTCTCTTAATTTGATTGTTCAATTTGATAATTTGGTTAAGGTTTTAAAAGATTATCTTGCAAAGGAGACAATGCCTATATTTAAGATAGCAAATAAGAATGGGAAAAATATTCTTGATATTGATTTTAATTTAAAAACTGTTACTAAGATTATTAATGAAAGTAAGGATCAGGTGAATGATGCTCTTGCGGCACTTTTGCCGTCAGAAGAAATACCAATGTCTGAGAAGGAATATAAAGATGTATTAGTTTACTTTTTATCAGACTTTACTTCGCGTGCAAATGAGCTTATTGATAATTCTAATGTTACACTCAAAATCAAGACGTCGAGAAAAATTCAAGAACAGTTTGGATTTAAACAGCTTAACTCCAATAATTTAGAACTTAAGCTAGATATGATTAGGACTTTAAGTCTTGAGACACCAATAAAATTGAGATTGGTTTATTAGACTTTGTGTAAATATTATTTTAAGAGATAAGAATTATTTCTTATCTCTTTTCATAAATCCTATTAATAGACCTGTTATTAAAGCACCTATGAGGATAGATATTATCCACATTAATGGGTTGGTTATTATTGGAAGAATAAAGATACCGCCGTGTGGAGCCATAAGTTCTACTTTAGATAATGCAGACAAAAAACCCCCGATAGATGACCCTATTATGCAAGCAGGTATTACCTTTAAAGGATCTGAGGCTGCAAAAGGAATCACTCCTTCCGTTATGAAACATGCACCTAAAAAGTAACAAACTTTACCGGCTTCACGTTCTTCTTGTGAAAATCTATTATTGAAAATGCTAGTTGCAAGTGCGATTCCAAGTGGAGGCGTCATTCCTCCTACCATTACGCTTGCATGAGGTATATAATTTCCAGCAGTTATCATTGCAATTCCAAATGCATAGGCAGCTTTGTTTACAGGACCACCCATGTCTATTGCCATCATTCCACCAAGTAGTGCACCTAGTAATGCCATATTTGTTCCGCTTAGTGAATTTAACATATTTGTTATAGATGTATTAATATATGCAATTGGTGCTAGTAAGAAATATGTTAAAGATCCTGATATTAGTACTGAGAAAAGTGGGTAGGTTAAAACGGGGTTAATACCACTTATTTTTGGTGGTATTATTTTTTTACTTATTGATTTTATTGCTAAAGTTACGTATCCTGCGATAAATCCTGCTAGAATGCCCCCTAAGAACCCTGCATTTCCTTTGCTCATCATTAATCCTGTAATCATTCCAGGTGCAAGGCCGGGACGTTCTGCTATGCTAAATGAAATATACCCAGCAAGTATTGGAAGCATTAGGAAAAAAGCATTACCACCGCCGATTTGCATTAAAATATCTGCTATCTTATTATAGCTTGGATCGTTTGGATCGAAAGCTTTGATGCCAAACATGAATGATATTGCAATAATTATTCCCCCAGACACTACGAATGGTAGCATAAAGGATACACCGTTCATTAAATGTTTATATGCACCACCTGGTTTTCGGGTTGTGTTGCTTTCTCCTTGTACTGTTTTTCTCTTATAAATTTTTGCTTTGTTATCAAGAATGTTTTGAATGAGTTCTTTTGCTTTGTGTATGCCATCTTTTACACCAACTTCAATTAGTGGTTTACCATTAAACCTGTCTTTATCGACAGTTTTTCCGGCTGCAATAATTATGCCTTTTGCTCTTTCTATCTCCTCTTCTTCTATTAGATTGTCAACGCCACTAGAGCCATTAGTTTCTACTTTGATCTCTACGTTTAGTTCAGCTGCTGCTCGTTTTAGGCTTTCAGCTGCCATGTATGTATGGGCGATTCCTGTAGGGCAAGCAGTTACTGCTAGAATGAAATTTTTGGAACCAGTGTCATTCATGATTACATCTGTGTTGCTATTTAAAAGAATTTCTAAAAATCTATTTATATCATTTGTACTCATAATTTCTTGTCTTAAAATTTCATTATTAAATATATTATTAAGGTAAGATATTGTTTTAATATGAGTATTACCTGTAGTTTTTTCAGGTACAGCTATCATGAAAAATAATTTTGAAGGTCGTAAGTCGGAAGCGTTAAAATCAAACCCTTCTCCTTTAATTCGTAATATAGCTATTCCATGTTTTTTAACAAAATTACCTTTTGCATGTGGCATTGCAATATATTCTTCAAGACCTGTTCCGCTTATTTCTTCTCGTTTTTTAATTTCTTTTATAAAATCTTCTTTGTTGTTCAAATATTCATTTTCATTGAGCATGTCGGCCATTTTTTCAATTACATCATCTTTACTTTTGGCCTCGTAGTTTAATAATATTAATTTTTTAGAAAATAAATCTTGCATAGGAAACTCCTTGCTATACTATAGTATCCATATTATAATTATTATAAATATAATGTATGATAATTATAACATATAATAATTACATTATTTAATTATTTAATTATTTTACTTAATTATAAAGGAGATTGGCTTGGTATATACGCTTACTCTTAATCCTGCTATTGATTATAAAATAGTTGTAGAAGGTTTTCAGACAGGGTGTCTTAATCATGTTGTTAGGAATAATTTTTTTGCTGGTGGGAAGGGAATAAATGTAAGTAATGTACTTAAGAATTTTGAAACTGAAAGTATTGCTCTTGGATTTTTGGGTGGATTTACAGGTGATTATATAAGGGGCTATCTTGATTTGATGGGCATAAAGCATGATTTTATTAGCATATCTGACAATACTAGAATCAATATTAAAATGATGTCAGATGGAAAAGAAACAGAGATTAATGGAAGATCACCCGTAATTCTTGAGAGTGATTTTCAGTCTTTGATTTTAAAATTAAAAAATTTAGATAAAGATATGTTAATCATGTCTGGTAGTGTTCCAAGCTCGCTTGGGTATCAGGCTTATAATGAAATAGCCAAGAGTATTGCTAGTAATGTTAAGTTAATTATTGATACTAGTGGTCCTGCCTTGCAAGAGATTATAGGGCTTAGACCTTTTTTAATAAAGCCAAATATTAATGAACTTAAAGAACTTTTGGGTATGAATTTGACTTCTAGTAAGGATCTAATTAATGCTGGGTGTGAGCTTATGGAAAGGGGCGTGCAGAATATTATAGTTTCAATGGGAAGTGAAGGGGCTGTTTTTATAAATAATAAAGATGCTTGTCTGGCTAGTGTTCCGCAAATTAATTCTTTAAGTACTATTGGTGCAGGAGATTCTGTAGTTGCTGGATTTGTATATGCTCATCAAAATGGGAATTCTCTTCTTGATTCTTTTAGGTTCGGAGTTGCGTCAGGTACCGCAACGGCACTTAGAGGACAACTTTGTAGTCTTGATGATGTTAAAGATATTTTTGATAAAGTAAAACTTGAACATTTATAAATATTAATTAATTTTATGTTTTAGTGGAGTTTTTGAAGGTTTTTTTTTATAACGCAACTTTAATAATAACTTTAATGTATTTTTCAGTTGATTTATGCTTGCACAATTACTTTTGAAATAAGGTAAATGCAGATAAAAATTCTTGACTTTAAAGATTACTATCGGGAGCGACGGGTCTCGAACCCGCGACCTCCTGCGTGACAGGCAGGCGTTCTAACCATCTGAACTACGCCCCCAAATGCAATACCTTAAGATTATATTGTTTTTCTTTTTGTTTGTCAATTTATTTTAATGCATCTATATGATCTGAGATTTTTGAATCTCTCTTTATTGTTTTTAGGCTGACATTTTTGATGATGTCTTTGCTTGATATTATTTTTATGCTTTCTTTAGCTCTTGTTATTGCAGTGTAGAGTAGTTCTTTTGTTAAGAATGGATGATCTTCTATGATTATTTGTACATGTTGATATTCAGAGCCTTGGCTTTTATGTATTGTTGTTGCAAAACTAAGTTCATATTTGTTTATTAAATTAAAGTTTATTCTTTTGTATTTTTCATCTTCTCTTTTGAATAAAGCGTAAATTTTAGAGTTTTCTCTAAAGAGAATACCCCTTTCTCCATTAAATAGATCGTTTTTATAATCATTTTGAGTAATTAAAATTATTTGTCCAATTAAATTGCCATAGGTTTTTTTCAAATATAATTTTATTATTTCATTTATTCTTTTTGTTCCAAATTTTCCAAAATTTCTTGAGCATAAAATGACGTTGCTAAGCAAAGCATTAATTATTGATTCAATTTCTTTGTTGTTTAGTGAGTTGAGATCAAAATTAGAGATTTTTTTATATAAATCTTTTGTGTGATTTAATAATTCATTTTCGATATTGACTTTATTTATATCCTTTAAAATTATATTTTTGTTGGCATTAAGTTGAATATCAATTAGATTTGTGTCTTCTTGATATATTGCTTTGGCTAATAAATTTATCTCATCGTTACTTCTGAAATTTTTTTTAAGTATTTCTACATTTTCATCACTTATTTCTTTTATTTGTGTCAGACTTGAATATACATTTCCTCCAGCTATTGATGGAAGCTGGTTTTTGTCCCCTGTTATTATGAGTTTTGTGTTTCTTTTGACCGCCTTTAATAATTTTAAGAAAGTACTTAAATCTATCATAGATGCTTCATCAATTATTATTATTTCAAATTCTAGGGGGTTGGCTTCATCATATTTATTGCCTTTATTGATAAATGACATTTTTAATAATTTTTGTACTGTGCTATATTCTGTTTCAAGGTTTGTAAATGATTCTTTTAGACTTGATTTTAGTTTTTGACTTGCTTTTCCAGTTGGTGCTACAAGGGCTACCTTTTGTTTGACATTTAAGTGCATATCAATTGCTTTTAGAATATAATTGATAGTTGTTGTTTTACCTGTGCCCGGGCCACCACTGAGTATAAAGAAATTACTTTTTAAAGATTTTTTGATTGAATTGATTTGTTCTTCACTTAGGTCTTTAGTGTTTAAGTTGTTCATTATATTTTGTATTCTTTGGGTAGTTATTTCACTTTTGTTATCTTTAAGTCTTTGATCTATTTTTTTTATTAGTTCTTCTTCTTCTCTAAAGTTTTTTTGAGTATAGATGTGAATATTATTTTCTAATATTAAAGGAGTTATGATTCTTTCATTTTGATTAAGATCTTTCATTATATTATTTTCTTTTAAATGTAAGATTATTTCGTGTATTTTTGTTGCTTGTGTAATCTTTGCAAGTTCTTCTAGTATATTGATTGATTTTTGGTAAGATTGATCCTCGTCTTTTATTTCAAGGAAAGCACAGTCGATCGTATTTTGAATATCTTTGATTAATAAATTAATATTAGCTCTTAAATGTCCTTTAGAGAGGTAATTAAATAAAAATATTAAAAAAATAGTAATTTCTTCATACTTTTTATCTTTGATTTTTTTTGTGAGTAAATGTGCTTTGTAGTAATTTTCTATGTTTATGTTTAAAGTTTCTATTATTTCATAAATTTTGAGTTCTGGATTTAAATAGTTTCTCTTATGATCTTTTAGAAACTCTCTTAAGACTAAAAAATTTCTCATATTTTCCTTTTAATATTTTAATTGCAAATATATTTGTTCTAAATCTAATTCTTTGAAATTTGGTATGGTGAAATAAATCCCATTCTGTGTTTTAGATTGTTCTTTAATATTTTTTTGAAATGCTCTTGTAAAGAGATATATTACTCCTCCAAAATATTTATTATATTCTTCTGGATTTTTAAAGAGTATTTTTTTTGTTCCTAGTGCGTAAATTTTATATTGTAAGTCATACTTTTCTTGTTTCATTTTCTTTTTTAAGTTCGTTAAATTATAATCTTTTAAATTTGCTCCAAGATAATTTGTTTTATAGTCTAAAATGTATACTTTATTATTTATCTTAAATATAAGATCAATGATTCCCTTTATATATCCTTCATTAAATGTTAAATCCAACTTGTTGTAATTTTTAAAGAGAGACTTTTGTTCATAAATTTTTGTATCTATCTTGATTAAAAATTCCATTTCTTTTTGTAATTCTTGAATATCACACAGTCTTGCGTCAATAAATCTGATTTTTGTATTTAATATGTTATAAATCATTTTTATTAGCATTTCTTGTATCTTGGGTGTATTTAGCTTTGAATTGAAATGTTCGATTCTTTTTTGTATAAGAGCAATATTGATTTTTTGAAAATTGTTAAAATCATCTTTTGCGTCGCTAAAATTTATATCTTTCATTATGACATGTAAAATATTACCAATATCTTTACCCTTTGGGAGTGTTTCTTCAGTACAATTAGCATCATTGTCATAAGTCTCATCATCTCTTGTTTCTTGATTTGCATGGTAAGTTGATTTATAGCTTGATGCAAGACTTGTATAGCTATGTGTATATTCTCTTCTAAATAAATGTTTGTTTATTGGTGTTGGAGGGATTAATTTTATTTCTTTGTTATCATTTTTTTCTAATTTATTGAATTTATGGGTTTTAATCAGATTGTATACATTAAAGTCTAAATTTATTTTATCGATTGTTTTTATTTTTGCTAGATCTAACATTTTATTTATTATTGTGCCTTTATTGATAATGAATAGTGCGAATCTTGATCGTGTTGTTCCTACATAAAAAATATTTTTCTCTTCATTTAAAATCTTATGTTTGGCAGATTGTTGATTTTCTTTTAATTTTAAAAAATCATATTTTATCCTATTTTCTAAGCAAAATTTATAAAATGTATCTGATTTTTTCATTAAGTTATCATTGTGTTGAATATCACCTATGAGAAATACGATATTAATACTTAGTCCTTTTGATTTATGAATTGTCAGTATTTCTATGGATTGATCACCTTGGGTAGTGATTTGCTCTTCATCTTGTTCAGTATCTTTATTGAGTATTAGATCTTCTAGAGTGCATATTAATGATTCTATGGTTTTATCTTCATAGTAAATTTTGGAAATAAAGTCTAGACTTATTTCGTAGTTCTTAAGTTCCTCAAATTTTTTCTCATTTATTAGGGTTTCTCTGTAGCTTTTTTTTGATTGTGCAAATTCAGTAAATGTAGTATTATTAAAAAATTTTGCCAAATTGAGCCATAAATCCTTCTTTGATATGATTTCATCTATTGCTTTTATTAATGTTATTTCTTGATTTTCAAGTAAATATATTATGTCACTAATGGCTGCTTCTATGTGTTTTATTTCATTTTTTTCAAGTAGACTTAGGTATAACTCCCACGGAAGGTTTATTATTTTGCTAGTTAAGATATAGTTTAGAGTTTGAAAATTTTGTTTTCTGTCGAAACATTTTATAAGGTAAAATATTTCGCTAAATTCTTTCGTCTTAAAGAATGATTCTTCGATCTTATTCGTTTTTATATTTTGATTTTTAAGTTCCTTATCTATTAAATCTATTTCCTTACTTGTTCTGCAAAGTACTTTTATGTCTGATTCTTTAATTTGTCTAAGTTTATTGTTATCATAAATTTTTCCGTTTGTTAGTAGATATTTTATTGTTATAGCTGTTTTTTGTAAAATATTTTCATCTTCACTTTCAGTTTCTATTATGTTTATTGCTTCTATTTCTTGATCATTTATAAAAATTTTATTTTCGTCATTCTTAGACTCTGTTTTTGACTTGGTAAATTCTATTTGTTCGATTTTAGCTGTGTGTGTTTTATTATAGATATTATCAAACATAATATTTAAAGGTTCAACTAATTTTTTATTTGATCTGTAATTTGTTAGTAAGGTTATTTTTGCGTTATCTTTTATTTGATCTTTTATACCTTGGTTATAATATGATATATCAGCATTTCTAAATGTATAAATTATTTGCTTAGGATCGGCTATAAATATTAGTTTTATGCCACAAGAATTAAGTAGTTTAAATATTTCTATTTGTATTAGGTTTAAATCTTGTGCTTCATCTATTAGTATTATTTTATATCTGTTTTTTATTGAATTTAATAGTTTGTTATCACGAGATTCCAGGTGTTTTTTGAAGTTTAGCATTATATGTTTTTGGTCTATTGTGTTTGTTGCATTAATGATATTTGCAAGTTCTTTTTCTATATATTTAAGTATTTTATATTCGATTTTTAGGTTAATAAATCTTTTTAGTGTGTTTTTATCTTCTTTATTTGTATTTGTTTTATGGCTAAGTTCTCTTAAAGCGGTTTGTATTTTTAGTTCCTTAGGTAAGAGAGTGACATTTTTTTTAAGATTGGATTCTATTATCTTCGAAAAAAATTTGTTGTTTGCAAGTATGTCTGTTATTTTCACTATATCTTTTTCATTACTATATTTTATTTCTGATATTTTAATTCCTTGATTATGTTTATTTAGGAAAGTTCTTTTTTCTTCCATAGTCATTTTGTTTAATGCTTCGACTATTGAGTTATACTCATGAATTAATCTATCTTGATTTGTAAGCATTTTTTTAAAAATCGTTTGAGTTTTTATCCAATCCCCAAGTTCTTGTGTCTTGTCTCTTTTATACCCTTGTCTTATATATTGAATCATGTCTTTTGTAGTTTTAAATTTAGACTTAAAGATTTCAAATTCATCATCTTTGATTGTTAATTCTTTTTTTAATGAATCCGCTTTTCTTAAAAATTCATAAACTATTTCGTCTATTTCTGATGTAAAATTTTCTTTTACACTGTATCTGACAAAGTGTTCTGTTTCGATTTGAAAGTTGTTTAGAGAATGTAGTGCAAATTTGTTTATGGTTGAGATAAATATTTTATTTGATTGTTCGTAAATTTTTTTTAAAGATTTATCTGTTTGTGAATTTTGATATGCATTTTCAATTGATTTCAATATTCTAATATGCATCTCTTCTGTTGCTTTTTTTGTGAATGTTAGCACTAGAATCTCGCTTGGAGAGTATGTTTTATTTATTAGTAAGTTTGTAATAGTATTCTCAAGTATGTAGGTCTTTCCAGTTCCTGCTGAAGCCTCAATTAATATTTTTTCGTTGTATTTGATTTTATCTATTATTTCTTTCATGGGATTAACCTTATACCTTGATGAATTTAGTATAAAAATCTTGAAGTAATTTTTCTAAGTTGTCGTTTATGTTTAAATCGTGAGTGTCTTTAAATCTGTTATAATATGGACACCATGTTATGTCTTTTTGTTGAAGAATGAATTCCATATCTTTGTTAATATTAATGCTTTTTTGTGGATATTTTATTTGTGTTTTTAGTACTGTTGGAAATTCGTTTATGTCTTTTATTTTAATTAAACTTTTTTGTATTAAATCCTTATAGATGGGAGTAGGATAGCTTGAAATATATGCTATTTGTTTTAATAAGTTTGTAAGGTCTAGGTAGTTTATCGTTTCATTTGTATATTGATTCTCAAGTGATAATTTAGAAGTTTTATAAGTTATTCTTATTTCTTGAATTGATTCTATATTTGCAATTGAGCTTTTTAACATTAATCCTATTATGTATAGGTTGATTTTTCTGATAATTTTGTCTTGACCGTAATCTTTTTTCTCTAAATTGACGTAAAAGTATCGATTATCTATTTTATATATGTTTTTGAGTTTTCCATTTAACTTAAATTCTATTGTTTCGCCTTCGAAGTTAATGAATATGCTTTTATTTAATGTGATGTCAGTTTCCTGCATTTTGAAAAATTCCTGAAAATTGATAACAATATTGTTTTTAATTTCATTGAATTTTTCTATGAATTCTTCTTTGATGGTTGTTTTTTTGATGTTCATGGGAATTATTCCCTTTTGAATTTGATTTTCAATTATATTATCTATTTTCTCTAATATATATTCATTAGTTTCATTTTTTATATATTCATGTATTGGTATGAGATTATTCATTAGCTTATAATTAAAATTATCAATGTCGATAATCTGTTCTTCTTGTTTTTTCTTAATATCACCAATTTGGCTTATATCTTTAATGTATACATTTAATATTTCTTCATAAAAGTATTTGTATGGATTAGTTATAGCTTTATTTATGTCTTCTATCCTTAGTGTTATTTGTTTTTTTAATTTAAGTCTTTTCTGTTTAAAGTTTGGATGTTTGCCTTGTTGTAGTGATTTTGCAATATTAAAGGCTTCTGTGTCATAGTTAATTAGGTAATTGGCTTTTTCGTATTTGAAGTATTCAAAATCGTAATTTTCACTTGGGTGTATTTCAATTTTTAGTTCTTGTCCCATATCTTTTATGTAATTTATTATCTTATTTATTACTTTAGGTTTATTGATATCTGGATTTAGAGATTCGCTTAGTGAGTAATAGAAATAGAATTTGTTTGATGCTGCAAAGATTATTTTAATTAAATTTGAAATGTTCTCTTGTTCCAGATTGACATAGTCATAATATTCGTTTAATAAGTTCATGTTATCAAAATGAATGTTTGAGTTTAATTGATGGATTCCTAAAAAGTGAATTTCAGATTTTTGTAAATATTCGATTTTATCAGAGCTTGCAACAAGTATACCTATATTTTGATTGTTTGATTGATATGCTTTTTGTTCGATGCTCTCTTCAAACATTATTTTGAAAAGAGCAAAATCAACTTTTCTGTCTTTAACTTTTGTCATGTAATCTTTGTAAAGGTTTTCATTAAAATCTCTTGAAAAGTTTTTAAGGTATTGTATTCTTGTGTTTATATATTCATCAATTTTGTTGTTATCTTCAAGTTTGATATATTTATCTATGAAAATATCCATTATTTCTGCCCATTCATATATTGTATATTCTTGTTCTCTGAAGTACATTATGTCTTCATATAGGCTTTTTATTATGCTTATTAATCTTACTATTGAATCTGGATCTTGAAAGCTTATGCTCTCTTGACAATTATTGCATTCATATTTTTCATTAAACATTGTAGATGTGAGGAATCTATCAAAGCCATTTTCCCATGAATTTAAAAAATTCTTGTCATAAGATAAGCTTTCTTTATGAGTATCATTCATTCCAAAATTAATATTCACTGCATCGTTAAATTTTATTAAGTATTCTAATTCACTTATTGAGATGTTGAATTTATTCATTACTTTTGT
The DNA here is from genome assembly GCF_000012085.2 of Borrelia turicatae 91E135. Taxonomy (NCBI): domain Bacteria; kingdom Pseudomonadati; phylum Spirochaetota; class Spirochaetia; order Spirochaetales; family Borreliaceae; genus Borrelia; species Borrelia turicatae. Next base: position 674,517 of record NC_008710.1, read on the forward strand.
GTTACTTAAAAATTCAATTATTTCTTTTCTATTAAAATTACTAATCGTTCCTCTGTTTGAAATGAAGAGTTGCATTAATTGCTTTAATGCTATTACACTTTTACTTTTTGAGACATCTTTAGAATCTAAAATAGTAAATTCAAGTTCATATTTATTTAAAAATTCTTCTATGTATGGTAAGTATATGTCCATATCTTTTGGTAGGTAAGTTATTACAATATCGTTTATTTTTAGATGATTATTTTGTGTTGAATGTAAAATATTATTTACTAGAATTTCTACCTCTCGTTTTTTTGTTTTTGCCTCTATTATTTTGAAACTATTATCTAAGTTTAATAGAGGAGTACCTTTTATAATATTGTTTTTGAAACTTGCTAAAAAATTTTTCTCTTCAAATAATTGAATATCAGTTTCTTCTTCTATTTGTGTACTTGAATTGCATTTTTTGATTTTTACTGGTACTAGTTCATCTATGAAGGCAGATTTGATTTGAGTTGTATCTTCAAGTATTAATTCGTATACTGTAATGTCGAAAATTTTTTGCAAACAATGTAAAATCTTTCTGTCAATTTCTCTAGTCTCTCCAATTATTATTATTCTTTTTGTTTCAATGCTTTGCTTAGGCTCTGTTATTTCTTGTTCAATTTTCTCGTGCAAGTTAAAAAGGTTGATTTGATTTTCAAATAGTTTTTCAAACATTTCCTTTTGCATGGATTCGTAGTGAATCTTATTCTGATCTTCAAATAAAAATTTATTTTGTCTCCAATGATCAATCAGATTTGGAAATTTAGAGTAGTATTTATGAAATAAAGTTATTATCTTTGATGCAAAGATATATCTGTTATTTGTCGATTTAAATTGCTTGATATTTTTTATTTTATTGTCTTTTAACATGTGATACAGAATAAATTTTTCTGTTTCTGAGTAAAGGAGCAATGTATTGTTTTCTAAAAATTTTTTTATATTGTGATTTTCCATTGAGAGATTATATATCATTTTTATTATGTTTTGTTTTACATTGAGGTTATATGAGACTTCATTCAGGGTTGCTATATATTTTTTTATTTCTTCGCTTAAAATGTTACTTTTTAAAATGATGATGGTTTCTTTTTTAAATATGTCATCATTTTTAATTAATTCTTTAATTTTATTATAAATCTTGCTTACTTTATTTGTTTTATATATCTTATACATGTTATACACATATTATACATAGTGTTATAGTTTTTTGTTTTCTTTAATGAGTTTGTTTCTTAGATTTTTTAATTTCTCTGTAATGCTTACTTTATATATGTGTGGATTTATGAGCCTTTTATGTGTATGATCGATATTTTTAAGATCACTTTGAACCCTTGCTCTTATATGTTCGAGACTTAATTCGCAGGTTTGACAAATTTTGTTGTTTTCAAAAACTGTATTTATTAAAAATTCAAAGCTTTCATATGTTTTTATTTCTTTGAATGTATTGTCTTGTATAGGGTGGAAAATTGTAAATTCCTTTTTTAAGCTTAACATTTTTTTTATTTCTTCTTCTTCTTCTTTTAAAAAAATTAGATCAAAAATCATTTGTTCATTTGAGTATATTCTGACAACTCCTTTTTGAGAGGGTAGTGTTGCTTTATTAATGTTATTTGACATTTTCATTTTAGGAATAAATTTGCCGTTTTGTTGAATTGATGTCATTTTGTAGACTCCTGAGAGATTGGATTCTCCTTTTGCAGTAACTAGATTGGTTCCTACTCCCCAGAAGTCGATAGGCGCATGAATTGAGTTTAAATACATAATAATTTCTTCATCAAGTTCGTTTGATATAATAATTTTTACTTCAGATAGCCCATTCTCATTAAGTGTTTTTCTAACTTGTTTGCTTAAGTATTCAAGATCACCACTGTCAATTCTAACAGAAAAATTTTTGCTTCCTTTGCTCTTTAATGCTTTGAAAACTTTTATTGCATTTTTAAGACCACTGTTAAGTGTATCATAAGTGTCAATTAACAAACTTACATTATTTGGATATATTTTCGCATATTCCCAAAAGGCCTCTTCTTCATTTTTAAAACTCATTATCCAGCTGTGAGCCATTGTGCCAATGACAGGAATATTGTATTTATATCCTGCAAGTACATTGCTTGTAAAATCAGCACCTCCTATGTAAGCAGCTTTACTTGCTGAGAGTGCGCCATTAATTCCTTGCGCTCTTCTAAGACCAAATTCTGCTAGATTTTTAGCCCCGGCTTCTTTAATTCTTGCTGTTTTAGTTGCAATTAGGCTTTCAAAATTTATTGTATTTAATACCAGTCCTTCTATGAGTAAGAGTTCAATTAGATTTCCTTCAATGATTAGTATGGGTTCATGGGGAAAAACGATTCTTCCTTCTTCTATTGAGCTTATTTTTATGTTTAATCTAAATGTCTTTAAGTATTTTAAAAATTTTTTGTCAAAATACTGTAAACTGTCTAGATATTCAATCTCTTCGTCTCTGAAATGTAATTCTTTTAAAGCATTAATTAATGTGTGAATTCCTGCTAAAATTATGTATCCATTTTTAAATGGCGTTTTTCTGAAAAACATTTCAAATTTGACTTTTGGATTGATATTTTTTATGAAGTAAGCATTCATCATTGAGAGTTCATAAAAGTCTGTAAATAGTGATAAGTTTTTCATTTCTTATACATTATACACTATACCGATTATAACACTATATTTGTATTTGATTTTTAGAAATTTTGTGGCAGTTCGTTTTGAACCGTCATTGTTGTGATTAAATTTAATGTAGGTATAACTATTATTTACAAAGGGATATTATGTCATAGTTTTTGATGGAACAATAATAGTATAATTATTTGTTGGAGATATTTTATGAGTGAAAAGAATGTATCTAATTTTGATGTTATAATATTTGGTGTTACTGGCAATTTGTCTAGGAGAAAACTTATTCCTTCTCTTTTTAATTTGTATAAGGATGGTCATATTAATAATTTTAGAATTATTGGATTTGCGAGAAGAAACTTTACTGATTATGAACTTAAGGTTTATATTAAAGATTCGTTGTGGCAAGAAGAGTCTACTGCTTTAATTGATGATTTTTTGAAATTTTTTGTTTATTTATCAGGAGATTTTAGGGAAAAGGATGCTTATGTAAAATTGTCATCTCTTTTAGATAATAGAGATAGGATATATTATCTTTCAACATCACCTGAGTTTTATGAGGCAATAATTGAGAATTTAAAGCCGTATTCATTTAGTAATACTTCTTATTTGTCTAAGATTATTCTTGAAAAGCCTTTTGGTAGTAGTCTTGATACAGCTAGATGTTTGAACACTCTTCTTTATTCTGTGTTTAGTGAAGAACAAGTTTACAGAATTGATCATTATTTGGGCAAAGAAACCGTTCAAAATATTTTTACATTTAGGTTTGGGAATTCTATTTTTGAAAATATTTGGAACAATCGTTATGTGGATTTTATTCAAATTACCGTAGCAGAAGAGGCAGGCATTGATGGTAGAGCTGAGTATTATGATTCTGTTGGTGCCTTAAGAGATATGGTTCAGAATCATATCTTACAACTTTTAAGTTTAATTGCAATGGAACCTCCTATTGGATTTAGTGCTGACTTTATTCATGATGAAAAGGTTAAGGTTTTAAAAAGTTTAAGAAAATTAAGTAGAGATACTATGCAAAATCATATTGTCAAAGGACAATATATTTGTTCTCAGGTACAAGGGATTTTAAAAAAAGGATATAGAGAAGAAGCTAACTTTTTAAGTATTTCAGATACTGAAACTTATTTGGCTATGAAATTGTTTATTGATAACTGGCGTTGGTCTGGGGTGCCTTTTTATATTAGGACGGGCAAAGCGCTTGTGAGGAAATTTTCAGAAATATATATTCAATTTAAAAAGTCCGATTTCACTATTTTTAATACTGGTTTGATTAATCTTTCAAATGCTTTGATTTTTAGAATTCAACCGAGAGATGGCATTGAAATTAAGTTTAATACTAAGCGACCGGGATATAATTATGATATTCAGGAAGCTAATATGGAATTTTCTTATCATGCTTCATTTAACAAATTTTTTAGTGAATCTTATGAGAGATTACTTTTTGATGCTTTTTTGGGTGATAAAACTTTATATGCTCGCAATGATGAAATTGATAGTTCTTGGGAATTTGTATCAGATATTCTTGATAAATGGGAAGACATTAAAAATTGGGATTATTGTTATGGATCAGAAGGACCAGTTGAAGCAAATATGATTTTAGAAAAGGACCATTTTTGGCGTAAAATGTAGGTATTTAAGATATTAAATTTATATTTGTTAAGTTAATTAAGATAAAATTTATGCCTACTTTATTTGTTGTTATAGATATTTATACTGTCTTAAATGATTTTCTTATTTTGTATTTTGTTGGTTTAACCAGAGTATTGTTTCATAGTTTTATTACAAAGTAATTATATGTAAGTATATGATTGCTTTAAAAAAATAATCTTCATGTAATTTATAATTTTCTCTTTTATATTCAATTTTTTATTCAATCTGAATTTATTTTTTTAAAATAAAATCTTTAAATATTATGTTTTGTGGTATAATATTAGAAATACATATCCATATTTTTAGACTTATAATTAATTAAGGTAATTTATTTTACTGTTTTTTGTCTGTGGAATTTTGGTGAGAAATGTAGTGAGTGTGAGATTAAATTGGATTTTGCTCTTTATTGGCAAGATTTTTTTCTATTCTTTGTAAAAGGGTAAGTAATTTTGAAATCAGTTAAAGTATTAGTCTTAAACTATGTTAGTTTTGTGTGAATTGTTTTTCATGAATATTGTAGATTATTTGTTTTATTGCTTTCACAGAAAAGGCTTTTGTTTAAGGTTAGTATAATTTTATTGGAGTTTTATGCAAATTTGTAAATATTTATGTATTATGAAAAAAATTTAGTAAGGGAGAAGGTTGAAATGCTTAATTTTTTTCTCGATACTGAGATGGTAAATTTTTTTGTTGTAATTATAATGAAGAATATTATGAAAAATAAATGGTTAGGGTTGATTGTTAAGATTGAAAATTTAATGCGGAGGTGGGAGTTCTACAGGTTTGATAGTTATATCTCTTCCTGTCATAGTTGATGGTATTTTTTTGCTAGTGATTATGATCTCTATACTTGTTTGTGATAGGTCTTTGCAAAAGAAGTATCTATTTATGATAATATTCCTTCTCATAGAAGTTGTTTTCTTATAGATATGTTTATTTATATTTTGGCAGGTCTGTAGGATGTAAGAGTATTGTTCCTTCCATAGGTAGTTATAGTTTTAATTTCTCAACTATTTTTCTATTTTTTGTCTATGGTTAGCCTTGATATAAAGGGATTTTTTAGATTATTGCTAAAAATAAATTGATTTTAGATTTCTTAAGTTAAATAAGAGAACTAAGTAATAATTCATAAATGCATGAATTGTAAGGGGGGTTAAAATGAACAAAGTTAGTCATGTACAGCCAAATTTTTTAGGGCTTGTTCCTTTTCTTGTTTTTATTGTTGTTTATGTAGGAACAGGAGTGGTTTTAGAGATTCAAGGTGTAGAGATGGCTTTTTATCAAATGCCACCAATAATTGCTATGTTATTAGCTGTTGTTACGGCATTCCTTTTATTTAAGGGTTCGTTTATAGATAAGATGAATGACTTTATTGAAGGATGTTCACAGACTGATATTATATTTATATCTTTCATCTTTATGATTTCAGGTGCTTTTTCGGCTGTTTGTAAAGAAATAGGTAGCATTGAAACCGTAGCAACTATTGGACTTAGGTATATACCTGCTAATTTGTTGATAGCAGGCATATTTTTAATATGCCTTTTTCTATCTACTGCAACTGGAAGTTTTCTTGGAACCGTTGTGGCTATTACTCCAATTGGATTTGAAATAGCAGATAAAAGTGGTATCCCATTGCCAATGGTTGCAGGAGCTGTGCTTGGAGGTGGTGCTTTTGGTGATAGCATGTCTTTAATATCAGATACAACTATTATTGCAAGTCGTACACAAGGAGTTAAAATTATAGATGTTTTTAGAAATGGTGCTTTTTTTACATTTCCTGCATCTATTTTATCAACTGTAGCATTTGCTGTTTTAGGCTCTTATATTGGTGGTATTGGAGTTAATGTTGAACTTGGTGAGATAAGTTATTTGAAAGTGATTCCTTACCTTTTTGTTATAATTTTTGCGTTTTTAGGAGTGGATGTATTTTTAGTTTTATTTTTTGGAATATTGATTGCTGGTGGTATTGGCATTGTTAATGGTGATTTAACTTTGCTTTTAATGTTTAAAAATATTAATGCTGGACTTTTAGATTTAAGTGAGATGCTTATTCTTGTTATTTTTACAGGAGGAGTTTCTTATATGACTATTAGGCATGGGGGTTTTGAGTGGATTTTAACTAAGTTGAAGTATTTTGCTAAGTGCAGAAGGAGTGCCGAGTTTACAATTACTTTTTTAATAATTATGGTGACAGGTTTTCTTTCAAATAGCGGTCTTGCAATTTTAGTTAATGGGACTGTTACTAAGGGTATATCTGAAGCAAACTCTGTATGTCCTAAGCGTTGTGCAGCATTGCTTTCAATTTCTTCTTGTGCGTTAATTGGTGCTTTGCCATATGGTATGCATATGATAAGTTTGATAAATATTGCAAAAGGGACCATATCTCCACTTGATATCATGCCATTTTTGTTTTATCAAGTATTTTTAGGCGTCATTATTATTGTGTCCATAGCTTTTTTTGGGTTGAAAAATCAGTTTTTAAATTCTGCTAAAGTTTGATTAAGATAAGGCACCTTTTAAATAAAAGGTGCCTTGGATTTTGTTAGGATGATAATTCTACATATATTCTCATTTGTTCTTCTTTAACTTCTTTAGGTACTGTTTTAAATACTTCGTGGTTTGAAAAGTTTGTTGGAAGAAATTTTTCTTCTAAGTATATATTTATTTCAGGATTTTCCTTTGCTTCTTCCTGTAATCGATTCAATACATTTTTGTTTGGTGAATTATATTTTGTCTCTTTAAAGTTTGCATAAGATGCCTCATTTTCATAAAGAAAGTTTATGAATTTATAAGCAAGTTCTTTATGAGGTGCGTCTGATGGAATTACCATGACATCAACCCAGATATTTGTACTATTAGGTACATAAAAGTCTAAATTGGGATCTTTAAGCATTGCATCTAGTGCTTCTCCGCTCCATGTTAGTTGGATTGATGATTCACCATTGAGTATTAGTGATTTTGCAGCAATATCTGAAAAATAACCTATTACCAAGGGAGATTGTTTTTTGAGTAGTTCCTCGGCTCGTTTGATTATGGATATGTTGTGTTCATTGAAGGAATAGCCAAGTTTTTTAAGTGCAACCCCAATATTTTCTTTTGGCGAGTCTAACATTGCAATTTCTTGTTTATATTTTTCGTTAAATAGTATATCAAATTCATTCATGTCGTTTATGTCAACTTTGGTTTTGTTATAAAGTATTCCCATTACTCCCCAAAAGAGAGGTACAGAATAAAAATTACCAAAGTCATGTTCTAGATTGTAAAGTTTATCTAATATATTATTTTTTACATTTTGCAGTTTTGAATAATCTAGCTTTTCAATTTTGCTTTCACTTATTAATTCTCCAATCAAATATTCTGATGGAACTATGATGTCATAATAACCTTTTGTGTTATTAAATTTTGCCATCATTTCTTCATTGTTATTGAAACATTCATAATTGATTTTTATATTATTTTCTCTTTCAAATTGAGCTAGTAATTTTTCATCAATATATTCTGCCCAGTTGAGGACATTAAGAGTACTTTGTGTTTTTTGAGAAGAACAAGAGGTGACTATTAAAATTATTGCTAATATTAAAAATTTTTTCAAAATTTAACTCCTTATTATTAAATTTCTGTATCTACTGTTAATTTTTTGATTCCTACACATTTATTTATAATAAATAGAAGGCTGAGTATTACAAAAAATAGTATAGAAGAAATGGCATTAATTATTGGTTTTATTCCTCTCTTAGTTAAAGAGTTTATGAGTATTGATAAATTATTAAACCCTTGGCCTGTTGTGAAAAATGATATTAAAAAGTCATCAATCGATAATGTAAATGCAATGAGCCCCCCTGTTACCACACTTCCAATTATTTCTGGATATATTATGTTTTTAAAAATTTGGATTTCTGATGCTCCAAGATCTCGAGCTGCATCAATAACGTTTTCTGAAAGAGAATATAATTTAGGCAAAATTATTATTATTATGTAAGGTGTTGAGAAGATTATGTGAGACATTAGCATTGTAGAAAAACCCAGCTGTATTTTTATCAAAGAAAAAAATGTCATTAAACTAATTCCTGTTACGATGTCAGGATTAATTATTGGTATTTTATTGATTGATAACAGGATGGTTTTTATTTTTTTGTTTTTTGTTTTGTAAATACTGTAAGCCCCCAGAACACCAATTACAATAGAAATTAAGGATGATACTATTGCTATTAATAAAGTATTATATATAACTATTTTTATTTGCTGTGATGCAAAGACTTCCTTATACCATTTTAGGCTAAATCCTTGAAAAAAAAATCCATTATTCCCTGCGTTAAAAGAATAAATTATTAAAATTAATATGGGCGCATAAACAAATCCAAGTGTCAGAAATAAAAAAGTATTTTTTAGTATTTTAAGCATATTAATATCCTTATTTTATGTTGTTTTTTGCATTAATTTAAGTATTATTAAGTTGAATATCAATATTACTATCATTACAATAAATGAAATAGCAGCGCCAGTATGCCAATCTTCTACGAATAAGAATTGTTTTTCAATTAAATTGCCGATTAAAATTTGTTTAGCGCCACCTAATAGATCTGATATGATCAACACTGTGATTGAAGGTATGAATACCATTATTATTCCTGTCGCAAGATATGATAATGTTAATGGTAGCTTTATGTATAATAATACTTGCCACATTCTTGCACCAAGGTCCCTTGCAGCTTCAATATATTCATATTTTATTTTCGAAAGTCCTATATATATTGGTAAGACCATAAATGGTAGAAAATTATATACCATACCGATTATTACGGCTTTTTCATTGTAGAGCAGTTCTATAGTTTCAAGTCCCATGGCTTTTAGCAAATTATTAATAATTCCATTTTTTCCTAATATTCTGATCCAAGCATAAGTTCTAAGTAGGGTATTGATCCACATAGGGAGTATTATCATTATGATGAGCATATTTTGAACGCTTTTTTTTGACATGGATATGAACCATGCGGTGGGATATCCAATTAGCATACAAAATATGGTTGTAATTAAGGCAAAGTTTATGCTTCTTGAAAAAATTCTTAAGTAGCTTGGTTCTAATAATTTTATAAAATTTGCAAATGTGAGTTCATTTTGCTCATTGAAAAATCCTAAACCTATTATTATTACTAATGGGAAGATAATAAAGATTGATAAGAATAAAGTATATAGTATTAGAATTATTCTATTCATATTTATTATTCCTTGCACATTACATGAATATCATCAGGGCCTAATGAGATATCAACTTCTTCACCAACTTTTGTCAGTTTTGTGCTTTGAACTAACCAATGAGATTTTTGAATTTCTAGTGTCATTTCGTAGTGTACACCCTGGAATACAGCTGAAGTAATTATTCCACTTAAATGTCCCTGGCCTTTTGGTAATATTTTTACGTCTTCTGGTCGTATTACAAGGTCAACGGGTTCTTTATTTTTAAATCCTTTATCAAGACATTTGAAATCTTTACCAAACATTTTGACTATAAATTCTTTTTCGTACGTTCCTTCAAAAATATTGCTCTCGCCAATAAAACTGGCTACAAATCTTGTTTTGGGTTCATTATAAATTTCTTCCGGTGTTCCAATTTGAAGGATTATTCCTTCATTCATTACTACTATTCTGTCGCTCATTGTTAATGCTTCTTCTTGATCGTGTGTGACATAGATGAATGTTATTCCAAGCTTTCTTTGTATTTTTTTAAGTTCTTTTTGCATTTCTTGTCTCATCTTTAAGTCAAGAGCTGAGAGTGGTTCATCTAATAATAAAAGTTTAGGTTCCATAATTATTGCTCTTGCAATTGCGACTCTTTGTTTTTGTCCACCTGATAGTTCATTAATATTTCTGTAAGCGTATTTTTGCATACCAATTAAGGAAAGTGCGGCTTTTACTTTTTCTTGAATTAAATTTTTGTTTACTTTTTTCATTCTAAGTCCGAATGAGATATTGTCGAAAACATTCATGTGTGGGAAGAGAGCATAGTTTTGAAATACAGTATTAATTTCTCTTTTATTAGGTGTAATTTTTGAAATCTCTTTTGATAGGAAATGAATTTCTCCTTTGTTTTGATTTAAAAAACCCCCTATTATTTTTATTAGTGTTGTTTTACCGCATCCTGATGGACCAAGTAGGGTAATAAATTCATTTTTTTTAATTTTTAAATTAATTGTATCTAGAGTTTTATTATTACTATCAGTATAATAATGACTTAAGTCTTTAATCTCTAGGATGTAATTATTCAACTAATGGGACCCCCCTTTTTTGCATGTGTCTATTGAACCACATGAAACTAGATTATACTTTATATTAATGCTTATGTAAATGACTTGTATTTATTGTTATTATGACGTTTTACGTCAAGTATAATTTTTCCAAATTTTCCTTCCCTATATTCTTTTATTAATATTTTTGATGCCCGTTCAATGTCTATTTTATGTTTTTTATTTATAAATCCTCTTGTTTTTGCAAATTCTTCTAAAATTTCAAGTGAATTTGTTGATATTATATTATATTTGTTTAGTAATTTGGTTTTGTTATTTATGTGCATTTTTTTAAGTAGATATAGCGCAAGTTCTGTATTATCTATTATTTCATTTTTTATCATATCTAGTATTGCAAGTTTTTTTGCAATCTCTTGATCTTCTAAGTTGTGCCATAAGATTCCCGGCATGTCAAAGATATTAATTCTTTCGTTTATTTTTAATATTTGTATATTTTTTGTGTGTCCTGGTTTATTTGCAACACTTGTGCTTTTTTTTCCTACCAGTAGGTTAATTATTGATGATTTTCCAACATTTGGCACTCCTATTACTAATACTTTTATTTTTTCTTCGTAAGTTTTAATTTTTTTCACATTAGCTATTTTTATTATGTTATCTATTATTTGTTTTTTCATTCCTTTTTTGTATATGTTTGTGATTAGTACATTATTTCCAAGTGTTTCAAAATATTCTCTCCATTTTAGAATTTCTTCTTCTTGTGCAAGATCTGATTTGTTTAAAAGTATTATTTTATTCCTATTTGAATTTTTAATAATTTTTTCAGTTAGTGGATTTTGGCTACTAAGTGGAGCTCTAGCGTCAAGTATTTCTAATACAATATTTGTTCTTTGGAGATTTTCTTGGATTAAGTCTAATGCTCTTTTCATATGACCAGGGAACCAGTTGATTTTATTTGACATTGTTAAATTATAGCTTAATTTAATCAGATATGAAATTTGTGTTTTATGCACTTAAATTTATGATGAATTGAATCTTTTTTAAAAATGGTATAGTTTGTAAATTTAAGATTGCTTTAAACGATTAAATCATAGGAGGTTTTATATCATTGAAAAAATTAAAAAAGGTCTAATTGTATCTTGCCAAGCTCTTGAAGGAGAGCCTTTACATAGTAGTTTTATTATGTCTAAGATGGCCTTAGCAGCAAAGATGGGAGGGGCAGTTGGAATTAGGGCCAATAGTGTTCTAGATATTCATCAAATCAAATCAGAAATTGATTTGCCCATAATAGGTATTGTTAAGAGAGTTTATAATGATTCTCCTGTTTTTATTACGCCTACTATTAAAGAAGTCGATGAACTTTGTAGTGAAGGGGTTGATGTGATTGCTCTTGATGCTACTCTTAGAAAGCGTCCCGATGGTCTTTTGTTGTCTGAGTTTTTTAATAAGATTAAAGAAAAATATCCAAGTCAGCTCTTGATGGCAGATATTGCTTCTTTAGAAGAGGCTGTTAATGCAGATAGACTTGGATTTGATTTTATTGGTACGACTTTACATGGATATACCAAGGATACTGAAGGGTGCAATATTGCAGATAATGATTTTGCCTTTTTAAAAAATTTACTTAAGTGTAATTTCAAATCAAAGTTAATAGTTGAGGGAAAAATTGATACTCCTCTTAAGGCTAAGAGAAGCTTTGAGCTTGGGGTTTCTTTAGTTGTTGTAGGTGGAGCTATTACACGGCCTATGGAAATTACAAAAAAATTTGTTGATAAAATAAATGAGGTTAAAGAAATTTGGGAGTATTTATAATATCTAATGTGTTTCTTTTGTAGACATATAGGAGGGTTTTATGGGAAAATTTTTTGAAAATGCCCAAAAATTTGGACGTTCTTTTATGTTGCCTATTGCTATTCTTCCCGCAGCAGGATTATTTTTGGGTATTGGAGGTGCTTTATCTAATCCGGCAACTGTCAACACATATTCTTTTTTGAATGTATTTTTTCTTCAGTCAGTGTTTAATATAATGCGTACCGCCGGTGCTATTATTTTTGTTAATTTGCCACCAATATTTGCAATTGGAGTTGCCGTTGGACTTGCAAAATCAGACAAGGGAACAGCAGGACTTGCTGCTTTTATTGGATATCTTGTTTTGAATTCTACTATTGGTATTTTAGTTGATATGTTTAGTAATTCCGAGGAACTCTCAAAAGGAGCTGTTGGATTAATACTTGGAATTAGAACTTTAGAAACAGGTGTTTTTGGAGGAATTATTGTTGGCATTTTAACTTATTATCTTCATAATAAGTTTAATAAAATTGAATTTCCAAAAGTTCTTGGATTTTTTTCAGGTTCTAGATTTATACCAATAATAGTTTCTTTTTCAAATATTTTTCTTGCTGTATGTATGTTTATATTTTGGCCATACATGCAAGCTGGGATTAGCAAAATGGGTGTCTTAGTGGATGCAACAGGATATGTTGGTACTCTTATTTACGGGATTTTTTTACGAATGCTTGGTCCTTTTGGACTGCATCATATATTTTATTTGCCTTTCTGGACAACAGGTCTTGGTGGTTCTGAAATTATTAATGGTAAGTTAGTTGAAGGAACTCAGAATATCTTTTTTGCTGAACTTGCCTCTCATAGTACTGATAAATTTTTTATTGGAACTAGTCGTTTTATGAGTGGAAGATTTATTACTATGATGTTTGGATTACCAGGTGCTGCTCTTGCGCTTTATCGCCTTGCAAAGCCTAATCAAAAGACAAAGGTTTTTGGTCTTTTATTCTCATCAGCTTTAACTTCTTTTTTGACAGGAATAACAGAACCTCTTGAATTTTCTTTTCTTTTTGTGGCACCAGTTCTTTATGTGCTTCATGCAGTATTTGATGGTTTTGCATTTATGTTTGCTCATATTTTACAAATCACAATAGGACAGACTTTTTCTGGAGGATTTATTGATTTTATTCTTTTTGGAATTTTGCAGGGGAATGCAAGAACAAATTGGGTTTTAGTTCCATTGGTAGGTGTTTGTTGGTTTTTCCTATATTATTTTAGTTTTGCTTTTTTAATATCTAAATTCAACTATAAAACCCCTGGGAGAGAAGATACTATAAATTCTAATGACACATTTCTTTCTGATGCAACTGTCAAGGGAGATAATGTTGCATCTCAAGTAATTATGGGACTTGGGGGTAGTGATAATATTATTGAACTTGATTGTTGTGCTACAAGGCTTAGAGTTACTGTGAAAGATTCGCTTAAAGTTTTAAAAAATACCTTGGAGAATACAGGAGCAAAGGGAATCCTTATTAAGAATAGTGGCGTGCAGGTGATTTATGGTCCTGGTGTTAGTGTGCTTAAAAATGAAATTGAAGAAATTCTTGGTAATTAATTCCAGGTTTAATTTTTTGAGCAAGTGTATACTTTTGTATATCACTTGCTTTTTATATTTTTAATAAAATCAACCGCATGTTTTGTTAAATAAGATGTATTTTGAGCACTCCTGTAACTATGATTTCCTGCAGGAACATGGGAGTGAAAGCTTTCAACAAGGATTATTGGTATTGTTTTTTTATATCCCCCATATTCACTTATGAATTTATTTATTGTTTGAGAATCTACTGTAGGGTCATTTGGGGAATAAGCTATTGTTAGCGGAGTTTTTATCTCATTGAAACCATTATTATTAATTAATTTAACGAGGCCCATCATTGCAATTATTGAATCGACTTGTCGTATTGGTGAATGGAATGGTGTGATCTCTTCATGTTCTATTCTTTTATTTTGCCTTATTTCAAGTTCATTATATCCACCTGTTATAAGGTAAGCAATTTGACGTCCCCAAGGATAGTAAATTAAACTTGTTCTTTTATCTTTAGGATAAATATTAGGTGATATTAAAACGGCAGAATATATTTTGTCTGGGTAGTTTTTTAATGCCCAAATAGCACAAGCTCCACCGTTTGAGGTTCCAATGAGTATTAATTTTTCTCCTATTGATTGTCCAATTTGAATGGCTTCATCAATATCTCTTAACCAGTCTTTAGTTTTGACGTCTTTAAATGCGTTTTTGTCGTTAATTCCGTGTCCTTTGAGTCTTGTAAAGAAGATATTTGCGTTTAATGCTTTTGCTATGTTATTTGGGATAGGATAAATCTCATTTTTAGATGCTCCAAATCCATGAATATATATTACTGCGTATTCTGTTCTTTTTTGATCCCCGTTCCATATGATTTCTTTTTTTGTATTTGCTTCTAGATTGAACTTGGATTCTTCAGTTAGTAAGTATTGATCAATTTCTCCAAGTTTATTGGGAATTTTGGTTTCTTCAAATTCATTTCTAAATTTCATTCTTGGTCCTACTACTATTAAAAGAAGTAAGAATATCAAGATAAAAATTGTGTTTTTTATATTCATATATTGCTTTCCTTTAATTATTTTCATAATCAATATTAGATTTTTCTTTTTTAGATTGTTGATAACAATTATTACATGATCCTGAGTAAATAATTTCAATGGATTTGGTTTTCCATTCTTCTCCAAGTTTGTCTTTCAGAATATCTTTAATGTCATCAAGTTGGATGGGATAGACTTGATTGCATTTGTTGCATTTAAAGTGAGCTATTGTAGAAGTCAAACTTAGATAGAATCTTGTTTCTTTTTGATCGGTTGTTTTTATATCTTTAAGAATATTACGTTCTTTTAAAATGTTTAATGTATTATACACTGTTGCTTTTGATAAACTTGGTATTTCTTTTATTAATTTATTGTAAATTTCTTTTGCTGTAAAATACTCTTTTGGATTTGAGGCAATGTGTAGAATTATTCTATTTCTTGAATGTGAGGCTTTCATGCCCAACTCTGTTGTTAATGATTTTAGCAAGATAGGGTCATTAGTAATTCCGACTTTTTCTAAAGTGGAATGTACCTCTATTGTATTGTTGTTCATATATAATACCCTTTATTATTTAAGATTAAGTACTTTAATGTCCTTATAGAAATAATTTTATAACGGTTTATTAATATTTTGCTACTGATAGCTATTTATTTTCATTTTTTTTTATATTTGGGTAAAAAAGTAAGGTTTTTATTTTTGAGTTTATCTTGATTTTATTATCGAAATTGTTATTAATTGGGAGTAATAGCAAATTTAAACTCAAAGAATAATTTTTCAAATCTTCAGCTTTTATTGTATTGTAAGATCCTCCTATATTTAAAATAAACCATCTCTTAAAACCTCTTTTTGCGATTTTATAATTAATTGTGTATATAATATGTTTTTCGATATTTAAAAAACTTATGAAAAAATTACTGTTTTGATCGTTTCCTTTAGATATTAAGAATTCTGTGCCATTAATGTATCCTTTTATGTCTTTTTTTGTTTCAATAATTTTTTCATAAGTATCAAAATCATTGTATTTTGCAGTAATTTTTAAGTTTGTTCCTTTCTCAACTTCGAAAATGGGTATTTCTAGACTTGAATATTCAAGTAAATAATTTGTGTTACTGAGTTTTAGGCTTTTATTATTACAAGTTATAACAGAAGGCCATGCTATTTTAATCGATATAAAAAAGCTTGCAAGGTTTTCGTCTAGGAAGAAATCAATTATTGATTTTTCTTTTGTATTGAAATTTAAGTATTGCCTAATTCCTACGATTTTTTCATTTGAAAATGAAAATGAACTTTCAATAGTTGGTTCTATAATTATATCTTTTTGTGATAAGATTTTAATGTACGTTCTGCAAGAATCTAAAAATTCAGCTTTTCTCTCTTTATATTTGATTTTGTTTAGTTTGCCTTCTTCAAACTTTACATGGTATTTTTCATGAGATAGTGTAAAATTGCCCTCCATGTTATATTCAATATTTTTACTTGTAATAGGTTCTAGATTAGTCGAATGATATTCAAAATTTTTATTAACTAAAAATTCTTTTAAAGAAATTTCATTTATTTGATATTCTTTTAATCTTTTGTTTTGAAATTGTAGTATTATTGCTTGTTCTTTTAATGAGTTAAATTCTGGGATTTCTAAGAGCTCTGTGGTTATTTTTTTGCCTTCTAAATTTTGTATTTTAATACTGTAAAAGTTTGCATCTAGTCCTTTTAAAGATAGTAAAAAGTTCTTTAATTCTTGATTGTTATAGATGTCTTTAATTTCATGAAAGTAAATAAGCGTATCAATATTTTGTTTTTGTGTTTCAGGTTCTTGAATTTCTGATAAAAATTGACAGTTATTTTTATAGAAAACTAAATATTTTTTATTATTTTTTGCAATTCTTATTCCTTCTATATAGTTAAAATTCAGTTTTCTATATAGTTCAAGTACTCTCTTCCTTAATTTTTCCATATTGTATACGTAAAATGTATGTGGATTATCCTTAAATAAGTCTTTATATCCACTTTTAAATGGGTTTTTTAAAGACCAGTATAGATCTACGTGTATTTCATCATGTAACATGTATTCATGGGGGCTGCCGCTGTATGTACTTGGAATATAAATATCTTCATTATTTTTGAGTCTGTTAAAGAACCATTCATTTAATTCTGGATTTAGTTTTAAAATTTCAAAAAAATATGTTGGGAATATCCAATGTATCTTATAGCTGAGATTTTTGTTTTCAATTAAATATTTGGTATTTGATAAAATGGAATATAATTTACTCTCAGCAAATGCAGTTATTGAAATGATAACAATATAAGTTCTTGAATTTCTAAATTTTCTAAACATCATAAAAAATCTTTACATAAGTATATATTAGATTAGTATAACTGGTATTGATTTTACAGTAAATTGCTGCAAAGAGGTTTCTTGATTTTTATGTTATTTTGTCTTGATTAATGAGTAAAAAAATTTTATATTTTTATAGTGATATGTATGAAGTTCATACTAACTTTATAATGTGATATTTAATTTAACTTTAAATTTTATGCTTAAAAGGAGTCAAATTTATGGCTAAGGACATATATTTTAATGAAGATGCTAGAAAAAGTCTACTAAGCGGTATTGAAAAATTATCAAATGCTGTGAAAGTAACCCTTGGTCCTAAGGGGAGAAATGTTTTAATTGATAAAAAATTTGGTTCTCCTACTGTTACAAAAGATGGAGTGAGTGTTGCTCGTGAAATTGAGCTTGATAATGCGCTTGAAAATATGGGAGCACAACTTTTAAAAGAAGTTGCAATTAAAACAAATGATCTAGCTGGGGATGGAACTACTACTGCTACTGTACTTGCTTATGCAATTGCAAGAGAGGGTCTTAAGAATGTTTCTTCTGGGATTAATCCAATTGGAATAAAAAAAGGGATAGAGCATGCTGTGACTTTAGCTTCTGAAAAAATTCGTAAATCAGCTAAAAAAATCACTACTAAGGAAGAAATTGCGCAGGTAGCATCTATTTCTGCAAACAATGATACTTCCATAGGTGAAAAAATTGCTGAAGCTATGGACAGAGTTGGAAAAGATGGAGTTATTACTGTTGAGGAGTCAAAGACTTTTGATACTACAATCTCTTATGTTGAGGGCATGCAATTTGATAGAGGATATTTATCTCCTTATTTTTCTACAAATAAAGAAAATATGAGTGTAAGCTTTGATGATGCCTATATCTTAATATGTGAGAAGAAGATTAGTACGATTAAAGAACTTTTGCCAGTGCTAGAAAAAGTTTTAAATACAAATAAGCCTTTGTTAATTATTGCTGAAGATATTGAGGGAGATGCTCTTGCTGCACTTGTTCTAAATAGTGTTCGTGGAGCTTTGAAGGTTTGTGCAATTAAAGCTCCTGGGTTTGGTGACAGACGTAAGGCAATGCTTGAAGACATTGCAATACTTACTGGAGGAGTGTTTGTTAGTGAAGAATTGGGACTTACTCTTGAGAATGTTGAACTTGAGCAGCTTGGTCAGGCTAAATCAGTAAAAGTTGATAAAGATAATACTACAATTATTAATACTGGAAATAAAGAGCAAATCAAAGAGCGTGCAGAGCTTATTAAAAAACAAATTGAAGAGACAAGTTCTGAATATGATAAAGAAAAACTTCAAGAACGTCTTGCAAAACTTGTTGGTGGAGTTGCTGTTATTAATGTTGGTGCTGTTACTGAGCTGGAACTTAAAGAGAAAAAACATAGGGTTGAGGATGCTTTATCTGCAACTCGTGCTGCTGTTGAAGAAGGTGTTGTTCCTGGTGGTGGGTCAACTCTTATTGAAGTTGCTATGTATCTTGATACAGTTGATACAAGTAAACTTAGCTATGAGGAGAAGCAAGGTTTTGAGATTGTGAAGAGAAGTCTTGAAGAACCAATGAGACAAATAATTGCTAATGCTGGATTTGAGAGTTCTATTTATATTCATCAGATTAAAACTGACAAAAAAGGACTTGGTTTTGATGCAGCGAGTTTTAAATGGGTAAATATGATTGAGAGTGGTATAATTGATCCTGCTAAGGTTACAAGAAGTGCTCTTCAAAATGCGGCTTCAATTGCAGGATTGCTCTTGACAACAGAGTGTGCTATTACTGAAGTTAAAGAGGAAAAGAGTAATGCTGGTGGTGGATATCCTATGGATCCTGGAATGGGAATGATGTAAGTTAGTTTTACACAAATTTCTCCTTGATTAGGATGTTTATTGCAGTAAGGAGCTAGATTTGAGTGAAAATGAGTTTGTCTTTTGTATAGGTTATGATGGTTCTAAGGCAATAGTAGATAAAGAGCTTTTAAGTCAGCATAAAGATAAGAGTGTAGAGGAGCTTTGCGAACTTGGATTTTATAGAAGTGCTTTTAGCAAGGCTCTTTATAAAAATGATGATACTCTTATTGAGTACTTAATTGACAGGTATAATAAGATTAGCAAATCTAGTTATAGTAAAAGAGAGGAGCTTGAGCTCCTCTTTGGAGTAGTTTATCCAGGTAATATTGCTAGTATAAAAGTTACTTATGTTTAAATGTTAGGAAATTTTATGTTTTTATTGCAAGATTTTAGCCATAGCAGTAGTTTTTTTAGGAGTTTATTGGTTTTTATTCCCGTAATTGCTATATTTTGGTTTTTAGTAATATCGCCTCAGCGTAAAGAAGAGAAGAAAAAAAAGGATATGATCAAAAACCTTAAAAAGGGTGATAAGGTCTTAACTATAGGTGGAATTTTTGGGATTGTTAAAAAGGTTAATGATTCTGAAGTTATACTTGAACTTAGTCCAACTTCAGAGGTAAGGTTTATAAAAAATTCAGTTGAAAGAGTTATTCTTGACGAAATTAAAGATAAAAATTAAGGCGTTAGAAGCGATTTAATATATAATATTAATTTGAATGTTCATTTAGCATGATATTTAAGTTAAATTAATGTAATAAGGGTGTTATTTATGAATAAAGTCTCTAAATTTATATTAATACTATGTGTGACATCATTTGCTTATCTTTTAATATTTCCTACTCTAAAATGGTATTTTTTTACTAACGATGAGGATAAAAAAATTAGTTTATATTCAAAAGAGGCTTTAAGGGATTATTCTAAAAATAAGGCATTGAGTTCACTTATTGAACTTAAAAAGTTGTATCAAAAGAATCCTAATGCTCAAATTCCAGATGATTTGAAGTATTTAATTCCAATTGCTCAAAATAACTATAAGATTTATGGAAAGGAGTTTCCCAAATCTTTTGATAATGTCAAAGTCTTAAGAGATGGGTTTTTAACAGATGCTGATATTGAAGAACTTAGTCTTGAAATTTATAGGTATTATGAAGAGATAAAGAGGAATAAAAACAGAATAATACAACTTGGACTTGATTTGTCTGGAGGAATGAGTGTTACTATTTCTCTTGATTATTCAGGTCTTGAACAAAAATTGGGAAGAACTTTGAGTTTTCAAGAAAAGGAAGAAGCTTTTGACCGTACAATGCAAATACTTAAAGATAGAGTAGATACCTTTGGGCTTACAGAGCCTAAGATTACGAGGGAAGCAAGTGGAAATAAGATTTTCTTAGATGTTCCAGGAGAAAGGGATGAGAAGCGTGTTGATTCTCTTTTAAGTGGTAGAGGAAATTTGCTCTTTTATGTGGTTGATAATGAGGCTACTTCTGTTCTTAATACTAAAATACTAGAAGCTGGACCTCTTTACTCAATTTCTGATATTAAAAATAGCATGGGACTTGGAGAGAATAAGAAAATTTTTCCTTGGTATGTTAAGGATTCTTATGGTATTGATGATGAATCTACAGTTCGTTATTATGTTGTTGATTCTAGTGTTGAGAGTTCGTTTGATGGTTCCCATATTAGTGATGCTGGGGTGTTAAACGATCACAAGACAGGTAGAGATGTGGTTACATTTAATCTAGATAATGAGGGAAGTGAAAAATTTTTTGAAATTACCAAAAAAAATATTGGTAAGGCTTTAGCTGTAGTTATGGAAGGAAAAATTAAATCAGTAGCTAATATTAGTCATGCTATTGCTGGTGGAAATGTTTCAATTCAGGGGGATTCTTTTGATAAGCGCGAAGCTAGTGAGCTTGCACTTGTTTTTAAAACAGCAGCTTTTCCAGTTGAAATAAAGATAGATGATTTAAGAGTTATTGGACCTACTATTGGAGAAAAAACAGTTAAACTTGGAATAAAAGCATCTCTTCTTGCGCTTGTTTTGGTTTTCTTATTTATGTTGGCATATTACAAGATAAGTGGTTTTGTAGCGGGTTTTTCATTGGTTATTTATAATTTATTTTTAATATTGGCAATTTTGTCAGCATTTAACTTTACTTTGACTCTTACAAGTATTGCAGGTCTTGTGTTAACGATGGGTATGGCTGTTGATATTAACATAATTATTTATGAGCGGATTAAGGAAGAGATTAGAAATGGTCGAAAATTTGAGAGAGCATTTGATGATGGATTTAAAAAAGCTTTTTGGGCAATAATGGATTCAAATATTACAACATTTATTGCTGTGCTTTTTTTAACTCTTCTTGGAACCGGGACTATTCAAGGTTTTGCTTGGACTTTGTCTATAGGGATTGTAGCATCACTTTTTAGTAGTTTAATCTTTTCAAGGTTTATTTTGGAATTTATTATGTCTTTTAGTAAAAGCAAATGTTTAAGTATCTCTTGGAGTTCAAATTATGCAAAAGGTGTTTAATTTTTTAAAATATGGAAATAAAGTTATTATAGTTAGTTTTTGTATGATTTTATCAGGTTTTATTTATACTTTTATGTATCATGGTGGTTATAATTGGGGAATAGACTTTTCTTCAGGAGTTAACATTAATTTTGTAATAGATAAATCAGGTATTAAAGATTATGATATACAAAGAATACTCTCTTCAGTTTATAAAACATTTGATGTTAATAAAATTATTTCAAGTGATGAGTCTAAGAGTCAGTTCTCTATTATAGTGAAGTCAGACATTACTGATTATGCTTTAAAAAAAGAGATTCACAGTACATTAATTGATAAATTGAATACTGAGTTTGGTGCCAATGTTGAAATTCTTGATTCTTATTTTATTGATTCGAATTTTTCATCTATTTTAAGGACAAAATCAATGTTATTGGTTTGTTTAACATTTACACTTATTTTATTTTATGTGGCGTTGAGATTTAGGTTGAGTTATGCTGTTGCATCAATATTTGCAACGATACATGATATACTTTTTGTAGTTGCTTTTTTAGGGATATTTAGGATAGAAATAAATAGTTCAATAATCGTTTCTATATTGACAATTATTGGGTATTCTTTAAATGACACGATAATTATTTTTGATAGAATTAGGGAAAATTCTAGGAATATGACAGATACTTTATTTTTAAATATTTTAAATGTAAGTATTAAGCAAACTTTATCAAGAACTATTTTGACATCTATGACGACATTCGTTGCTGTGCTTTCTATTTATGTGTTTACTGAGGGAGCTATTAAAGATTTTTCTCTAATATTTATGGTAGGTGTTGTTGTTGGTACTTATTCTTCAATTTTTATAGCTTCTCCTATTCTTTTAAGTTGTTATAAAAAAATTAAATAGATGTTTTGTTATAATATTATGATATGAAGTTTCTTGATTTTGGTTCATTAGGGTTTTATAGGTTTTTTGATTTTCAAAAACATTTAAATTTTAGTATTTTTAGATATAGTTTAATAAATTATTATTCTTATAAGGAACAGTCAAGTCTTATTAATGATGCCAATTTGCTTAAAAGTAAGATTATCTTTTTAGATAAAGTTCATAAAGATATTGCTAGAGTTGCTAGTACTTCTTCAAAGTTAAATGATAGTTTAAATATTAATAAGAAAATATTTTGTGATGCTTTGGTCATTATTAAAAATTTGATAAAAAAATATTATCCGTCATCAGAATTTTTAAATTTGGAATATGATGTACTTTTAAGTAATGAAGATACTTTTAATAAATTTTTAGATAAACTTAGATATTTGAATTTTAGGGTAGATCTTAAGAAAAAGATTGAGGAATTTGATAGAAAAAATAAAACCCCATATTCTTGCATAAAAATTGCCACTTTTTTTATTAAAGAAGAGTTTTTGGAAAGATTGGCAAATACGATTGATTTCTTTTCTAATGAGGCTAATAATAGTAGTTTGGATTTAATTAATAAGGAAATTGATGAGTATTGTGAAAAGGTGGAGCAGGTTAAGGTAAGTGAGTATATTAAAGATACACATAAAAAATTTGTTATAGAATATGCAAAAGAAAGAATATCAAAAATTATGAAAGATCATAGTCTTGATATATCTAAGTTGCTTGTTAAAATTTCTTTATTAGATATTACTATTCAGTGTTTTGAGAGTTATTATTTGAATTTATTAGAGACCCTTAATATTCTTTTGTCTATAAGTAATATTATTGAGATTGGTTTAGATGAATTGCCAGGTGCTATTTTTAATGAGTGGAATGAGTTTATTTATTTGCGTAGAAAAGAGTTTCAGAAACTTGTTTTAATATCAGATTGTGTTTTTCAGAAAAGGATAATATCTATTATAAATTCCGGAGGTTGGAAGTTTACTTTCTTTAGTCTTTCTCCTCGTCAAGGTGATATTATTCAATTTTCAGTAGATGTTAATAAAAATTTTAATAATATTGAAGATGGAATTAAGGAATATGAACTTAAAATAAACAGGTTTAATGATTTTAAGCTTGACTGGGAGAAAAGCTTGAAAAATTTTGAGCATTTATTTGTTTAAAATTTCTAATTATATATTTCTTTTAGTCGTTCATATATTTTTTTTACTTCATCGTTAATGATTTTAGGAACATCTACTATTAGTTTAACTCTGAGATCCCCTTTATTGGTATTGCCAAGTGCAGGCATGCCAAGACCTTTTAAACTTAGTATTTCTTCATTTTTTGTATCTTTTGGAATTTTTATCTTTATTTTTTTACCTTCAATTGTTTCAAAGACTTTTTCACTACCCAAAGCTATTTCCCATGGATATACATTAATTTTTGTTTCTAAATTTCGTTCTTTTAAAGTAAAATTTTTATAACTTGATATTTCAAATTTGATAATTAGGTTACTTCTTTTCCCAGAAATTGGATTTATGTTTCCCTTTCCGTTAAACTTTAATTTAGTAGTCTCAATTGTTCCCTTTGGAATATTAATGTCAATTTTTTCGTTGTTTATTAATATTGATTTTTTACCCCCCATATAAGCGTCATATAGTGAAATTTTAATAGTTATCTCTGTATCTTTAAGTGTGCCTCTTGTAGCTCCTCCAAAAATATCAGAGAATAAATCGAAGCTTTCAAAATTATGAAAGTCAGTATTCTTAAATCCTTTACTAAATCCCTCTGTGTTGAAATTATTATTAAAATTTGCACTTCCAAAATTATCATAATTGGCTTTTTTTTGAGGAGATGAGAGAATTTCATAAGCCTCATTTATTTCTTTAAATTTTTCTTCGGCAAATTTGTTTCCTTTATTTTTGTCAGGATGATATTTTATAGCTAATTTTTTATAGGCTTTTTTGATTTCTTCTGTTGTAGCGTTTTTGTGTATTCCAAGTATGTTGTAATAGTCTTTAGACATTCAAACCTCTTGTTTTTATTTTTCGTGTTATATTGAAGTTATTTAAATTCATTATAATTGATGCTATCATTATATATATTATAATTAAACTTAAATTTTTTAAAGGCTGTTTATAAAGTAGTGAATTTTTTGCGTTTAACGGATTTAAGTATTTATATTGATCTCACCAAGTGTTTTAGTTATGTTTTTTTTGATAAAATATTGCAAGAATTGTCTTATTATTTAAAGGTTTTGGGGTCTCCACAAATTAAGACTCTTTATATTAAATACGAAACTTCAGGGCTTGGTAATGATTCTGATTTAGAATCTTTTTTAACTTCTCTATCTCAAAATTTTGATTTTCTTACATTGGATGAATTTACCTTTGAATTACATCCTTTAGAGATTACACTTTCGCTTTTAGCAATTTTAAATGATTTTTCTGTTAGTAGGATTAGTATTGATATAAAGAGTTTTTCTTCAAAATTGTTAAAAGTGATGGGTGTTTATGAGATATCTGTAGCTGAAATAAATAACGCAGTAAATGGTATTCGTAAATTTGATTTTGATTTGAATATTGACTTAAATGTTAATATTCCTTATCAAGAAAAAATGCATCTTAGGAATGATTTAGTAAAGTTAGTTGCATGTGCTCCTGAACATATTTGTCTTTCAGAAATTCTAGTTGATGGGGAAAATTGTATTATTGATTTTTTTAAAGATGTTTCTTCCAATTATAATGAGGCTAAGGCTGAAGATTTTTGGTTTTATGCTTTTGATTTTTTGGAATCCAATGGCTATATGAATTATGAGATTTCAAATTTTGCCTTAAAGGGGCATGAGAGTAAACATAATTTGCGATATTGGGAGCTTAAACCATATTTGGGTCTTGGGGTAAATTCTGTTAGTTTGCTTGTTATTTCCAAAGGTGATGGTCTTAAGGCTGTGATTAAGATGGATGATAATTTTTTAGGTGTTGGGAAATCTACAGCAGCTTTTGAGATTTTAAGTGATTTAGATTTTTTTATTTGTCATTTTATTACAAATCTTGGGACTAAGAAGGGTCTTGAAGTTTCTGTTTTAAAGCGTAGATTTATATATAATCAGGAAGATTTTTGTAATTTTATTAATTATCTTTTGAGATTAAGTAAAGGAGTTGTTTTTAGCAATGATATTCTTTATTTGGATGGACATGAAAGATTTAAATTGGATTTTTATCTTCGGTTGATTAGAGAATATTTAGTTAGCAATTCTTTTAAAGTGAATTTTAAGTTTCTTTAATCTGTCCATTTTGATAGTATATGATCTTAGTGTTTTGATGGTTAAAAATACCAATTTCAAGTATTCCTGGGAGTAATTTAAAGTATTTTTCAGCCCCTTTAGGGTTTTCGACATTCATTTTTACATCTAAGATGTAGTTATTATTATCAGTTATTATTGGTCCTGATTTAGACTTACAAGTCCTTAAAACAGGGTTAAAGTTCATGTTTGCTAAGTTTGCTGTAATAAATGCAAGAGCATCTGGAACAATTTCAATTGGTACAGATGCTCTTGTTCCTAAAGTTTGTACAATTTTTGTTTCATCTGCAATAATCAATAATTGATGAGAATTATATGCCACTATTTTTTCCATTAGATGAGCTGCTCCACCACCCTTTATTAGGGCTTTTGTTTCTAATAAAATTTCATCGGCTCCGTCGATTGTTATGTCTATATTTTTGCTGAGTTTTGTAAATTTGGATTCATATGTAATATTTTCTCTTGCAAGTAAGTATTTTGTATCACTACTTGTTGGGTAAAGTTTTAGGTTTTTTAAGTCCCCAGATTTTATTTTTTTGCTTAAATATTTAATTGCATAAAAAACCGTTGTTCCTGTTCCAATTCCAAGGTGCATGTTGCTTTTTACATAATGATCAATTGCGTATTGTGAAACTAACTTTTTTTGTTCTTCCATTATGTATTATCCTTAATCATATAGATTTACTTATAGACTTGTAGGGTAAATTATATCATTAAGAATAATATAATCAATAGTATTAGATTTTTAGTAAAATCTTTTAATAACGTATTGTATTTATGGTTGTGAGAGAATTTTTGAGTATTAACATTAGTTAGATTTTGTGTTAATTTATAATTGATAAAGTGTTATTAAAGTAATAAAAACATTTCTTAGGAGATTTTATGTATAAATTAGTTTTAGTGCGTCATGGTGAGAGTGAATGGAATAAAGAAAATCTTTTTACAGGCTGGACTGATGTTAAGCTTTCTGAGAAGGGTATTTCTGAAGCTTTAGAGGGCGGTAGAGTTCTTAAACAAGAAGGCTATTCTTTTGATATTGCTTTTAGTTCGGTATTGGTAAGAGCTAATGATACTTTAAATATTATTTTGCGTGAGTTGGGTCAATCTTATATTGATGTAGAGAAATCTTGGCGACTCAATGAAAGACATTATGGAGCTTTGCAAGGGTTAAATAAGGCTGAAACAGCTGAAAAATATGGCGAGGATAAGGTTTTAATGTGGAGACGTAGTTATGATATACCTCCTATGCCTTTAGAAGAGTCTGATAAACGTCATCCAATTCATGACTTGAGATATAGAGGGATCCCTAAAAGTGAACTTCCTTCAACGGAATGTTTAAAGGATACTGTTGCAAGAGTTATACCGTATTGGACAGATAAAATTGCTAGAGCTATTATTGAGGGAAAAAAGGTTATTATTGCTGCTCATGGAAATTCTTTAAGAGCTCTTGTTAAATATCTTGATAATATGAGTGATGATGATATTTTAAAGCTTAATATTCCTACTGGTATTCCTTTAGTGTATGAACTTGATAGGGATTTAAGACCTATTAAACATTATTACTTGGGTGACGAGGATAAGATTAAAGCGGCTATGGAATCTGTTGCTAATCAAGGAAAGAAAAAATAAAGAAGTTATAAAATACCATTGATAAAAAGAGATTGTTTAAATTAATAATCTCTTTTTATTTTATTTATAAGTCATTTATTATTAAAGCTAAATATAGTGTTTTACAATTTCTTCAAATTTTTGAATACCAATTGCTTTAATAAATCCTGCTAATTTCGGTCCTTTGTCTTTATTAATTAATATATTGTAAATTTGTTTAAAGAATAATGGGGGGTCAATGTTATTGCTTCTTGCGATATTATAAATTTCATCTTGAATTTCTTTTTCAGTGATATTGTTGAAATCTTTTTTTAAAAAATTTAGTAATTGTGTTACTCCTTGTTTGTTGCTATCCAAGGATTCAGTGTTGTCGAATGTGGTTCTTAGTGAAAATTTAAATTCTTCAGGTGCAAATTTTTTGATCCAGTTAATGCAACAATCAATTTTGTTTATAAGTTTTTCTTTTTGGTTTTCTTTTACATCATGTAAAAGTTTAAAAATTTTATCTTTGTTCCCTTCAAAAATTTGACAAATTACGCTTAAGTGTCTAAAACCAATTTGATATGGAATTTCTTTATCTGGTGCTTTTGGTTGAGATAGTTCGTAAATTCTTTTAAAAGCTTCTTTTTTACTTTCTTTAATATCGTCAATTCCATAATATACTCTTTCAAATTTATCGTAATCTTCATAAATTTTTATTACATCAAGATCGAATGATATTGAAAATTCTGTGTTGGGTTTTGTTGATGCAAATAAGAATCTTGTGACTTCAGGAGTATATATTTCAAGGACATCTTTTAATGACACGACCTCTCCAGATGATGAAGATATTTTCCCACCACGTCCTTTGATTGATATAAAATCATACTGAAATGTTATGGGCGGAGTTCCTCCAAAAATTTTTACAATTTCTATTGAGGTGTCAAAACTTCCCCCACTACTATGATGATCTTTTCCTGCAGGTTCAAAATCAACGTTTTCGTATTTCCATCGCATTGGCCAGTCTATTCTCCATGGAAGTTTTGCAGCCCATGTTTTTCTTAAATCGAGTGATTCTTTATTACCGCATTCGCAATGGTATTCAATTGAATAGCAATGATTATAATTTTTTACTGTTGTAGTATCTCTGTCGCATTTAGTGCAAAAAATACTAATAGGGTACCAGTTGTCAGCGAGTTTTGTTGTTCTATATTTATTAAGGACTTTTGCTATTTCATCTTTATGATCTAGTGCAAACTTAATTTGATTTGAGTAATCACTTGACATATATTTTAGACTTTGGTTTATAAATTCTGGCTTAATACCTACAATAGGTAGATATTTTTCGAATTCCACTTCGTTTGCTCTTGCATAGCTTGATTGATTAGTTTTGGTGTCAGGAACCCTTGTGATTGCTTGTCTTAAATGAGTTGTCAGTAATTCTTGATCAGGCATGTTCTTAGGTACTTTTCTAAATACATCATAGTTATCCCATGAGTATATAAATCTTACATTTTTGTTTGCATCTTTTAATGCTCTTGCTACAAGGTCAACGGAGATTACTTCTCTAAAGTTTCCAATATGCACAGTGCCTGATGGAGTAATGCCTGATGCAACTGTATATTGTTCCTTTTCACCTTTTTCTTCTA
Organism: Borrelia turicatae 91E135; assembly: GCF_000012085.2. Taxonomy (NCBI): domain Bacteria; kingdom Pseudomonadati; phylum Spirochaetota; class Spirochaetia; order Spirochaetales; family Borreliaceae; genus Borrelia; species Borrelia turicatae. The sequence goes on from NC_008710.1 coordinate 703,610, forward strand.
TGATTTTTTTTGCATAGAAATCTGCCCAGTGTGCTGTTTTCATAAATATTACCCCTATTTAAGACTTGATTTTAGCATTCTATGTTTTTTGTTTCAAGATTTTAAAGAGATGTTTTAAGATGTTATTGTGTTAATTGATTAAATTTTTAATTAGTTTAGGGTTTTTGTTCCAATTTTTTCTTAATTTTACTTGTAAGAATAAATCGCATTTCTTTTCAAATATTTCTGATATTATCTTTCTTGCTTCTTCTCCAATTGTTTTTATTCCTTTGCCTCCTTTGCCGACTATTATGCCTTTTTGACTCTCTACGGCTACAATAATATTTGCTTTAATAAAAAGTTTGTTTTTTCTATCTTCTAAGATTTCGATCTCTATATATAAAGAATATGGTAGTTCTTCTTTTAGTTTTTTAATCGTTACGCCTCTAATTATTTCACTAGTTCTTAAGTTCATTTCTTGATCTGTATAATATTCTTCTGGATAATAAAGAGGTCCTTCTTGGAGATTTTCATAAATCTTATCTTTAATTTCTTCAATATTGATTTTTTGTTCAGCAGAGATTTTTATAATATTGTCCTTTTTAATTCCTTTTTCTTCTAAAAATATCATTATTTCTCTTTCTTTTGTTTTTTGAATATCAATTTTGTTGATGACTACTAAGAAATTAATTTTGGATTTACTGATAATTGTTAATATTTCATTCTCTTCAATGCCAGGTTTATCTTGAATGTCAATTACATAAAGAATTAATTCTGTTTCTTTAATTGCAGAATGTACGTTATGCATCAGTGCTATATTAAATTGCTTTTTACTTAGATGAAATCCCGGTGTGTCTATGAAAATAATTTGACCTCTTTTATCTGTAAATATTCCTTTTATTTTGTTTCTAGTTGTTTGTGGTATGGATGAAATAATTGATATTTGGTGTTCACATATTGAATTTAAAAGTGTAGATTTCCCTGTTGAAGGTCTACCTATTATTGATACAAATCCTGATTTCATTTTAGTCTTCCTATTTAAATATATTAATATATTTTATATGATAATTAATATATACAATTTTTAAGCATTGTGTTTAAAGGATTATAGTTTGAAAAAAGTCAATTTTGAGGTTTTTTGTGAACATTGTGGGGGAAAGGTTGAACTTAATAAGTCTGTGTGTTTAAATTGTCACTCTAAACTAGGCGATCTTGAATGTCCAAATTGTAGATATGTAGGTATTGTTTCTGCATTTGAGAATGGTTGTCCAAAATGTAGTTATAGTCCTTTAGAAGGACAGTCTCAAGAGCGTATTTTTAGAATGAGACGGCGATCAAGATTGAAGGAGTCCAGAACTAGTAATGATTTTTTAAAGTCGAGATTCTGTTTTGGATTTAATGTTAGTGTTATGCTTTATTTATTTGCGAGTTTTTTAATAGTTTTGCTTTTTGTTTACATTCTTTTTTTCTAAGGATGAAGTCATATGGGAATTACAGTTTTTTACTTGTTTTCTGTTTTTTTATCTTTTAAAATTGGAGAGAATGTTAAATTTGTTGAGGATAATGTTCGTCAAACTTCTATTTTGTATTCTGATATTGAAGAAGTTGAATTTCCTTATGCTAAAACACAAATTTTAAAATTTAAAGGTAAAACTCCTATAAGGTATGCTTACTTTAGTTTTGATAACGATAGGCTTTATTCATATACTTTTGTTTTTGATAAAAAGTTGATTTCTCAATACTCTATTGTTCTTAGTATCAGGGAAAAATTTGGCGATGCTATTGTTGTAACTCCTTTCAGTTATATTTGGGATGTTGGTGATTCTATTATTGCTTTGAATAGTAATATTTTAAGGATGACATTAAAGTCTTATGTTAATAAGGAGCGTTGATTCTGAGAGCTCTTTTTGCATTAATTTTTTATATATCGTGTGCCAATCATGTATATGATAAAGAAATTATTATTAATGATACTAAGTTTTTTGTTAAGCTTGCGCTTGATGAAGTTACTAGAGCTAAAGGGTATATGGGAACTGAGAGCATAAATGAAAATAATGGTATGCTTTTTATTTTTAAAGAAGAGAAGAATTTATCTTTTTGGATGAAAGATACCCCTGTACCACTTGAGATTGCTTATATTAATTCTGTAGGTGTTATTAAGGAAATTTACAGTTTAGTTCCTTTTTCACAAAGGGTTGTAAATTCTAGGTATAAGGTCAAGTATGCTCTTGAGGTTCCGGAAGGTTCTTTTTCTAAATTTAAAATTAAGGTAGGTGACAGAGTAAAATTTAATTTTGATGTTAATTCTTTAAATGTAGAATAGTTACTCGGCTTTTATTTTTTGAAGCTCTTCTTCTGCATGGTCTTTCATTTTTTCTTCATTGTGTAAGGTATCATTATCAATTTCATTAGATGTATTTTTAGTATTGACTTCTATGTCATTACCCTTTATTACCTTTTTAAAGATGGATATTGTTGCTGCGACTTCTTCAAGAGCATCAAGTAGAAAGGTTTCTTTTGCATTTTCTTCAGCTTTGACAATATATACTAAAGAATTATTGCCCCTTTCAGGGTCATGAATGATTTCCCATGATCCTAAAACTCGGTTATTGTAGCTATCACTCATTAGAGATTCTGATATTTCTTGAATTTTGTTTGAATTGACATCGAATATTTCTACAATTCCAAATATTTCTCTTGTTTTTGAATTTTGATATGAATTTATTTTTGATCGGACTATTATTTCTGTTTTTGTATCATTGATGATTTTTGATACAATAAAATCATTTTCTTTGTCTATTCTGTATTCAATTTTGTTATTATCAAGTATTTTTTTTATTCTTTTGTCGTAGGTTACATTTTTATCTTTGCAACTTATCAATGTTATGAGTATTAAAACGGCAATAACTATGCTATATTTTAATTGATCGATGTTTAAAATACTTATTTTTAACATTTTAGTGCTTATCATATAGTTATTATAGTTTAATTATAAGGATTTTTGAAGTAAGTTTATGTATTTTAAGAGTAATGACTATTCTTATACAGTTATTCAGTCTAAAAATAATTATGTACAAAAGTCAACTTTTGGAATCTCTTTTGTAATTTTAAATAGGGGTACAAAAATTTTTAGAGAAGATTTATTTGGATCTCTCTCTAATTTTGATTTTATCAGAGAAATTATTTCTATTGAAAAGCAAAGTAATAGAAATTCTCTTCAATTTATTTCAGAGAGTTATGATAAATTGAAGTTTATTTTACTTTCTGATGATTTGAATTCTGGCGAGAAGGTCAACTTAGCTATGAAAGAATCCATTTGTAGTTTTGTTTTTGTGTTGCAAAGTGATATGTATTTGTTAAATCCTTTTTGGATTCCTAATATATTTGATGAAATAGTTAAAAAGAATGTGCTTCTTGTTGGTGGAGAGTTTTTTGACAAAGAAGAGGAAGTTGTTCCATCAGTTTTTATTCCCACTATTGATGAACAGCAGAAATTGAAGGTAATTTTGATAAATTCTGAGAGGGATTATGAGAAAAGTTTAATTACTATGGATTATTGTGGTCTTTACTCTAAAGAGAGATTTGTTCAACTAGGGGGGTTTGATAGAAGAATTAAAAATGAATATTTTCAAAGATTAGATTTTGGGCTTAGGGCTATTTATTTTGGGGAAAGTGTCCATATCTATAGGAAACTTCGCATACAATATACCGCTTTAAATGTTCCAGAAGATTTGACAAAAAATAGAAGTTTTTTGATCTTTTTGCTTAAAAATTATGTTCCTATTTTTATTGGAAATGGAATAAAATTTTCGTTCTTTAGATTTTTGAAACTATGCTTAAGATATGGCATTAACCCTTTTAAATTTGGCAGAGAATTTAAAGAAATCAAACATGAAATTACTAAAAATAGCTTAAGGTTTAAAGGTGACTTAAAGAGTGCAATTGAACTTTGGGAAAATAATATTATTGATTAATTTAATCTTTGTTTATTTTTTTTTAGAGGCTCAGGAAGTTGATTACGTTAATATTCTGGATTCACTTGATAGTAAGTTTTTTAAGTTTAACTTTAATATTGCAAATGATATTCTTACAATTGAACATGAGAAGGGACATCTTAAGCTTAAAGTAGGTTTTGAATATGGTCTCTCATCTGTTGGTTATTATATTTATGTAGATCCTATCCTTCTAAAGGACGGAGAGATTTTGATAACCAAGAGGGCTTTGATGCAGATTGAAAATCATTTTAGAGCTTTGCAAAGTTACAGTAAGCCACGAATAATGTCGATAGTAATTGATCCTGGTCATGGCGGACATGATAGAGGAGCTGTTGTAACTCATAAAATCAATGAACATGATATTACTTTTTTAGAGAAAGATTTTGCTCTAACTTATTCTATGCATTTATATAAAGTCTTGAGTAATTATTTTTTAGACAGGAACATTTTATTAACACGTGTAGATGATGTTTTTGTGCCATTGCAAGATAGGTCTGAGCTTGCGAATGCAATTAAACCAGATTTTCCACATAATGTTATATTTTTATCAATACATGTGAATAATGCGCCAAATCCTGAAGCTAGGGGAATTGAATTTTGGTATCTTCCCCAAGATTCCAAAAGAGAAGTTGTGAGAAATTTTAAAGGATATGATATTAGAGGTAATAGATACTTGAGGGAGCTTAATGATATACTAGATATTAAGTATAAATATGAGTCAAAAAAATTAGCTGAAATTTTATATGAGACTTTTATTGATGTTTTATGTGAGACCAAAATTCGATCAATTAGAGAAGAGCAGTGGTTTGTGATTAAAAATAGTAGTATGCCTGCTGTGTTAATTGAAATTGGGTTTTTATCTAACATTGCTGATGCTATGTTAATTTTGGATTACAATTATATGAGTAAGATAAATATATTAGTACTTAAATCTTTAATTAGGTTTATTGAATTTTATGAAAAATAATTCTATTTATTGTAGTTTTTTTAGTCGTAATGGAGCAAAATATTCATTTGAGATACTAATTGCGCTTTTATTGTTAAGTTTTATATTTTCTTTATGTATGATTTTTTTAAATTATGAGAATATCTTCTTTAGGAAAGTTTTCTATTTTTATTGTGAAAATGAATTGATTGCTGATTTAAGATATTTAAAGGAGAAAAAAACTCTTAAAGAGAATTTGGATTTTTTAGTTAAAGATTTTCTATTGGGTAATAGTAAGGGGTTTTCTTTGCAATTTGGCACAAGGAACGTAAAATTTTTGTATTCTTTTATAAGTAATGATGTATATTTTATAAATCTTTCAAAAGAGTTTTATAATTCTTTTGAAAATGGTGGTTATAATGACTCTGATAAACTGAGAGTAAATTTGTTTGTTAAATCTTTAAAAGAAACAATTGATTTTAACTATCCTGGAAATGTTAGAAAAATTGTTATTTTTATTGAAGGGTATGTTCTAAATGTTTAAGGCATTTTTAGGCAATCTCGGGTATACTGTAAGTAAAAATTAAAAATAAAAAGCTATAAATTATTTTATAGAAGGAGTTGATTTTTATGTCTAAAGTAAAAAATATTGTTTTTATTTTATTTTTTCTTATTTTCTTAAGCTCTCTTTTTGGACAAGAAGTACCTGGCGCATCATCAGGTGATAATTCTGTGAAAAATGAGCCTGGTGAATTAGTTCTTGATTTTGCAGAACTTGCAAGAGATTCAAGCCCAACTAAGCTTGATCTTACAGATTATGTTGAACTTGTGTATTCTGGGGCTTCAAATATTGTGAAGGCAGAAGATATGGTCTTAGATCTTGGAATAAGTAATTGGACTGTTCTTTTAACCCCTTCATCTAGGATGCAGGCTTATGTAAAAAATTCTGTTGTTGCTCCAGCTGTTGTTAAGGGTGAATCTAAAAGATATGCAGGCGATACAATCTTAGGTGTGAGAGTATTATTTCCAAGTCATTCTCAATCTTCTGCAATGATTTTACCTCCATTTAAGATTCCTTTTTATGCTGGAGAAGACGGTAATCAATTTTTAGGTAAAGGTTTAATTGACAATGTTAAAACTATGAAAGAAGTTAAGGTTACTGTTTACAGTTTGGGTCATGAGGTCGATCTTGAAGTTTTATTTGAAGATATGAGTGGGATGGAATATGTTTATCCTTTAGGTACCTTAAGATTTAAAGGTTGGGCAGATTTGGTGTGGTCAAATCCTAATTATCTTCCAGGCATAAGTGCTATAACAGGTAAAGATAATATTCCTAACTATCCTCTTCCTTCAAGTAAGATGAGATTTAAGGCATTTAGAGTTTCAAAGTCTCATAGCTCAAAAGATCAGAATTTGATTTTTTATGTTAAAGATGTAAGGGTTATTTATGATAAGTTAAGTGTTTCTTTGGATTCTGATATTGATAATGAATCTGTATTTAAGATTTATGAGACACGTGGGGCAGAATCACTTCGAAAATTAAAAGCACAGGAAGCTCTTAAGAAAGTTTTAAAGATTAAAGAAGATGTGTCAATGCCAGATGAGTCTTTTCAAGATTTCTTAGAAAAGGGTAGTAATGATGAATCTGGAGCACGTACTAAAGAACAATAAATTTAATTTGTTAATAGGGCTGAATCTTTAAGATTTAGCCTCTATTAAGATAAAGTAGGAAAAATAAGCTAATGCTAGATTCAGAAAACAAAGAGCTTTTAGAGATTTTTTTTGAGGAGGCTCAGAATCTTGTAGATACTCTTGAAGAGAATATTATGTCATTAGAGGATGACCCTAATAATGCAGAAACTATTGATGAGATATTTAGGGCGGCGCATACTCTTAAGGGCGGTTCAGCTTCTGTTGATATGATGGAACTTTCAGGTTTTACTCATGTTGTTGAGGATGTATTTGATGCTATTAGAGATAACAAATTAAAGATATGTAATGACCTTGTTGATTTACTTTTAAATGCACTTGATGTAATAAAAGGCATGCTTGATGCACGTCTGAATGGAGATGTTTATTTACAAGATGTAAGCGAGCTTAAAAATAAATTAAGAAGGTTTTTAGGAGACGAGCATCAGACAGTTTCCGAGATATCTTTAGAGAATATAAATGATGATGAATTTTTGCTTTCTTCCCGTGAGCTTAGTGATATGTGCGAAGTTGTTGGACTTGGGCAAAAAGTTTTAAAAGTGAGTATTTATTTTAATAAAGATAATCCTATGGCTACAATTGCTGGTATACAGATGTTTCAAGCTTTAAAAGATTTAGGACCAATTCTGTATACGGTGCCTAATTATGAACAGCTTATTGCAGATAAGTTTTTAAGAAGAGTAGATTATTATTTAATATCTTTAAATAAGAATACTATTGAGGAAAAGATCAAATTGTCTGGTGTTGCTTTGAGTTATGCAATTGATGAATTTGATATTGATAGTGAGTTGGCAAAAACAGAGGCAATTGAAAGAAATACTGTTGTTTATGATACTCTGTCTGAAGGAAAAGTGCGGCTTTCTAATGATGAGCTTATAAGTTTAAGAGAGCGTGTTGGTGATGCTAAGTTATTTGAGGTAAAGTTAAATTTCAATAAAGATAATCCTATGTCAACGATTTCTGGACTTCAGATGTTGCAGGCGTTAAAAAGTTTAGGAGAAGTTTATAAATCTATTCCCGAAGATTTATTAGCTGATAAATTTTTTGATTTTATTGTATATTATTTAATATCAGATACCTCAGTGGATAGTATTTCTAAAAAGGTAGATTTGTCAGATGTTGTTGTTAGTTTTGATATTAACGAAGTTGATTTAAAAAATATTAAGGATGTAAATTTAAATACCGAAGTTGGTAGTTATGCCTCTTCTAAGGAATCTAAGAAGACAACTGTAAATGTCAATTTGATTAGAATTGATAGTAAAAGAATAGATTCCATATTAAACCTTGTGAGTGAAGCCGTTATAAGTAAGTCAACTTATAATCAAATAAATTCTGATATGACCTCTTTCCTTTATAGTTTTAATTATTTTTATGATTATCAAGAAAGTTTTCGCAATAGTTTTTTGGTAGATTTAAAGATAATTTTTAAGGATATGGGTTTGGAATTGGAAAGCTCTCTTGAAAACCAAATAGCAAATTTGGTGGAGCATAAGCTTGATAGAACTTTACAGGATATGGTAGGTTTAAGAGATTTACTATTTAAAATTCTTCAAGATTCTAGATTTGCCTCTGGTAGACTCTCTAGGATAATTACTGATTTGCATGAGAGTGTTTTAAAGACAAGAATGCTACCAGTTTCTAGTATTTTTTCAAGATTTGCAAGAGTGGTAAGAGACCTTTCAAAGAAGCTAGGCAAGATTGTAGAGCTTAGTACTGAAGGGGAAGATACGGAAGTTGATAAATCTGTTATAGATGATCTTGTAGATCCTTTAATGCATTGTGTTAGAAATTCTATGGATCATGGTCTTGAAACTGCTGATGAGAGACTTAGCAAGGGTAAAGATAAAGCTGGTCATATAATTTTGCGTGCCAAGAATGAAGGTAATGTGATATCAATTGAGATTGAGGATGATGGAAGAGGTATAGATCCAGATATTATTAGGCAAAAATCAATTGAGAAAGGTTTAATAAAAGAAGATATGGTTTTATCTGAGAGTGAGATTTTGAACTTAATTTTTGAACCAGGATTTTCAACAGCTAGTCAGATTACAGATGTTTCTGGCAGAGGCGTAGGACTTGATGTTGTTAAAAATAATATTAAGAAATTAAATGGAACTATTGTTATAGATTCAAAAGTTAATGTTGGTACTACTTTTAAAATAAAGCTTCCTTTAACATTAGTGATTGTGCAAGGTCTTCTTGTAAAGTCAGGCAGTGAGATTTATGTTATTCCTTTAAATAGTGTTCTTGAAACACATAGAATTAGCGAAGAAAATATTAAGCTTCTTGAAAATGATCATGAAGTGTATAATTTAAGGGAAGAAGTTATATCTGTGCTTAGACTTGATGAGCTTTTTAATATAAATAACGATCAAAACCTGTATGAGAAGTTTTTAATAGTCATTAGCGTTAATGATAAAAAGGCTGGGATAGTTGTGGATTCTATTCTTGGAGAAGAAGATTTTGTTGTAAAACCTATTAAAGATAAGTATGCTTCAAGTCCCGGCATAGTTGGAGCTACTACACTTGGTAATGGTAAGGTTGTCTTAATTATTGATGTATTTAGGCTTTTTGACCTGAAAGATATGAAAGGATAGTCTTATGATGGAAATAAAAGAGATATGTTTAGGGGATCATAATGTGAGTAATCAGGTTAAAGGACCTACTCCTGTCAATTTAGATTTTAAAGTAGTTTCTTTTAATATTGGAAATGATAATTATCTTGTAGATATTATGCAAGTTAAGGAGATTAGGAAATCTAGTAATTTTACATATGTCCCAAATGCTAAAAAATATGTAGTTGGTCTTGATAATTTAAGAGGAGAAATAATCTCTATTATTGATTTGAGAATAATGTTTAATTTAGAAGTCCTTAAGAGAAATCTTGAAGATATTATGGTTCTTAGGAATGGTGATTTATTAATAGGAGTTATTGTTGATAAGGTTAATAATGTTTTTTCAATTGATTCTTCTTTAATTCAAGATCCTCATCCTGTTTTGTCCCAAGAAGCACTTATACGTTACATAAAGGGAGTAGTTGAGTATGGTGAAAAGTTATATATTCTTCTTGATGTTGATAGAATTTTTGATTATGATAGGGAAGAAGAAATTTTATTGGAAGATAGCAGAAATTATGATGAGATAGATGCTTCTGGAAATGAGAATAACTCATTGTCTTATAGCAATAATTTTTTAGAATTGTCAGAATCATCTGTTGGTGATCTTGCGACATCGTCTAAGAGTGATTTAGATGATTTAAAGGTTATTAAAGAAAATCTTTTTAAATATTCTTTCAATGCGTCTTTAGTAAATGATGAATTTTTAAAGGAAATCGGTATGCAATTAGATATTGCAAATATTAATGATTTATCTTATGATAATTTTTTAGGTGAATTTTATTCAAAATCATCAGGACGCTTATGGGATGACAGATATTTGAAAGAATTTCAGGATGAAATTGTTAAGCCATATATTAATGAAATGAGTGGTGTTGGTACTGTTTTAAATGTTTTTGAGGTTGGATGTGGTGATGGAAAGGAGACAATATCTTTTGTGAATGTTTTATATGAGTCTTATAAAGATCCTTTTAAGGTAACAGCTATTGATAATAATTTAGTTAAAGTAATTGGCACTTCTAATTTGATTTTCTCAGGGTCTGATATTAATTTAAGCGAGATTTATAGAAAAAATTCCTTTGAGCAGAGTCCGGGAGTTTATAAATTCAAGCCGGAAATTATGAATAATATTTTATTTGAATATTCAGATGCTATTTTATCAGAATTTCCAGAAAATTTGGGAATTATTTTTTTAAGGGATATTTTATGTTTCTTGAATGATGATGGGCAGAATTTAATTCTGGATGCGATTGCAGAAAAATCTGTGAGCGGTGCTCTTTTAATTTTAGGAGATAATGAAGAACTTAAGAACAATGATCTTTTTGTGAAAGATAGATCTGTGAAATATTTTAATTTGTATAAAAGGATTTAAAGGAGAAATTAATGAGAATAGATTATATAGAGCCATTTTTAGATGCTGCTTCTTCAGTTTTAAGGGATATGTTGCTTGTTGAAGATATTCAGATGGGCAGTCCTGGACTGAAGTCGATAAATCAAAAAATAAGAGGTGTGTCTGTAATTGTGGGACTTGCAGGTTCTGTTGAAGGTAGTATTATTATTGATATGGATATTGATACCGCGCTTTTTGTTGCTTCAAAGTTGAATTTTGAGGAGTATGTTGATTTTGATGATGAAGAGACTAAAGAGATGGTAGCAGCAACTCTTACGGAAGTTGGTAATATTATTGCTGGCAATTTTGTTACTACTTTGCATGCTAAGGGTTTTGTATTTGATATAACCCCACCAGCTTTTATTTATGGAGAAAATATGAAAATAAGTAATAAGGGTTCTGAGGCATTAATAGTTCCCTTTACTTTACCAGATGGTAAAATTATCGAAGTTAATATTGCAATAAGAGAGAGGGTTTGATATGATTATGAAGTTGAAAATACTTATTATGAAAGAAGAGGGTTTAATATGATCCAGAAAACTACAATTGCTGTGGATTCTTCAAATAAACCAAAGGGGATCAATTATGACACCGGAGTTCCTTTTAATGTTTTGATTGTGGATGATTCAGTTTTTACTGTAAAGCAACTTACACAAATTTTTACTTCTGAAGGATTCAATATTATTGATACTGCTGCTGATGGTGAAGAAGCTGTGATTAAATATAAAAACCATTATCCTAATATTGATGTTGTTACTCTTGATATTACTATGCCCAAGATGGATGGGATAACTTGTCTTTCTAATATTATGGAATTTGATAAAAATGCTAAAGTAATAATGATTTCTGCTTTAGGAAAAGAACAGTTGGTGAAAGATTGTTTGATTAAAGGTGCAAAGACATTTATTGTGAAGCCTCTTGATAGAGCCAAGGTGCTTCAAAGAGTGATGTCTGTGTTTGTTAAATGAAATAGTATGTGTTTAGTAGCTTAGTATTTTTTGTAAAAAATCATTGCATTACTTATTTCATTTAAGTGTTTTGTGAAATATGACATATTAAGATTGAAAATTTCTAATTTATTTTTATTATTGTTGCCTATATGTAGCTCTAGCTTATAAAAGCCCTTTTTGGTATATATTAGTGCTGAGCTTTTAAAAATTGAATCTATGGCTTTAATTTTAAATATTTTATATTTTGAGAAATCTTTGTCAATAATTTCACTTTGTAGTAAATATTTGTTGGCTTCTTTATAAGTTGGAGTTATTGCAGTATAGTTAATTTTATCTCTGAAAATGCTCTTTATAAAATTTTCTGTTAATTCATATATTTGCATTTCATGTGTGCCTTTTGGATGTTTGGTATAATATTCTTCTTCTATTATTAAATTAAAAGCAGAGTATTTTTTTGTTGCTTCTGATGATCGTTTTTCAATTGAAGTTGTTATTAATCTTGAGTGGATTGATGTGTTAATAATTAATAACAGAAATATTTTTTTTATCATACATGTTCCTTATTACTGTTGATTATTCTTTTCACTTTTTCAATTTCTAAAGGAAGTTTGCTTCTTCTTTTTGCGTTTAGTTTGTCTTTTAGTAAAACATTATTAAATGTTTTTGCCATTTCATATACTTTTTCTTCACTGAAATGGAATGGAATTTGAATTTTTCTATACTCAATTGGATTTTGTAATACTTTTTGCATTAGTATAATTGGATTTAGAAAACTTGCTTTAAAAAATTTATAAAAATTTGTTAAAAACAGCGCAAATGATATAAAAAGTGTAAATAAAAATATTCCAATTACAGAATCATTTTTTCTTTGCAGATACTTATCTATATAGAATTTTGTTTGTTCCATTTCGATAATTTTGTATTCACTAGGACTGTAGTAGAAAAATATATCGTCAGATTTAGAATATATCGTTTTATCTGTATCTTTAATTATTAGTATAAAGGGATATTTTTCTTTGATATAGTTTTTTTCAGTTGTTATTGAGATGTTTTTTATGATATTAAATTCTTGCTTTTCTGGAATTGTATTTGCAAAACCTGAACTTGAAAATATTATAAAAAATATGAATGGAATTAGTAAACTTATTGAAAATGTTCTTGCAAATGCAACTAAGATTAGATTTTTTTCTTTTGGATTATAATAAATTTCAATCATTAAGTCGTTAAATCTAAGGAGTCTTAAGAATCTTAGTTTGAAAAGTGAAAGTACGATTGGACTTAGAATTGTTTCGTGAGGATTAATTATATTTTGGATTTGATGAGAGCTATAAAATATTAAAGGAATTAAGCAATGAATTAGATCAAAAAATAAATTATTTCTTATATATATTTGTAGTTTTTGTGAAAAATAAGCTTTTGAAATTTTGTATAAAAAAATCAAGATCAATATTGCATCGAATAAAAATCCGATGAATATTAGAGCAAATCGGATCTTGTATGGCAAGAAAAGTATTATTGATAATTCTTCTATTAGGAATGCAATTATTGATGCGATTAAAGTGGCCTTAAAAAAATTTGAAAGTATCTTTACCATTTATTTTTCCTAGCTATTTCTAGAAGTTCTTTAATAATTCTTGGATCATGCTCCTTTGAGCTTAATTGTTTTATTGAAAACCAGCTCTCGTCATAACCTATAAATCCCTTTATTCTATTGTTTTTAATGTTTGGTATTCTAGTTCTGTTTGAAAAAATGGATATTAATGTTGCAATTGGCGATATGTTACTTAGATTTTCATACTTAAATAGACTTTGAGTTATCAGACTAACTGTATTGTCATCTAAAAATTCGATTTCTCTGCTAACTAATTTTGCTGTATTTTCAATATTTCTTGGCATTAATTTTATTTCTTTTTCTAAATAAAACTTAATTATTAAGACTCTTAATAAGAGTAGAATTTTTATGTAATTTTTTACAATTTTTGAAGAATCAAGCATATCATTTTCTTTTTTGATTAGGTGTGTTGTGTAAGAATTTTTGTCTTCAAAGAGTTTGTTTATATAAAATGTTATATGTCCGCTACTTATGGCATTAAAATCGTATAAGAATTCTTTTCTTAAGTAAGGATTTGCTTTAATAGAACCAAATATTAATTCTAGATTGTTTTTATTAAGCTCTTTGTTAAAGAGGTCTTTTACAATGTTTAGATCGATAGATTCGATGTTTGATAAAACAAGAGGAGTAATTATTATGTCGGTTTTTTCTTTAACGTATTGAATAAGTAAATCAGTATCAGATTTAAAGTTTTCGTCTATAAATGTTGAAATAGTTTTTTTATTTTCTTCTAAGTATTTGATTATTTCAATTTCTTTTTCAAAAACTGATAATCCCTTTATGCTTTCATGATTAAATAAATAATGATACAGGTGTGGGAAATATACTTTTGAATTCATTTGATTATGTCTAAAAGTTCAGATGGACTACTTAAAATGTATTTTGCTCCGCTTTCTTTTAATTCTTTTATTGTTCTAAATCCCCATGAAACCCCTATAGGTAAAAATCCTGCATTCTGAGCAGTAATCATATCAACATCGCTGTCTCCGATGTATGCTATTTCCTTTGGCATGAGATTTAATTCTATTATCATGTCAAGTGCATTTGAAGGATCTGGTTTTGCCTCAAATCTTGGTGAGTAGCCCCTCACTTCAAAGAAGTTTATGTCTTTGAATATATCTTTTGATATTATTAATAGTTCTTCATGGTTTTTATTGCTTAAGATTCCAACAGGAATGTTAAGTGAATTTAGTTTTCTTAAAAGTTCTGGTATACCATCATATGCTTTTGTTAGGGAAGAAAGATTTTGATTGTATGCTTTTACAAATTCTTGATAAAGATTATCTTTGAGGTGTTTATCATTTAAGTTTACGTTAAGATGCTCTAAGGTGTTCTCTACTAATTTAGAATATCCTCTGCCAACAAGAGTGTTAAATTCATCTATTTTAATTTCTGTATATCCTAATTTTTTTAGTGCCAAGTTCATTGAAAATGCAATATCCATGATGCTGTTTATTAAAGTTCCATCCATGTCGAAAATGCAGGCTTTAATTCTCATATTTTAATCCTTTTGTCATTATCATAATGTGCCTTCATTTTATCATTATTTTTTGCCTTTTATTAAATTTATTGCATGATTTTTGATATTTTACATTGTTTTTGATTTTTTTCTGAAAATCTCTTGAAAATATTTGTTTTTAGTTTTAACCTATTTGGTTAGGGTATAAATAAAATGTTATTTATCTTTATTGAATTTCAGGTTATCTTTAATGCAAGACATATTAATTTTAGATAAAGTTACTAAGCGATATGGTGATTTTATTGCTAATGATAATATTTGTATAAGATTTAAAAAGGGAGAAATACATGCAATTCTTGGTGAAAATGGTGCTGGCAAAACCACTTTAATGAAAACTATTTATGGAATTCACAAGCCCGATAGCGGGCAGATTTTTTTAAGAGGACATGAACTAAAACTTAAAGATTCAAGCGAATCTATTCGAAGTGGTATTGGGATGGTTTTTCAACATTTTATGTTAATTCCAAAATTTACGGCTGTACAAAATATTATTTTAGGATATGAAGATTCAAAATTTGGATTTATTAATTATGATCATGCAAAGAGGAGGATACTTAAACTTTCGGAAAGATATGGTTTGAAAATAGATACTGATAAGCCGATTGAGAATTTAAGTGTTGGGATGGGACAAAAAGTAGAAATACTCAAAGTTCTCTATAGAAATGCAGATATTATTATTTTTGATGAACCTACAGCAGTACTTACACCTAATGAGATTGATGAATTTATGAATGTTTTAAAAATATTGGCTGTAGAGGGGCATACTGTAATACTTATTACACATAAAATAAAAGAAATAAAGGCTGTGGCACAAAGGTGTACAATTATGCGTCTTGGGAAAGTAATTGGGACTTTTGATATTACTAAAACCGATGAGGGAATGCTTACTAAATTAATGATAGGCAAAGAAACCTCTCTTGATATCTCCAAGAGGCAGATTGTTGATCACACAAACATTCTTGAGATTAGAGATTTAAGTGTTAAAGATGAACGGGGTGTTTTTAAAGTTAAGAATATTAGTTTGAATCTTAGAGAAGGTGAAATTTTTGGGATAGCTGGAGTTGAAGGCAGCGGTCAAGAAGAATTAGTCGAAGCAATTCTTGGAGTTAGAGATATCTTTAGCGGAGATATAATTAAGAAAGTTGATGGCAAATTTGAATCAATCAAGGGTCTTAGTGTTAAACAAATAATAGATAGGAAAATAGGCCATATTCCATCTGATAGACAAAAGCATGGTCTTATTTTAGACTTTAACATTTTGCAAAATATTGGAATTAAAAGTTTTGATGATGTTAATTATTTAAAAATGAAGAGTAGTGGTATAGGTAATGATAAATTAAAGGTTAAGTTTTTAAATACTGTTAAAAAACAGTTTGTTAATTTTAATTTAATTCTTCTTAAGAAAATAAGTGAACAACTTGCAGCTTCATTTGATATTACACCGAGAGATATTTTGAGCAAAGTTAAAAATTTATCTGGAGGTAATCAACAAAAGGTCGTTGTTGCACGTGAAATTAATTTGAAACCTGAGGTTCTCTTGGCAGTTCAACCCACAAGGGGACTTGATGTGGGTGCTATTGAAAATATTTATAAAAAATTTTTAGCGCAAAGGGATGAAGGTATGACAGTTCTTCTTGTATCTCTTGAGCTTGATGAGCTTATGAGTGTTTGTGATAGAATAGCTGTAATGTACAATGGTGGAATCGTTGGTGTTTTAGAGCATAATTTTGATGTTGGTGTTATTGGAAAAATGATGATGGGTATAGTTTGAATGAAGGTTGATAACTATAAATATAAAGAGGCAATTGCAGTATTTTTAAATTCATCGATATTTATTAATTTTTTTGCATTTTTTTTGGGGATTTTAATTCTTGGGTTAATAGTATTAATTCTTGGGTATTCTCCTTTGAGAATGTACTATATAATGATAGAGGTTATATTTTCTTCTCCTAAACATTTTGCGTATATTGTAAGCTATGCCACGCCATTGATTTTTACAGGTCTTTCGATTGGCATCGCTTTAAGAGTGGGACTTTTTAATATTGGTGTTGAGAGTCAATTTATGCTTGGTTCAATTTCAGCTTTAATAGCTGGAATTTTTTTGGATTTCCCTCCTGTATTGCATGTAATTTGCATTTTCCTTTTTGCATCTTTAGCGTCAGGAATTTTAGGTGTTTTAATTGGATATTTAAAGATTAAATTTAACATAAATGAAGTAATTTCAGGGATAATGTTTAATTGGATTTTATTTCATTTAAATAATATAATCATAGATTTGCCCGCTATTAAAAAGGATAATAGTGATTTATCTAAGCCTATTCGAGAAAGCGCTTTTATTGATTTTTTTGGTTCTTGGAAACTTTCATCTGAGGGACTTGCTTATAGAGCAAAACATCCATTTATTAATGATTTATTAAAGGCCCCTCTTAATTTTGGGATAATTATTGGGATAATTATTGCTATTTTAATGTGGTTTTTATTGAATAAGACGATGCTTGGGTTTAAAATAAGCTCTGTTGGACGTAATATTGTCGCTTCTTATCGTGTGGGAATTGATATTAAAAAAATTTTGATGTTTACTATGTTTCTTGCAGGTGCGTTTGCGGGACTTGCGGGTGCTATACAGGTTATGGGTGTTAATAAGGCAATATTTAAGCTTACTTATATGGAAGGAACAGGTCTTAATGGTATAGCTGTTGCTTTGATAGGAAATAATTCCCCAATAGGAATAATATTTTCAAGTACTTTATTCTCAATTTTATTTTATGGTAGTAGCAGAGTGCAAAGTTTAATGGGTTTGTCATCTTCAATTGTGTCTTTGATGATAGGGATAGTGGTGATTATGATTTCTGCTAGCCATTTTTTAAATAAGATGTTTTTGAGAGGTATAAAAAGTGTCAAACGCACTAATATTTCTAATTAGTGAAACGCTCATAAATTCTCAGACCTTAATTTTGGCTGGTCTTGGAGGACTTATAAGTGAGAGATGTGGAATAATCAATATTGGTCTTGAGGGCACAATGGCTCTTGGGGCATTTGTTGGTGCTACAGTTGCATATTGTTATGGTAGTCCGTTATTTGCAATTTTTGCGGGGGGGCTTTCAGGGCTTGTTCTTTCAATTCTTCATGCTATTTTTACTGTTTTTCTTAAATCAGATCAGATAATAACTGGGATGGCTATTAATTTTTTAGGACCATCTGTCGCGATGTTGTTTGGAACTTTTATTTTTGGTTCTGCTTCAACTCCTCCAATAGATATTAAGTTGCCCATACTTTTTGACGGAGTTTTGGATAAAAGGTCTCTTGTATTTCAGATTTTTGGTAAGAGATATTCACTCTATATTGCAATAATATGTGTTGTACTTTTTCATGTTATGTTTAAA
The DNA here is from genome assembly GCF_000012085.2 of Borrelia turicatae 91E135. Taxonomy (NCBI): domain Bacteria; kingdom Pseudomonadati; phylum Spirochaetota; class Spirochaetia; order Spirochaetales; family Borreliaceae; genus Borrelia; species Borrelia turicatae. The sequence goes on from NC_008710.1 coordinate 721,688, forward strand.
TATACTAAAATTGGACTTAGGATTAAGGCTAGTGGTGAGGAACCAGAAGTTTTAGAATCTCTTGGAGTTAATGTATTTATGATTAGGTTTTTTTGTGTCCTTCTAAGTGGCTTATTTGCGGGGATTGCTGGAGCAGTTCTCTCTACTGTGATTGCTTCAAGTTATATGCAAGGAATTATTGGTGGCCAAGGTTTTATTGCCATTGTTATGGTGATTTTTGGGAATTGGCAACCTTTTGGAATTTTGATGGGTAGCTTTTTGTTTTCTTTTATAAGAACTTTAGTTGTTATGATGTCCCAAGTTTCTTTTTTGTCTTTAATAATTCCTCTTAAAATATTAATCATTTTACCTTATGTTGTAGTGATTTTGAGTCTTATGTTTTTTTCAAAAAGGAATTATGTCCCTAAAGCTTTAGGTTTACCTTATAAAAAAGATTGATTTTTATGTTTATTTCTTTTAATATACAGGTGGAATTATTTAGGGTTTATTTGAGAATTATATTTTTTGATATAAAGTTATGAGAGGTATCTACTTAATTCTTATGTTTGTTAAATTAATTAAGTGAGTGATTAATTTACGAGGTAGTTTTATGTTAAAAATTAAGCACAGGTTTATTGGTTTTTTATTTTTATGTTTGTTGATAACCATATTGTTTTTTTCTTTAATTTTTAAGTTTGTTTTGAGTAGTTATTTAGAACGTTATTATAAACAACTTACAAGAGCTCAAATAAGACGAGCCGCTTTTGCTGTGCAGGCTTTGTTAGATACATTTTATATCATAATTGATGGTGCAAGTTCTAATTTAGCTCTTGAGACTATGAGTGAATATTCGTTTATTAAAAATGGTGGGCATATTTTTTCAGAGGTTGAATTAGACAGACTTAGAGAGAATTCTAAAATAGTTCTTGATGCTGTAAAAGGGAATAGAAAATATCGAAATCGGGTATATGAGATATTGTTCAATTTAAAGCTTGATACTTTTTATGAAGAATTTGCATTTCTTGATTTTGAAGGTAAAATAATTGTTTCTACGAGACATGCCAATAATATAGATTTTGGTCAGTCTGAGTCAAATACTGAGTATTTTAAAAACTCTGTAAAAGAATATAAAAAAAGTGAATTAAATTTTGTTGGTTGGTATCCTGGTCTTACTGAAGGGATAACGGGAGAAGTTGCTATTAGATCTCACTATAAAGATAAAAAAGCTTCTGCCATAGTTGTTCCTGTATATTCAGCAGAAGATAAAGTGTTTCTTGGCTATTTGGTAGGTTATTTACTTGATGATGTGATAAGAGATAAGTTAGATAGATCTAGATTTGGTTTTTATAATAGAGGAAATTTATTCTATTTAGATCCATACAATAATCTTGTTAATCCTTTAATAGAATATAATGAGAGCTCTAAAGTTAGTGATAAATTTGTTAGTATTTTAAAGAATGCATTGTCCAAACCCCCTATGCAACCTCTTGTACCAGGCCAGATACCAGTTTATCAGATTGAGAGAGCGTATTTTCCTGAGATGAAGTTGTATAATTATTATGCCATATTGCCTATTAGTAGTGAACTTGGAGATAATAGTGGAATTCTTGTTGCCAGAATTCCTTATGAAGATATTTATGGGGTCATTTACAGTTTGGCTTTTAAATTTATTGTATGTGCTATTTTAGGCATTATTATATTGGTTGTTATTCTTTCAGTGAGGTTAGAGACAGTTATTAGCTTTAGGTTGAATTTGGTTAGAAATTTGGTAAAGGAAATAGTTCAAGGAAATTTAGATAAAGATTATGTTATTAATGATAAGTATGATGATGAGCTTGGTTCATTGGGCTTACAAATTGTTAAAATGAGAGATGCTATTGCAGATGCTATTGCAAGTGTTCTTAAGAACATTAGTTATGTTAATAAGGCAAGTGTTGAAGTTGTTAATTCAAGTCAGAATTTAAGTTCTAGTGCATTACAGCAAGCTTCAACACTTGAAGAAATGTCAGCTAACATTGAACAGATATCATCTGGAGTTGAGATGAGTGTGAATCATTCCCGAGAAACAGAACGAATTGCCTTAATTACTAATGAGAATGCTCAAATAGGGGGTAAGGCTGTTGAAGAATCTGTTGTGGCTATGCAGTCTATTGTTGAGAAAGTCAGTGTTATTGAAGAGATAGCTAGAAAAACCAATTTGCTTGCTTTAAATGCGGCTATTGAGGCTGCAAGAGCTGGGGATGAAGGCAAGGGGTTTGCTGTTGTAGCAAGTGAAATTAGAAAACTTGCTGATCTTAGCAAGGAATCTGCACTTGAAATTGGTGAATTAGTTGAAGAGAATTCTAGATTGGCAACGGAAGCTGGGTTGATATTTAAGGATATGTTACCTGAAATAGAAAAGACTACCAATCTTGTGAAGAAGATTTTTGAGGGAAGCTATAAGCAAAATGATCAAATTATACAGTTTAAAGAAGCTCTTGATCAGGTTGGAGAAGTAGTTCAAGCTTCAGCATCGAGCAGTGAAGAGCTTTCAAGTATGGCTGATAGGATGCTTGAAAAGGCTAAAGAGCTCAAACAAGTAATATCTTTTTTCAAAGTTAAAGATTTTGAGGTTGATGCTTTTGATAAACTTAATTCGGGTGATGATGTTTTGATGACTGGAGATCTTACTTCTTTGAATATGGAGAGTAATTCATCTTTAGGAGATAGTCAAGATGATATACATGGTGATTCAAAGGTAAGTTATGAGTCTATTAATAAGAGGGTAGATCCTAAGAAAGCCATTGATGTTGTCGATAAAGATTTGGATTTTGATGAGGACTTTTCAGATTTTTAGAATTTATTTTTGTAAGAGGTGATTAGCGTATGAAACTGAAGCTGAAAGTTAGGATATTACTTATTGTTAGTATTCTTATAGCAATCTTTATTTCTATATTGTTTTTCGTATTTGGGATGTCGATTAATTCTAGTTTAGTAGCTCAGCAGTTAGATCTTATGCAAAATCTTATTGGAAATGTCAAAAATTCTTTAACCCTTTATCTTTCTTCAATGGAAGAGAGAGTGAAAATTAACTCAATGTATTTAGATTCTTCATCTGTATTTGAATCCATTGCTAGAAGTAAGCCTAAGAGAATAGAAGCTATTTTAGATCAAATTGAGATCTTGGTTAAAACGGGCAGAGGTAATAACCTGATGATAACCAATAAAAAAGGTGAAATAATATTTACTACTGCTGTCAAAGATAATAGTGATTATGGCATTTCTGTTGCAGATAAAGAATACTTTCTTAAGTTAAGGGGCACTAGTTCTATTTATAATTCTTCTGTGCTTTTGGCAGATTCTGGGTCTGTTGAAGAAGTTTTGATGAGGGATGTTTCTAAGATTAGGAATAAATCAGGACAAATTCCTTATTTATTAATAGGTATTCCTTTAAGAGATCATAATACCAGTGATGTTTTTGGTTATTTTATGATCTTTTATGCTATCGATTATCTTTATAATTCATTTAAAGGTATTAGTTTTGGAGCATTGGGCAGCGGTCGTACTATGGTATTTGACCAAACGGGGTCATTTCTTATTCACCATACTTGGTTGCCTGGTGATAACTTAGTTAATGTTAATCCTTACTATAGTAGTGTAGTTAAGAGTACTTCTGAGGATTTAATTCAAAAAAATCAAGAAATTAGCTTGAGGCGTTATGTTGACCTTCATGGGCAAGAATTTGTTGGGTTTGCTCAGAAAGTAAAATGCCATTTGTCTAATTTTTCGTTTATAGTATATCTAAGAGTTAATACTAATGATTTTTATTATATGACTAGACTTACCACTTTTATTTTGGGAATAAGTTTTGTAGTGACTTTAGTTATTCTTGGATTAGTTACTATTTATCTTGTAGGTAAACTCAGTGCTGTTTTAAATGGAATTTTAAGTTATTCTGGAAGACTTGCATCTGGGGATTTTACTGTTTCAAGTTATTCTTTAGAATGGAAAACGTTAGAACTTCATGGGTTATATGAAGATTTGGAGCTTTTAAGGTCTAATTTTTCATCTGTTGCCAGAGGGGTTATTGAAAACCTTGATTATCTTTATGAGAATGCAATTCAGATAGCAAATGCGAGTCAAAATTTAAGTTCTGGAGCAGTTGAACAAGCGTCTACATTAGAAGAAATGACAGCAAACATTGAGCAAATATCCCAAGGTGTTACTGAGAATACCGATAATGCTTCTACTACTGAGAGTATTGCTGTTAACACTAATGAGAAAACCAAGGAGGGACATGAATCTGTTACTAAAGCCATTGAGGCGATGGAGGTTATTACAGATAAAATAGGTGTTATTGATGAGATAACAAGGCAAACTAATTTACTTGCTCTAAATGCTTCTATTGAAGCTGCTAGAGTAGGGGATAAGGGTAAGGGATTCGAAGTTGTTGCTGCTGAGGTTAGAAAGCTTGCTGATCAAAGCAAGGAGTCTGCTAGAGAAATTATTGATATTGCACATAAAAGTTTGACTGTGGCAAGTAAAGCAGGTAATAATTTTGAGCAGATTGTTCCTGGAATGGAAAAAACGGCTGGACTTGTTAAGAATATTACTCGTGAAAGTTATAACCAAAGTAATCAAATTGGACAATTTAAGAATGCAATAGAACAAGTTAGTCAATTGGTTCAAACAACAGCATCAAGTAGTGAGGAACTTTCAGCAATGTCTGAGAGAATGTTAGATAGTGTTAAACATTTAAAGGAATCAGTAGATTACTTTAAGATTGATAAGTAATTTATAGGGATAATTTAAATATCCCTATAAGTAATGATTTTAAAAATATATAATATTATGTTAGTGTTTTAAGGATTTTAGCTCCGCCTAAGCATTCATCTTCTTGATAAAATATGCAAAATTGTCCCGGTGAAATTCCGTAATCTTTTTCCTCTAGATCAACTTTTATAATATCATTTTTTAACATTTCTATTTTGCATTTTATTTTTTTTTCTCCATGTCTTATTTTGGCACTTAAGTCCCCATTGTTTAATGGCTTGTTTATCCAGTTTGTTTTGTGAACTAAAAATTGTTGCTTCCCTTGTTTCAGGTAATTTATACTGTTTGAGATATAAATGATGTTATTTTGAATATCCTTTTCTGTGACAAACCATGGGCCATGACTGAGTTTGATACCTTTTCTTTGTCCAATTGTAAAAAACCAATATCCATTATGTGTTCCAAGTATTTTGCCTGTTTCTTGTTCGATGATATTACCTTTAAGTTCCCCTAAATGATATTTTATAAATTCATCATATTTGATTTTGCCAAGAAAACAGATTCCCTGACTGTCTTTTCTGTTTTTATTGGGCAAATCTATTTTTTGTGCTATTTGTCTTATTTCAGTTTTTAATAGGTCTCCTAATGGAAAATGCAGTTTTGATATTTGTTTTCTAGAGAGATGAGACAGAAAATAGCTTTGATCTTTTATTTTATCTTTGGCTTGTTTAAGTATGTAGTGATCATTTTTGTTTTCTATTTTGGCGTAGTGTCCTGTGACAATTAAATCATAATGTTCGTTTATCTTGTCAAAGAATGCCCCAAATTTTATTCTTTGATTACAAAATATATCTGGACTTGGGGTATTACCAATTTTTAATTCTTCGATAGCATAAGTTACTACTCTCTTGTAATACTCATCTTGTAAGCTGATGATTTCATATGGTACATTAAATTTTTTACACACAGCCTCTACATAATTAATATCTTCTTTCCAAGGGCACTCTCCTATGTAGGAAAGTTCGTCTTCAAGCCAAATTTTTAGATAATAACACTTTATATTTTTATATCCTTTTTGTATCATTATATAAAGAGCCACAGAGCTGTCTACTCCACCAGATAGAAGTACTGCTATTTGCATAATTTGCTTCTCCTTTCATCATAGCATATTGAACTTTGATGTTTTTATGATCTATAGTATATTACTTGGTAATTATTTTTTTAATCGGGGGAAATTGATGAAAGTAGGTATTAGTGATATTAGAGTTTTTTTGCCTTTAAATTGTTTAAACTTACATGTTCTTTTAGACAATTCTTTATATAATTCTGATGAAAAATTTTTTAAGAAATTTAATAGAGCAATTGATGCAACCCTTCAGAAAGCATTTAGATTTACAAGTCCTAATGAAGACAGTGTTACAATGGCTAGCTCTGCTGTTAAGCTAATTTTTGATAATAATAATCTTGAGTTAGATAAAATGAGAGTATTTTTAGGTGGAACTGAGACGGGTGTAGATTATTCAAAGTCAATTTCATCTTATGTCTATGGAGCTTTGAAGTTAGCTGGTATTAATTTATCAAATAATTTCTTAACTTTTCAGGTCCAACATGCATGTGCAGGTTCTGCACTTTCTTTGCACAGTGCTGCAAGTATTTTAAGTCATTCAGAGAAATTTGAATATGGAATAGTATTTTCTAGTGATATCGCACATTATAGTAATCTTACTACAGCAGAGATTACTCAAGGGGCTGGAGCAACAGCAGTTCTTATTGAGCAAAATCCAAAAGTTGTATCTATTAATTTGTCTGAGTTTGGGGTTTATACTGATGATGTTGATGATTTTTTTAGACCATTTGGAAGTCTTGAGGCTAAGGTAAAAGGGCGTTATTCTATTGACTGCTATAATAAGGCAAATGAAGAGGCTTTAGCAAATTTTGCATATAAAAAAAATATGAGTATTAAGGATTTATTTTCTAAATATAGGTTTATTTTACATGTACCTTTTGCACAAATGCCTATAGACTCAATGCATTATGTTTTAAAAAAATATTATAGTGAAGATGAATCTGAGCGAAATGCTTATTTAGAATCAATAGACTTTTATGATTCTGTTGAAGCTTCTAAGGAAGTGGGAAATTTATATACAGGATCAATATTTTTATCTTTAATGTCTTATTTGAAGCGAGTATTTGCAAAAAAGGATATTAGTGGTGAGAAGATACTTTTTTGTTCTTATGGGTCTGGTAATATTATGGTTATTTATGAGCTTACAGTTGAAGAGAATGCTCATTGTGTTGTTAAGACCTGGGATATTGATAAAATGCTTTCAGTACGACATGATGCAAATTTTGATGAGTATAGGGATTTTTTTGAAAATAGGATTGTTCCAGGTGAATCCCAAGGGTTTTATTTAAAAGAAATTAGAGAGGATGGATACCGGGTTTATGGGTATCGAGCCTAATATATTAAATAATAAAAAACGACAAATTGAAATTTGTTTAGATAAAGAGGATGTTAGTAAAAGTGATAATCTTTTAAATTTTGTTAATTTAAAGCATGATGCACTTAGTGAGCTTGATTTTTGTGAGATAGATACGAGAGAGAGTATATTTGGCTATGATATTGCCATGCCCATTTTTATCTCATCAATGACAGGAGGCGTCAAAGAGGGTAATAAGCTGAATAAGTCTCTTGTTAAGATTGCAAATGATTTAAGAATTCCAATGAGTCTGGGATCCTTTAAGCTTATATTTAAATATCCTGAATATATTAAAGATTTTTACTTAAGGAAGTATGCTCATAATATTCCTTTATTTTCAAATATTGGTGCTACTCAGTTAAGAGAATTTGGGATTTTTGAAATAATTGAAATGAATAAGAGACTTGAGGTTGATGCCATAATTGTACATTTGAATTCAGGTCAAGAATTAATGAATTTAAGAGGCGAGAGAAGTTTTAGAGGAATTAAAGACTCAATTGCGAGGATTTGCTCTGTATCAAATATTCCAGTTATTGTTAAAGAAACGGGCTTTGGAATTTCTCCCGATTCTGTTATCAGCTTGCTAGATCTTGGGGTTTCTTATGTTGATCTTGCTGGTAGTGGTGGAACTAACTGGGTTTTGGTTGAAGGAATTAAAGAGGAAAATTTGGATATTGCGTCTTGTTTTGCTAACTGGGGCATATCGTCGGTTTTAACATTACTTAGTATTAAAGATTTTTTTAAAGATAAAGTTTTTGCATCGGGAGGATATGAGACTGGAATGGATATTGCCAAAGGTATTGCGCTTGGGGCTAAGTTGGTAGGCATCGCAGCAGCCATTCTCAGGGCTTTTTATGCGGGAGGTGAGAATGCTTTATATAACCTTTTAAAAGGTTATGAATATGTTTTAAAGATGTCTATGCTTTTAAGTAATAGTAAGGATTTGGCACAGTTTAGGTTAAATAAATATTTTTTAAGTCATCCGTTGCCTTTTAATGTTAAGAGCTTTAAAGATTTTTATGAGACTTAGTGAGAATTTTAGAAGTAAAAGTATTTTAGAGAAAAAACGAGAGATAAAGAGTCTTTTGAAATTGAATCTTTGTGATTTTTTTTATGATTCTGCTGATGAAGATTTTCTTTGTCACATGATAGAGAATTATGTTGGTTATTTATCCTTACCCATTGGTATTGTGAAGAATTTAAAGGTAAATGGCAAGTATTATACTGTACCTATTGCTACGGAAGAACCTTCAGTTATTGCCGCATTAAATTTTTCATCTAAGATTCTTGAGCATGCTAATTTAAGTTATTCTGTGGGTGAGGTGTTAGGCATTGCTCAAGTTTATATAAAGACAGATAAAGACTTAAGTGATATGTGTCTTGGTCTTTTTAAAAAGATTGATCTTTGGTCTAAGCCTCTTTTGCATAATATGGAGCGTAGAGGTGGCGGATTTAGAAAACTTTCAACTAAGTTTATTAAGGAAATTGGTATTCAAAAATTAAATATCTATGTAGATGTTTGTGATGCTATGGGTTCAAATTTGCTAAATTCAGTAGCTGAGAGAGTGGCTCATCATATTACTTTAGAGTTTGGGTATGAGTGTGTTTTAAAAATTTTAAGTAATGATTCGAATGATTTTGCTATAAAAGCTAATTTTAAATTGAATGTTAATGATTTGCTTAAAGATAGTGAAGAATCTTTGGTTTTGGCTCAAAATATTTCACTTATTTCTAAGATAGGATTTTTTGAAGAGGACCGTGCTGTTACTAATAACAAAGGTATTATGAATGGCATAACAGGTTTATGTGTTGCTACACTTAATGATACAAGGGCTCTTGAGGCATGCATACATAAATTTGCTTCAAGAAGTGGTATATATTTACCTCTTAGTAAATTTTATATTTCTGATGAAAATTTGATTGGAGAGATTGAATTGCCTTTACAGGTTGGTATTAAAGGTGGTTCGGCTGGTTCTCATGAAGCGGCTATATTGAGCTTTAAGATTATGGGGATTGATTGCAAAAAAGAGTTTATGGGTGTTCTCTCTTGTGTTGGCCTGGCAAGTAATTTTGCGGCTTTAAGAGCACTTGCTTTTGATGGAATTCAGAGAGGACATATGAAGCTGCATGTTAATAAAATTTTATATCTTCTTGAAAGAGATTATAATATTTCTAGTGATGAGAGAGGAAAAATATTATTTAAAATGAGTGAGAGTGGAATTTATTCCCTTGATTTTGCTCTTAAAATTTTAGGAGATTTGAGAGCGTAGTGTGAAGATTAGATGTAAGGTAAATCCTAGTCTGGCATTAATTAAGTATTGGGGGAAGAGAGATAAATTTTTAAATATTCCAGCTACTTCAAGCATTGCTGTAAGTGTTGATAAATTTTATTCAATCAGTGAACTTGAATTGTCATGTAAGGATGAAATAATTTTAAATTCAAGGGTTGTTGTATTGAGCGATAGAGAAATAAATTTTTTTAACCATGCAAGAAAAATCTTAAATAAGCCAAATGTTGGGTTTAGGGTAATTAGTGAAAATAATTTTCCAACATCAGCAGGACTTGCAAGTTCAAGCTCTGGTTTTGCATCTATTGCTGCTTGTATTTTAAGATATTTTAATCAATATTCACATCAAAAAGCTTCACAGCTTGCAAGAATAGGTTCAGCATCAGCATCAAGAGCTATTTATGGTGGATTTACCTTGTTAAAGGAAGGTGCAAAGAGTTCATTTCAGCTGGATAGTTTTAATTGTTTTAGTGATTTGTGCATAATATTTGCTATAGTTGATGGCAGAAAAAAAGAGATTTCTTCAAGGGTTGCCATGGAGATTTGCAAGCAAGATAAATTTTATTGGGATGCTTGGATTGAGTCAAGTCGGAATATCTTTAAAGAAGCTTTATATTTTTTTTTAAAAGGAGATTTTAATGGATTTGGTCTTAAAATTGTAAAGAGTTATCAGTGTATGTTTTCTTTAATGTTATCATCTTCCATTATTTATTTTAAAAGTAATACTATAGAGTTAATCAAGTATATTGCCGATCTTAGAAGTAAAGGTGTTCCTGTTTTTGAAACGATGGATGCTGGGCCGCAGGTTAAGGTGTTGTGTTTAAAAAAAGATTTGGAATTAATTTTGACTAGACTTACTAGCAATTTTAGAGATGTTAATTTTGTTGTTTCAAAAATTGGAAGTGGTTTAGAATGGATATAATTAGTTTTTCAGTGCCTGGTAATTTACTTTTAATGGGTGAATATTTTATTTTGGAAGAAGATGGTTTTGGACTTGCAGTTGCAATAAAAGAAAGGGCTTATTTTTCTTTTAAACGAAGTGATACTTGGCGTTTTTTTGCTAAAAAAACCAAAATTGATGATTTTACTTTAATAGAAAATAATGATGATTTTGTTTTTAGGATGTTTAGGTATTTAAAACAGAAATATTTTGTTAATTTAGAAGATTTTTCCTTTGATGTTTATATTGATACAAGTAATTTTTTTTTAAATAGTGGTGTAAAAAAAGGATTTGGTTCGAGTGCTGTTGTTGCTGTTGGGATTGTATGTGGAATTTTTTTGATTTTGAATAATGATAATTATTTTGTTAAAGATAAAATTTTTATGTATTGTCTAGAAGCTTATAGGTATGCTCAAGGAGGTATGGGTAGTGGATATGATATTGCTACTAGTCTTTTTGGTGGAGTTGTTAAGTTTAAGGGCGGGGATCTTCCTACGTATGATCGTTTAGAGAATATATGTTTTAATAATTTTTATTTAATGCGAGGTCCTAGTCCAGTTAAGACTACTAGCTCGATTATTAGATATTATGAATATAAGGATTCTTTAATGAGTTTTATAAAAGATGTTAATATTGTGATGAAAAAAATTATTCTTAATATTAGCAATTCGTCTGATTGTTTATTGTCTAGTTTGAAATTGGCAAAAAATATAGGATTAGACATTGGGGAGAAGATAGGCATTTCTGCTAATTTGCCTTTAAATCTTGCTTATCTTGAAAATGAATGTACTTTAATTAAGGCTTTGGGTGCTGGAAATGAAACTTTTTTAGTCTATGAGCCAAATTTTGAAGTTTTTGAACAATTTAATATTGAACCAATAGATCTAGATTTAGATGGTGTTAAATTTCAGTAAATGTTTGTAATAAAAAAGCCTTCTAAAATACTATTTTTAGGAGAACATAGTGCTGTATATGGTTTTCCAGTGATTGGTACTACGATACCCCTTTATATGTACTTGGTTTATATATTTTCTGATTCTTGGAAATATTTGGGAGTTCCTTCTTTAAAAATAGATGAAGTAATACATTTTATTAATAAGAGGTTTAATAAAGTTCGACCCGTTGAATTTTTAATATTTTCCCAGATTCCAGTTGGATTGGGATTTGGTTCCTCTGCAAGTCTTAGTTTATGTTTTGCTGAATATATTGTAAGTCATGATGAATATCGTACTTACGATAAAATTTTGTTGGCAAGGGAAATTGAAAATATTTTTCATGGAAGATCTTCTGGGATGGATGTTTTGCTTGTTGAGTTAGATGGAACTTTTTATTTAGAGAGAAAAAATGGGTCTTTCAGTTATCGAAGAATAGCATTTTGTAATTTTTATTTTTTGATTGGAGCAGTCAGAAGGGAATGTACAACAAATAAAATCGTATCAGATTTGAATTACAGAATTTCTCTTGATAATAGTCAATTTGAAATTATTGAAAAACTTGGTTGTATTGTTAAGAATTCTTATATTGCTTTTAATAAACGCGATATTCTTTTATTGGCGAATAATATGAATGTTGCGAATAATTATTTAAATTCTTTGGGTTTATCTTCATGTACGCTTGATTATGTAATAGAAAAAGGTAGACAATTTGAGGCTCTTTCTGGCAAATTGAGTGGTGCTGGTAGGGGTGGGGCTTTTATTTTGCTTTTCCAGGATGAAAATGATGCTAGCTTGTGCTTGGAGAAATTAAGTAAAGATTTAGATAAAAATAATATCAACTTGATTTTTCCACTTAAAATATTTAAGTGTTAAATATATTAAAGACATACACAAAAAATGTTTTGAGAAGCTAATAAATTATATCTTATGTAGTGTTTTTTTAGTAACTTTATAGCAAACAGTATGCTTTAAGTCCTCTTGAATAAAATAATTTTGGGTTCAGAGGGATTCGAACCCCCGACATCCTGCTTGTAAGGCAGGCGCTCTGACCATCTGAGCTATGAACCCTTTTGATACTGAAAAACATTATATAAAATAAATTTGCTTTATGTCAATTTGTTCAGAATTTTTCTCCGAAAAGAACTACAAATATGTTTTTTTTATCTTTTGTTCGTAGTACATATCCTCCCATTTTACTTGTGTCTTTATTTAAAAGAGCTTCTTTGTGTTTTTTGCTTTTAAGCCAGGCGCCAGTTACATCTTGGACATCCATCCCTGCTGCTAAAATTTCTCTTATCCTACAAAAGTATTTATCATATTTTTTGACTCTTTGCATGGGAGTTGTGCCAAAGAGTGTATGAGTTAATACTTTATTTTCATTAAGATTTATTGCATATTCTTTTGCCACTATCTCAAGAGTTTTATCTATTTCTAGCTTTTCTAAGTGTAGATCATTTCTTAATTGGTGAATTGATGAATAAAGAAATTCTAAGTCTTCATTTATACCTAAGAGTATAAATTGACTTGTAAAAATTAAAATAATAGAAATAAATTTCTTTTGCATAATAAGCCTACTTATACTAAAATAATGTTATTGTAACATATATTGACTTATTTTAAGTAGGAGAATGATATGGCAAATCATTTAAATTATTTGAAGACGGATGATTTAGATAAAATAAATTTAAAACTTCAAGAATTGTTAGCAGGACTTCATGTTTTTTATGCTAATTTGAGAGGTATTCATTGGAACATAAAAGATGTTAATTTTTTTGTAATTCATAAAAAAACCGAAAAACTTTATGATTATGTTGCAGAGGTTATCGATATTCTAGCTGAGCGAGCTAGAGCGCTTGGATATGATTCTGAGTTTAGATGTTCTGAATTCATTAAAAAATCATTTATTAATGAAATTAGTTTAGATATTACTTCAAGTCTTGAACCTTCAATTAGCAGTATTGTTTGTAATCTTAATGACATTCTTAAAAATATGTCTAAGACAAGGTGTTTTGTTGATGGCACATCTGATTATGGGACGGCTAATATTTTAGATGATATTATTGTTTCTTTTGAAAAATATTTATGGATGTACAGATCTTTGTTAAGTGATTGTGAGTGTCCATGTCATAAGAAAGGGTGTTGTAGTGAAAAACATTGATCTTGTGATATGATATAAAAATACTTTTTAATATTTATTTTATATGTCTTAATTAAATATAATTGTGATTTAATTGAAGAAAGCTATAGCAGGATCTATAGCTTTTATGGTGTTTGAGGGCGTTATGGAAATTAGAAATATTGGGATTATGGCACATATTGATGCTGGCAAAACTACTACTACAGAAAGAATTATATATTATACTGGTAGAACTCATAAGATAGGAGATGTTGATTCTGGCAATACTATTACTGATTGGATGTCACAAGAACAAGATAGGGGTATTACAATTAGCTCTGCTGCTATTACTTGCTATTGGAAGAATCATCAGATCAATATTATTGATACTCCTGGGCATGTGGATTTTACAGCTGAGGTTGAAAGATCTCTTCGTGTTCTTGATGGAGGGATTGTTGTTTTTAGTGCTGTCGATGGAATTCAGGCACAAACCGAAACGGTTTGGAAACAGGCATCAAAGTATAGTATTCCAAGACTTGCTTACGTTAACAAGATGGATCGTGTAGGAGCGAATTTTTTTAAAGTAGTTGAAGACATAAAAAATAAATTTGGTATAGTTCCGATAGTTTTACAAATTCCAATTGGGAGTGAGAATAACTTTGAAGGAGTCATAGATATTATTCGCAATAAAGAATTGCATTTTGAACTTAGGGATGGCAAACCTATTGTGCTTGAGAGTGTAGTTCGTGAAGAATTTATTGAAAATGTTAAAATTTTTAGGGAAAATTTAATAGATTCTATTAGTAATTTTAGTGATAAAATTACTAAACTTTTTCTTGAAAATTCTGTTATTGATGATTCTATCATAATTGAAGAGATTAGAAGATGTACTATTAGTGGTTTTATTATTCCTGTTTTGATGGGAACTAGTCTTAAAAATATTGGTATAGAGCCTTTAATAGATGCAGTTGTGGATTATCTCCCAAGTCCTTTTGAAAAAAAAATCAGTGCTTATTCTTTAAAAACGGATAGGAGTGTATCCATTGATCCTAAAAATGAAAAAAAGTTATCTGCACTTGTGTTTAAGGTTCAATATTTTAGTACAATTGCAGCGCATCTTTATTTTATTAGGGTATATTCAGGAGTACTGAATTCGTCTAAAAGGATTGTTAATATTGCTAAAAATAAACGTGAAAAATTTACAAGGATTTTTCGGGTTTTTTCAAATAAAAATGAGCAAATTGATGAAGTCAAAGCAGGAGATATTGGGGCAGTTATTGGACTTAAATATTCTATAACGGGAGATACTCTTGTTGAGGAAAATAATGAGGTTGTGCTTGAGCCTTTAGTATTTCCAGAGCCAGTTGTCTTAATATCTATTGAGCCAGAGAAAGCATCCGATGATGTTAGGCTTAAAGAAGTTCTTGAAGTTATTGCTAAAGAAGACCCTACTTTTAGTTATAAAGAAAGTAAAGAAACGGGACAATTATTGGTGTCTGGAATGGGTGAATTGCATCTTGAGATTATTATTATGAGAATTAGAGATGATTTTAAGCTTAATGTTTATACAGGTAAACCCCAAGTAAGCTATAGGGAGAGTTTAAGTTCGACAGTTAATGATGTATTTGAGTTTGTTAATATGTTTGCAGGTAAGGAACTGAATTTAAAAATTGGGATGATTGTTAGTCCTTTGGTGAGAGGTGAAGGAAATAAAATAGAATTTGAGTGCGATGTTGAGCCTTTGTTTAAGGCTGCGATATTAAGGGGTATAACTTCTTCCTTTTCAAGTGGCATTATTGGATATCCGATTATTGATGCGGGAATTAAGATTACTTCATTGGATTATGATAAGTCCAAGGTTAATGAATCTGTCATTGAATCAATAGCGGGTCTTGCTTTTAATGAATTTTTTAAAAGGGCAAATCCTATTAAGCTTGAGCCAGTAATGATGTTAGAAATTAGAACTCCTATTGAGTATACTGGAGAGGTTATTTCTACATTGAATTTTATTGGTGGAATGATTCATTCTATTAGTAATATTGAGAACTATGAGATAATCAAAGCCGAAGCGGCTTTTGAAAAACTTTTTGGGTATACGTCTATTTTAAGAAGTGCTACTAAAGGTAGAGGGGTTTTTACCATGGAGTTTTCATACTTTAAAGAAAAAATGTGAGTAATCATTTTTTTTAATATTTATAAATCAATTTATGTATAAGTTTATGTCTTTAAATTATAAGGTACATGTTTGTTTGATATATTATTTTCTCTATTCTTTTAAAGTTTTAGCAGTTATGTCTTTTGGTTATGAGCTTTAAAATTTGTATTTTAATATTTTGTTGGATTATTTCAATTATTAATAAATATAAGATATTTTTTGTTATTAAAAAAGATTTTTTTGTCTTGTAAGTGCTACTAGAATATTAGGGTGATTTTTTGATATTATGTCTTATTATTAATATTTTTTTATTTTAAAAATAAAGGAGGTTGTGTTATGCAGGGTGAGAACATGGTTTCAATTAGAGGTGGTAATAGAAAAAAGATACTCCTTAGTTTAAAGAATATGCAATACTCAAGGACAGATTTGGCACGTAAATTATCATTGACAAATGCGGCTGTGACGATTCTTACTAATCATATGATCAAGGAGAATATTTTAGTTGAAGTTGGTTCAAAGGAATCAGGCATTAAAAAGCATGGACGAAAAGAAATACTTCTTGATATCAATAAAGATTTTGCATATTCGATGGGAGTAATTATTTCAAGTAATTATTTTCAAATAGGAATTGCAAACCTTAAATGTGAGGTTTTAATAAGTGAGACTTATTCTTTTGAACCACCAGTTAGCGCTTATGAGATCTTGGAAAAAATTAAAGATCATATGATTGAGATTATCTGGAAACATAATTTTTCAAGGGATAAATTTATTGGGTTGGGATTTAGTATTACTGGTATAATTAAGGATAAGGAATCTGGAATTGTTAATGATAGTCATGGTGCATGGATTGAGAAAGATGTTCCTGTTAAGGCTATATTAGAAGAGTATTTTTCACTTACAGTGTATCTTGAGAGTTATGTTAAAAATCTTTCTCTTGCTGAGTTTATGGGTAAGAATGTAGATAACATCATGTTTTTCGATTATACAGATACCGCTGAGCTTTCTATTTGGTCTGGTGGTAATGTTTATGCTGGATTTAATAATAAATCTGGTATGGTTAGTCATATGGTAATTGATTATGGAGGAGAGAAAAATTGTCCTACATGTGGAAATAAGGGGTGTGTTAATATGTTGATATCTAATTTTGCACTTCAGCGTTTGATTTCAAAAGAGTTTATGAATGGAGAGATTCCTGAGCTTTATGACAAGTATGAGAGTAGGCTTAAAAAAGTTACGATATATGACATTTTTGCTCTTCATGATAAATATGAGTTTATACATAGAATAATGGAAGATACGGTAAAATACTTGGCAATAGTTATTATTAATATTCAAAGGGTTCTTGATTTTAATTATTTAGTGCTTTATGGGCAAAGTTTTAAACTTAAGAGTTTTTTTGATTTGTTAAAAAAAGAAATAAAAAGGTTGAATAAAGAGAGCATAATATTAAAGCTTAGTTCTCTAGATACTGAAGTATCTGTTGTTGGACCTGCTTCTAGTGTTATATTCAATAAATTCTATTTGACCGGGGGAGATATTGATTAATATTTCCTTTTTTTGTATTGTATATTTTGTAGGATTTTTTACAAATGAAGGTGATTTTTAGTGTTTGAAAATTTAGGTACGGGTTTTAGAGATTTTGTAAAGTATATCTCTGGAAAATCTGTGATAAATGAGAAAAATATTGAAGCAGCCATTGACACTATTAAGAATGCCTTAATTGAAGCCGATGTTAATTTAAGAGTTGTAAGACGTTTTATAAATTCTGTAGTCGAAGAGGCAAAGGGGATTAAAGTTTTAAGAAATATTGATCCTAAGTCTCAGTTTATTAAGATTGTTAATGATAAACTTATAAATTTTCTGGGCGATAAGCATTCTGAGCTTGTTTTAAGTCCCGTTAACAAATTATCATGCATTCTTATGCTTGGCCTTCAGGGTTCTGGGAAAACTACAACATGTGCAAAACTTGCTATGCGACTTAAATCAGAGAATCGGAAAGTTCTTCTTGTAGCTGCAGATACTTTTAGAGCGGCAGCGGTTAATCAGTTAAAGATTTTGGGTATGCAAGTTGGTGTTTCTGTGTTTTCTCTTGAGGGTGAGAGTGATCCTATTAAAGTTGTAAAAAAATCCATTGAATATGCTAAAACAGAGCTTTTTGATACTGTAATAATAGATACTAGAGGGCGTCTTGAAGTTGAAGATTTATTATTAAGAGAGATAATAGAGATAAAGAAGATTGTGGCCCCTACGGAGACAATATTAGTTGCAGATGCAATGACGGGTCAGAGTGCTGTAAATATTGCTAAGGAATTTAATGATAGTGTTGGTATTACGGGTGTAATTTTTACAAAATTTGATTCTGATGCTAGAGGTGGTGCCATATTATCACTTAAGACTATTTGTGGAGCACCTATTAAATTTGTTGGAGTTGGAGAAAAACCTGAGGACCTTGATGTTTTTTATCCAGATAGAGTTGCTTCACGAATTCTTGGTATGGGAGATGTTGTTAGTCTTGTTGAAAAGGCTCAGAGTGTTATAGATAAAGAAGAGGCCTTAAGACTTGAGGAAAAATTTAAGAAAGCCAACTTTAATTTTGAGGATTATTTAAATCAGTTTAAATATATGCGTAATATGGGTGGAATTTCTAGTTTGATGGGGATGCTTCCGGGTGTTTCATTAGAAATGTTAAATCGTGGTGTTGATGAAAGAGAACTTAAAAGAGAAGAGGCAATTATTCTGTCTATGACTAAAAAAGAGAGATTAAATCCTGTCATTTTAAATAGTCCTTCAAGAAAGAAAAGAATAGCTTTGGGAAGTGGAACAACGGTTTTTGAGGTAAACAAGTTTATGAAAAAATTTAGTCAGACTGTTTTGATGATGAAAAAAATGAAAAATAAGAGTTTTCAAAATAAGATAGCATCTCTTTTTGGAGATAAAGGAGGAATGATAAATTGAGTGTTAGGATAAGATTAAAGAGGATGGGGGCAAAAAAGAGGCCTTATTATCGAATTGTAGTCATGGATTCTGCTTCGCCTAGAGATGGACGAGCCATTGAAGAGCTTGGGTATTATCATCCTGTTGAAAAGCAAAATCAAGTCAAAATTAATGAGAATAAGTTTAGAGATTGGATAGGCAAAGGAGCTATTCCAAGTGATACTGTTAAAAAAATTTTGAATAAAAATAATTTTAAAGTTGAGAGTTAGGAGGACTTAATGAAAGAGTACGGTAATGAAATTGAGCTTATAGAATTTGTAGTCAAATCTCTTGTAGATAAGAGAGATGAGGTTAAGTTAAATGTGGTTGAAGGTGAGAAATCAACTATTTTAGAATTAAGAGTTTCTGCAAATGATGTTGGAAAAATAATTGGAAGGAGAGGACGCATTGCAAGGGCTATTAGGACACTTCTTAGTGCTTGTGCTGCAAAAACAAATAGGAGAGTTCAACTAGAAATTTTGGACTAATTTATGTTTGTAAAAGGCATAATATTGTCATCTTATGGAATTAATGGATATGCTAAAGTTAAGAGCATATCCAATGGTTTTGATGATTTTTTTGATTTAAAGGGTAATAAATTAGTTTTAAAAAAGAAATGTTGCTCTTCAATTGAAGTAAAAGTTGAAGACGTATCTTTAATGAATCATTCGTTGTTATTGAAATTTGAAGAATTTAATACTCCTGAGCTTATCAAGGATTTAATCGGTTTCGAGTTATGGGTAAATGATGAATTTGCATCTAAATTGGAAGAGGGTGAGTATTACTTTGGCGAGCTTATTGGTTATAAGCTTGTTAATAATGGAAAAGAATTGGGAGTTGTTGTATCTTTTTTTGAGTGTGTTGCGTCAATTCTTCTTGAAGTTAAAGTTGGAAGTAAATTATTTTTTGTTCCCTTTTTAAATATTTATCTTGGAGATATTGATCGAGAATTGAAAACTATTGAGCTTAAGGTATTAGATCTCTTAAAATGAAAATTACTATTCTCTCTTTATTTCCTTCAATCATTACTCCATTTTTTGAAAATTCAATAATGAAAAAAGTTATAAGTAAAGGCATCATCAGTTGTGAAGTCATATCTATTCGTAATTTTTCTGATGATAAACATAAAAGATGCGATGATATTCCTTATGGTGGGGGTGCGGGTATGGTTTTAAAAGCCCAGCCTATCTCTGCTGCTCTTGATTATGTAAATGCGAGATCAAAAACCACAATATTTGTGAGTCCATCTGGGTTGAAATATAATCAAAAATTGGCTTATGACTTGTCAAAGAAGGATGAACTTGTTATAATTTGTGGAAGATATGAAGGGCTTGATCAGCGTATAATTGATTTGTATGTTGATTTTGAAATTTCAGTTGGAGATTATGTGTTATCTTCAGGTGAAGTTGCTGCTCTTGTCATAATAGATAGTGTATATAGATTGTTAGAGGGTGTAATAAATCCGAATTCCTTGCTTGAGGAATCTTTCAGTTGTGAGTGTGGCTTGCTTGAGTATCCTCACTATACTAGACCTTATGAATTTAAGGGATTAGAAGTTCCTAATGTGCTTCTTTCAGGTCATCACGAGGAAATAAGAAAATGGCGATTTATGAAGTCTATTGAAAAAACAAAGAAAAATAGATATGATTTGTACCTTAAATATTTGGAAATGAGAGGAGAAAATGATGGATTTAATAAGAAAAATTGAAGCTAAAGGAAAGAGAACAGAAAGTTTTGATTTTAGGGTAGGAGATACTATACGTGTTAGTTATAAAATAATTGAAGGCACTAATGAGAGAATTCAAAATTTTGAGGGTCTTGTTATATCTATTCAAAATAAAGGCATTGGACAAACTTTTTTAGTTAGAAAAATTTCTTCAGGTATTGGAGTTGAGAAAATTTTTCCTATGCATTCACCTATTATAGAAAAGGTTCAAGTGTTAAAGCGAGGGAAGGTAAGGCGGGCAAAACTTTACTATATGAGAGATAGAATTGGTAAAGCCGCTATGAAGGTGAAAGAGCGTCTTGATATTAAGAAGCTTAAATAATACTCAAGTATCTAAAATTACTTTAAACAAAAAGTTTCCTTTAAATGGGAGATTGGAAGTTATTAAGTCCCTTGGTGTTAATAAGTGGCTTGTATCTTTTTTAGGCAATTATTTTGAAGTAAAGAGTAATTTGCCATTAAAAGTTGGTTTTAAGTATTTTGCTAAGATAGTTAATACTTCAGGTAATTTTTTGATTCATGTTAATTATGCATCTATGTTTAGAGATTTAGATTTATTTGAAACTGATGATAAGGTTGTATTTAAACGAAGAGGTAATTCTTTAGATCAAAACACTAAGAAATTGTTTAGGAATATTTTTGCTAATATAAAAGATGAGTTTGTTTTAAAGTTTCTTTTAACTTTGTATGATCAAATTATAACAGAACAGGATTTTATGCAAATTTATAATTATTTTGGTAGTAAGTTAGAAATAAGAGAACAGGATAATAAACTGCCAATTTTTATTGAAAACGATAATAATTTTATTATTTCAATTCCCTTTAAATTTATGGAAGGAAGTGGTTTGTTATTTTTATTTTCTTATAAAGATTTGGAAATGGTTTATAAGTGGAGTTTCGTTTATTTTTTTAATGAACAAGAAAAAATTATTTGTGAGATTCATCTTTTTGGAGCTAATTCTAAATTAAGAATATATGCAAATTTTGATTTAAATAATATTGTTAGGGAGCTGAGAAGATCTCTTTTTCGTTATAATATAACTGATATAAAAATATTAGATTCAATTCAAGAATTTGAAGATTTTGATTGTGAAGTAATAGTAGCTAAGAGTATTGATTATAAGATATGAGATAAGATATGCATGGAGAAAAATTAGCTTTATTGATTAAATATGATACTAAATTTCCAGCGCCTTTTATTTTAGCTAAGGCTAGGGGAGAGAAGGTCTTACGTATAAAAGAGCTTGCTAAGCGAGAGGGTATTCCTATTGTGGAGGATAAATATTTATCTGAGAGCTTATTTTTGGTTAATGAGGGTGATTTTATTGATTCTAAATATTTTAAAGTAGTTGCACATATTTTATCTGTTGTTTATAAATTGAAGAGTAATAAATTATGAATACTAGACAAATTGGAAATCGTGGCAAGGTTTTTGCTTTAAAATATTTGCTTGAAAAGCTTAATAATTTTTATTTTATAGAGATAAAATATTGAAATGTTTATCCATTTAAAATTTTGGGATATTCAATTAATGTCGAAAATGACAAGTATGGTAAGTACAGTATTAGAATATATCACATTTAGTGATTTGAGGTCATTTGTAATGTTTTTTGATATTGTGTTTAATTTTAAGAGATTACTTATTTGTCTTGTATAGTTGAGGGAGATAGTCTTGAAGTCTGATCAAAATAAAGCTTGTGGCAATGATTTTAGAAAGGTAAACAAAGTTCCTTATTGGAAAATGAGAAAAGTAAAATCTGATCTTAAAAAACAAAATGTTGTGGCTTTGAATACTAATGATAATAAATCTGTGGGTACTAACTCTAATGACCAAAAGAATTATAAGGGTAATAAACAAAAAGGTTTTAGTAAAGACCGCAGATTGCGTATAAGGTTTAAAGAAGTATGTCCTATTTGTGAAAAACCTATCAGAGATATTATTTCTTGTATGTCTATGAAGTTGAATGGTGAAGATAAACCTATACATTTTGATTGTGCTATTGATAAGTTGAAGTCTGAGAATGAGCTTTTTAAGAATGAAAGTTTATTGTATGGGGGTGTTGGTAAATTTTTTGTTATTGATAAGTCTGTTAGAGGAAACAGTTTGGCTTTTAAGATAGTCAGGGAAGTTGATTTTGAAAATTTAGAGAGTTGTCCTAGTTGGCGAAAAAAAATTTTTCAAGATATGAATAAAGGATTTAAATTTTATTAATTATGAGAGTAGCATTATTTCCTGGGTCATTTGATCCTATTACTTGGGGACATATTGATTTAGTGAAAAGAGCATCATTAATTTTTGATAAGGTTATTGTTCTTGTTGCTAATAATAGTGCTAAGAGTTATTTGCTTAGTGATATTGAAAGATATGAACTTACTTTTGAGGTTATTGCATCTTTAGGATGGTCAAGAATTTTTGTAGATAGGTATGATGGAATTATTTTGGATTATGCTTTAAAAAATAATATTGGTTTTATTGTTAGGGGTGTTAGGGCTTTTCATGATTTTGAATTTGAATTTGAAAGATATGTTGTTAATAACAAGCTTAGTCCTTCAATAGACATAGTATTTTTACCAAGTAGTGATAAATATCTGTTTGTAAGGTCAGATCTTGTTAAAGAATTGATAAAGAATAAGAATTTTGATCTCTCAAGTTTTATCCCGGATTTAGTGCAAAAAAAGTTGAAATCTAAATTTATTGACAAATTATCTTAATAATATATATATTATTAAGATATGTTTGTTTATGTTTAAGGAGACAAAGAGATGGCTGTTCCAAAATTTAAGCCTTCAAAGTCTAGAAGTAGGACGAGGCGCAGTATAAATATGAGGAAAAAAATACCACAATTTCAAGAGTGTTCAAATTGTGGTAACCTTGCAGTAAGGCACAGAGTATGTGTGAAGTGTGGTTATTATAGAAATAGTCAATATTTAGAATTAGGATTGTAGTTTGAACGAGGAATGTTTGTTTATGGATCAAAGTGAGATTTTTAAAAAGGTTAGGTCTATTATATCCGAGCAGCTTGATAAAAAAGAAGATGAAATTACTATGGAATCTAGGTTTGTTGAGGATCTCGGTGCAGACAGTCTTGATATTTATGAACTTTTATATTTACTTGAGGAAGCATTTGATGATAAGATTCCAGAAAATGAGGCTAGTGAATTTGAGACCATAGGTGATGTTGTTGCCTTTATTGAGAAAAAAAAGGATTAGATATCATGGGTTCTGCTGTTGTAATGAAGTTGGATACAGATCGGAGAAAAAAGTTAAATGAGTTCTTACTGGGTTTGCATATTGATTTTAATGATATTGATTTGCTAAATATGTCTTTAAGTCATTCATCATATGCAAATGAATTTGACCAAAAATATGCTAATAATGAAAGATTAGAGTTTTTAGGAGATTCTGTTCTTAATCTTATTATTACAGATTATTTATATAGATTTTATCCTGAAAAGAGTGAAGGTGAACTTAGTAAGGCCAGATCTTATATTGTTAGTGAAGAATCTCTCTCTAGTATTGCTCGAGAACTTAACCTTGGCAACTATATTTTGCTTGGTAGGGGGGAAGAGAATAATGATGGACGTAATAAGAAAGGTATTCTTGCAGATGCTATTGAGGCTTTTGTTGGTGCACTTTATCTTGATGGTGGTTTTTTAAAGACTTTGGATTTTGTCATAGAGCTTTTTGAAGTTCATATAAGGTTGATGTTTAATCGTGGTGATTTTAAAGACTATAAAAGTCTTTTGCAAGAATATGTTCAAAAAAAATATAAAATTTCTCCCACTTATAAGTTGGCTAAAGAGTTAGGCCCTGATCATAATAAGGTTTTTTGTGTTGAACTTTATGTTAATGATAAATTTATATCTAATGGTAAGGGAAAGTCTAAAAAAGAAGCTGAGATGATAGCAGCTGAGATGGCACTTAAGAATATTGCAAATATTGATCTTTAATTTTTTTGATTAGAATCTCTTTTTTGTTTAATTTGGGATTAGTTAGTACTTCTCTTAATAGGTAGTCAAGGATTTTTCCAATATTTTTGTTTTCTGTTAATTTAAGGTTTTTGATATCGTTGCCATTTATTTTTAGTTCTTTTAAGGATAAGGGATCTTTAAGTAGTTTTTTTCTTCTTATTTTATTTATTATAAATTTAAGTTTATGATCTTTTCCTTTAAGAGCTTTATATATGTCGAGTATTTCCTTATAGTTTTCTCTGGTAGCTTTGCTTAACAAGATTCTTATATCATGTAATTTTTTAATTCTTAGCGTGTTGATTTCATTAATAACGGTTTTATATAATAGTATTAATTTAATGTCTTTATTTGAAAATCGAAGTGATTTTAAATTTTCTATTAAACATGATATATCTTTTTTTATTGTAAAAATAACCATTGCTTTTAGATAAAATTTGTTTTTGTTTAAAAGAGTAATTTTATTTTTTAATTTTTTGTTTATTTCTATGTTGAAAAAGTACTTGAAGAAATTTATTTTTTGTAGATAATTGATTCCTTTTATTGGGTTTTTTCCTTCTAGAAGTTTAATAAATTCATTGTTTATTCTTTCTTTTGATAGAAATAGGATGTTTGTTTTTTTATATTTCATGGAAATTAATGTATTTTTATCGATTGTGAAATCAAGTGTGGATGCAAATCTTGCAGCTCTGAGTATTCTAAGAGCATCTTCTTCAAATCTTTTGTTTGGGTCCCCTATACATCTTATTATTTTTTTGTTAAGGTCTTGTTTTCCCTTATAGCAATCTATTATTTCATAGTTAAGTATATTCATTGCGATTGAGTTTATTGTAAAATCTCTTCTTTGAAGATCTTCATTTAAGTTTTTTGTAAATTTTATGTTTTTAGGGGCTCTTTTGTTTTCATAGTCTATGTCTATTCTATAAGTTGTGACTTCAAAAATTTTTTTATTAAAAATTATGCTTATTGTACCATGCTTTATTCCTGTTTTCACGTTGTTTGGAAATAGTTGCATTATTTCTTCTGGAGTTGCATTTGTTGTGAAGTCAAAATCATAAGGTATCTTTTTAAGAAGTAAATCCCTTAAAGCACCTCCTACTAGGAAGAATTCATAATTATGCTTATTAAAGATTTTACTAATTTTTATTATGTCTTTAGTATTGATGCCTAGATTCATATAGAAATATATTATAGTTGAAATATTATTTTTTCTAAGGTTAAAATATAATTTTAGTTTATTCTTAAAATATCATAAAATAATATTTGTTTGATGTATATTTAAACATTTATAAATGGGGTTTTATGAACAAGAGTAATGTTAGTATATATGATTCTATTGATAAGCTTTCAAAGGATTCAAGGGCTAAATTGATAAGAGAGATTAAAAAGAATCTAAGCCTAAATTCTTCAGTATTGTCTGAAAATAATTCTAATTACTTATATTCAAATTTTGCCATGCAAATTGATGATTTTTTGTCCAAAAAATTCATGGAAGAGTCATTTTGGGTAAGAATATGGGTATATATCTTAAAGTTTTTTCAAAAAGATAAGACTAAAGAGGATATTTATAAAATGCATCTTCTAAAAAGATTAGAAGATCATGTTAATAATATGTATAAAAATCCTGTCATAGATTTTAAAAAAGGATATCTACGTATAGGGTTTGTAGAAATGTTTTTTGAACTTTATTGCCATTTAGTTAAGCTTAAAGGGTATTTTAAGATGTTAGAAAAAGGGAATATTGTTGAACAAGCAATGTTTGAAGTTATTCACAGTAAAATTCCTAATTCTCAGTGTGAGATAGAAGATTTTTTGGAACCTGAGGAGTATGAACAATTCTTAAAAAAAGATAAAACACAAGATGAATTAGAAGAGATTATTAAAATAAGAATTGGTAATTATATTGCTTCAATTCCTTTACAAATTTATTCAGTTGTAGAGGATATGTTTGAATTTTTTTATGTTCTAAATGGTATTGCATTTTTTCCTTATAGATCTTTTTTTTCTTTTTTTAATGTTGAGCCTTTAGACGATATGGGTAATTTTGATGTTTCCGATCTTGATAGGACAGTTAGTACCAGTTTTGAGAGTGTGAGTAAGTATTTTAAATGTTTCTTTGAGATTTTGCATACATTAAAAGATATTGAAATAAATGAAGAGGTTCTGAAAATTATTGTTAAAAATTATTTTTTAATAATAAAGTCAAATGAGAATAATATTTTAAGTGAAGAGAGTCTTTTAGGAATTGATTCTATGTTTAAAGACATTTTGTGTATTATGACAGAAATCATTAGCTTGTCAAAAACTTTGCCTTATTTAGATGTTTTTAAAATTTATTATGAAAATCCCGTTTTAAAGCCTAAAAATTATGTTCCTTGTTTTGATGTAAAAGGTTTTTATGAAAATATTTTATTTTTAAATGTTACTGAGCAGCTTGTTAAAAACTATGCTAAGTCTTTAGCAATACTTGTGAATAGAGATCTTAAAAAGTTAATTGAAAATTATAGTGTTATTATTAATTTAGATAGCATGATTTTTAAGGGAATGGAGCTTGAATATTCAAATTTTAAAAAACTTTACTTTCTCAATGAATTCTTTAAATATATTTATGACATAAAGATAATAGAAATATTAAGAACCGTAAATAATGTGGTACTTGTCAATAATACCGACTTAAGAAGTTTGTATATTAAGCTTGAGAGAAATATAAGTGTGCTGAGAAAAAAAGTTTATGATTTGTATTTTGAGCTTAATTATAAAAATGAGGAGTATGAACGATATAACAAAAATTATGATAGTGATGATTCTTATAAGGAGAAAATTTTGGAATGGTGTTTGAGTGAGGTTGAGACCGTTAAAGGTTTGGTTTTTGAGTTTATGGGTTGTTTTATTGATCTTAAGGAGAAGTACATTGCTCTTTTAGACAATAATAATGCTTTTATACAAAGTACTCTTAATATTTCTCATAAATTGTCTACGGAAGATAATACGAAGATTAGTTTAGGTTATGTTATTGCTAATGTGTTGTTTATAATTAAACAATCTCTTTTTATACTTGAAAATTTATAGGTTGTTATGAAAAACTCTAATTCAAACGATTTAAGGTTATTTTCAATTTTGATTAGAGTTTTAGTAATAATTTTATTTTTTAATTCTGTACTTAGTTTGTTTATGTTTTTAGCAGGTGCTTATAATGTTTTTAAGTATTCTTTTCAAAAATTTTCACTTGAATTTGCGATTGTATTAAGTACTATTTCTTTTGGACTTGAAGCTATGAGATTAATTTTTTATTTGTTTAGAAGAAAGAGGATTAAACATTATATCATTTTGGTTTTTAGTTTTATTATTTGTTTTTGTGCTTTTTTTGTAAAAATTTTTCTTTTTCTTGAAATATAATTTGTTTGTTTTAATCTTACTCTTGACTAATATATTTTATTTTTATAAACTAACCATTAGCTTTATTATGCCGACTTAGCTCAGCTGGCTAGAGCAGCGGTCTTGTAAACCGCAGGTCGTCGGTTCGAGTCCGACAGTCGGCTTTTAGGGGCGGTACCGAAGTGGTTAACCGGGGCAGACTGTAAATCTGTTGGCATTGCCTACGTGGGTTCGAATCCCACCCTCCCCAATTTGAAATTGAAATTTAACCAGGTATTTTGTGAGGTTTAATTTTTTTTGTTTGATTATTTGAGATATAGTTTTAATGTTGTGTTTTTTAAATATTTTCGCATTTATTATAATAAAATTTTAATTAATATTTGTAAGTTATGTTTTTCAGGGATAATGTGCTTTGTTGTTTCTTATTTAATTGAGAGCATGAAGGCGTGATTTTCTTTTTTTAAAAAGAGATTTTAAGTTTTTATGACAATAAAAAAATTTTTCATTTCCCTTTTTGTGTTATTTGTTATTTTTTCTTTCTTAGCATTTTTTTTGTATTTTTTAAATTCTTCTCCTTTTAAATCTGATTTAATATATGAGTTTGAAGTTCAAAAGGGATGGGGAGTAAAAAAAATTGCTTGGGAACTTAAGAAAAAAGGGTTGATCAGATCTGACAAATTATTGATAGCTATTTCCTATCTTTTTGGTAGTGATAAAAATTTTAGGGAAGGCAAATATTTAATCAATGGTCATTGTTCAACTTTTGATGTATATAGAGAATTTTTGAAAGGCAGACCTATACTTCCTATTAATATCACCATCCCGGAGGGGTATACTGGTAGAAGAATAGCTTTGAAGCTTTCTGAATCAGGCATTATTAGTGATGCGCAAAGTTTTGTTGATTTAATAAATGATGTTAAATTTATCAATGACCTTGGACTTAGTTATGATTCTCTTGAAGGGTTTTTATTTCCAGATACTTATAAATTTTATAAGGGTATGGATATGAAGGAAATAATTCGAATTTTTGTTGGTAATTTTTTTAGCAAACTTGGTTCTATTGGGATAGAGCATAAATCTTATTCTAGTGGAGAGTTTTATAATAAAGTGATCGTTGCTTCTATTGTTGAGCGTGAGTATCGAGTTAAGAGTGAAGCGCCAGTAATGGCATCTGTTTTTTATAATAGGATAAAGTCTAATATGGCATTACAATCTTGTGCTACAATTGAATATATTATTACCGAAGAGTTAAGAAAAACTCATCCTACAAGAATTTATTTTTCAGATTTAGAGATTACTTCTGCATATAATACCTATATTAATAAAGGTTATCCCCCAGGTCCAATTTCTAACGCTGGGATTGTATCTTTAAAGGCCGCGTTTTTTCCAGCTAACACAGAGTATTTATTTTTTGTTATAAAAGATCCTAAAGTTGGAACTCATAAATTTTCTTCAGCTTATAATGATCATCTCTTAGCTGTTAATAGTTATATTCGTAATTTTATTACTAAGGATTAAGTAAGTATGGAGTATGCTAAGGTTATAGATTTAATTAAACAGAGAGTAGATATTGTAGCTTTAATAAGTGAACGTGTTAGATTAGTTAAATCAGGATCATCTTATAAGGGGCTTTGTCCTTTTCATGCTGAAAGGACCCCTTCTTTTTCTATAACTCCTGCTCAGGGACTTTTTTATTGTTTTGGATGTAGGAAGGGCGGAGATGTTATCAAATTTTTGATGGATATTGAAAAACTTGATTATAATGGTGCTGTTAAGTCTTTGTGCAGTAGGATAGGTATTGTATATGATGATATTAAGAAAACCACTGTAGTTAAGAATAAAACTCAGGATAAATCAATAATTTCAAAAATATATGATTTAAATGCTAAGTTGATTAAGACTTTTGAATTTTTTTTAAATAATAATCAAAAAGTTTTAAATTATATTTTGCAAATGAGAGGGATATCTAAAGATGTTATTGATTTATTTAATATTGGTTATTTGCGATTCGATATTCCAGGTAAGTTTAATTTTTATAATTTTTTGATTTCAAAAGGATATTCTGATGAAATTTTGAGTAAAAGTGGTTTGTTTTCAAAAAGGAAGGGAATATTTTCAATTTTATCTGGAAGATTGATTTTTCCAATCAGAGATTTTAAAGGAAATGTAGTAGGATTTGGAGGTAGATATTTAGGTAGAAATAATGGGCCTAAATATATTAATTTAAGTGAAACAGAGGTTTTTAAAAAGAGAGAATTGCTTTATGGATTTTATGAAGGCTTTTCTGTAATTAAAGAAAGTAAATCTGTAATCTTAACAGAAGGGTATATAGATGTTCTTTCCTTTTTTACAGCGGGTGTAAAAATTGCCGTTTCTACACTTGGTACTTCTTTTTCAAGGGAGCATTTTGCTTTAATTAAGAGATATGCAAATAAAATAATCATGTGTTTTGATGATGATGCTGCTGGGCTTTTAGCTACCTTTAAGGCTTATCAGATTTGTTTACCGTTTGATATTGATGTAAGTGTAATTAGAATGAAGTATGGAGTTGATCCTGCAGATGTTTTAAAGAATAAAGGTGCTTTTGTCTTAAAGGATATGATTAACGATGGCTGTGATGCTTTTGAGTATCTTTTGGAAAAATATTCAGGTAAATATGATTTAAGTAAAACAACAGATTTAAATAGTATGGTTGGCATGTTTATAAATTTGATAAGTTTGTCAAGTACTAATACGCAAAGGGATCTTCTTTTAAAAAAGCTTGAGAGTAAGATGGGTATTAAGTTAGAAACCTTAAGAGAAGATTATTATAGTATGAGAGAGAGGAGTGCAATTGCGAGTTATAAGAGGAATGCATATTCTTATGAGATAAATACCTATGAGAGATATTTATTAGTTGCCTTATTGAAAGACTTTAATTATTTTACTATAATAAGGCGTAATATTAGTGATAGTGACTTGTATGATGTTGATGTAAAAAAAATTTTTATGTGCTTTGAATACCTATTTGAGAATAATGAAAGTTTTTCATTGCTTAATTTAAAAGAATTGCTAAAAGATAATAAGTATAGCGTTAGCGAAGTTTTTTTTGAGAATATGCTACGAGTAGAGTTTGAAGTGGATGATGAGATGGTTAAACAAATTTTGTTTGCAATTAAAAAAAGGAAAGTGGAGAATCGAATTTTAGTATTTAAAGATATGAGCAAGGATAATGTTTCAATAGATGCTAAGGCCCAAATAAGGGAATTGATGTTTTTAAATATGCAGAGAGAAAACCTGAGGATATATTTGAATGAATAGTGTAGAAAATAAAGACTTGCAGATTTTTAAGAAGAAGAATTCAAAAATAATAAAGGCCATCTTGAGTCATTTGGGAGACAAAAAGGCAATTACTTTTGAGGATTTATCTACCTTTTTATCAGGAGATATGTTGGATCCTGACAATATTGATTATATTTATGGAGTCCTTGAGAATGAGGGAATAAGCTTGGTTAATGAAAAGATGGAGTCAGATATTTGTGATATTGATGAATTTGATGAAGCAGATAAACTTGATAGTCAGTGTATGATGTTAGACGATTCTATTCAGAGTGATGATGAAATTGATGATAAATTGGATGAATTTGATGATGAGGTTTTGGACAAAGAAGATTTTAGTTCAGGATATATTAAGAGTGGTTTATTAAAAGATAGTAATTCTGAAGATCCTATAAGGCTTTACTTAAAGGAAATAGGGAAAGAATTTTTATTGACTGGGAATCAAGAGGTTGAACTTGCAAAACAGATGGATTCTGGTGAGAGCATAATTGAGAATATTCTTAAAAATGAAGGACTGGTCATAGAGAATTATTATAATTTAGTTAATGCTATTTATTCAAGAGTAGATAAAGAAGAGTTTTTTAAGAAAGAAAAGGAAAGAGAAAAAGATAATAATTTCGATTATTATAACAAAAAAAAAAGGATCACTTCTTTTTATAAAGCTTCATTGAAACCATTTCAGGATCGTTTAATAAAATATATTGAAAGAAAACATAGCTTATATGAGCTTGGGGAAGATATTTTTGAAGAGAGTATTACTAGTGAGAGACTTCATATAAAAGAAATGCTTAAGTCGGTACCTTTATATCAAGAAGAGTTGCGTATTTTTTCAGATGATTACATTGATTCTGCTAGTAAAATAAAGGATTTGAAGAGGCAACAAAAGTCCATATTGGATAGATTAAAGATAGATAAGGTACGCAATCTGAGAATTTTGGGGAGAGACTTAGCTATTCCTGAGAGACGGGAGAGGATAGAAAAATCTTTAAATATTCGAGAAGATCTAATTAAAGAGCAAATTACAGAAGCTCAACTTGCTCAAAAAGAGCTTGAGAGAATTGAGATGTATTATGAATATCCAATGGATAAGATAATAAGCATGTCGGAGGAAATCCTTAAGGGCAAGCAGATGATGCAGCATGCAAAAGATCAGTTAATTAAGGCTAACTTAAGACTTGTGGTAAGTATTGCTAAAAAGTATGCTAATAGAGGGTTACATTTCTTTGATCTTGTTCAAGAGGGCAATATTGGTTTAATTAAGGCGGTTGAAAAATTTGAGTATAAGCGAGGCTTTAAGTTTTCTACTTATGCTACATGGTGGATTCGTCAAGCAATAACAAGATCAATCTCAGATCAGGCGCGTACCATTCGTGTTCCTGTTCATATGATTGAGCAGATAAATAGGTTGAATAGAGAAACAAGATATTTGGTTCAAGTGTTAGGTAAAGATCCAACAGACGAGGAGTTGTCATCTAGACTTGGGTGGGATCTTAAAAAAGTAAAGACTGTAAAGAATGTTTCAAGAGAGCCCGTTTCACTTGAAACACCAATTGGAGAAGAAGAAGATTCTGTTCTTAGTGATTTTATTGAAGATAAGGCTATAAAAAATCCAGCAAAACACACTTCTTTTGTGGTATTGCAAGATCAAATAAGAGCAGTTCTTGGAACTCTTCCAGAAAGAGAGCAGGAAGTTGTTAAGATGAGATTTGGTCTTGAAGATGGATATTCTTTAACTCTGGAAGAAGTTGGACTGCATTTTAATGTTACAAGAGAGAGAATTAGACAGATTGAGTCTAAGGCTTTAAGGCGACTTAAAAATCCTAAGAAAACCCAAAAACTTAAAGATTATTTAGAAGATTTAAATTGAATAGGAGGCTTTATGGAAAGTAATATTGATGTATTAAAGAATCTTGAAGGCATATATAAAGCTAAGTTTGAGCTTGAGGAAAGGCAAAAAAATATTCCTAAATATTTGCAAACTAAAAAGGCTCAAATTGATGGACTTATTGAAGCTCTTGCTGAATTGCAGTTCAAATTTAAAGAATATCAAAAAGAAGATTCATCTTTGAAATTAGATATTCAAGACATTAATGTAAGGAAGGGCAAGGCAGAAGAGAAAATTGATAGCATTAAAACTCAGAGGGAATATGAGGCTCTTGAGAAAGAATTGCAGACTATTATAGATGATGAAGTTGCTATTAGAAAAAAAATGACACATATTACTGGACTTAAGACAAAAGTAGATAGGGAAATAGCAGATGTTAAGAGTAGACTTGAAGTTGAGCAGGATATGTATGCTACTGAGAGTAATGATCTTGAAAATGAGCTTTTAGAGATTATAAAAAAGCTTGATTCTATAAAAGGTGAAGAGGAAAAATATGCTTTTCGAATGGACGAGGACTTTTTGTTTAAATTTCAAAGAATTATTAGAAATAAATCCAATGGGGTTGTGCCTTTGATTGAAAATGTTTGTAAAGGTTGTCATATGATACTTCCTGTTGAGTTTGCAAATAAGGTGAGGCGTGAACCCGATGATGTTAAATTTTGTCCTTATTGTAGTAGAATACTCTATTATCAAGATAAATTTGAAGTTGGTTTAGAAATGGTTCCTGGTGGTTTAGCAGATCTTATAGAATAAGGTTTTTAATTTTGTATTTTATTTTAATAAGTTGATATCCAGTCATCGCTTAATATGCTATGTTGAAGTATGTTAAGAGGAAAGTCCGAGCTCCAATAAGAGCATGATGCTAGGTAATGCCTAGGAGTTTGAAACTTAAGAGAGTGTCACAGAAAATTACCGCCTTAGGGTAAGGGTGAAAAGGTGAGGTAAGAGCTCACCGCTTATTTAGTGATAAATAAGGTCAAGATAAACCTCATTAGGAGCAAAATCAAGTAAGCAAGCTTCCTTAGCTCTTGAGGGTATGCTTGTGGGTAGATTGCATGATTTTTCCAGTGATGGAAAAGCAAGATAGATGATGACATAATACAGAACTCGGCTTATGGATGTCAACTTCTATTTTTTGTAGAGAGTTTTTATGGGAATCAATTATCTAAAATGTACTTTTTATTTGATTATAAGTTTGTCACTTTTATTCTTTATTTTTTATGTTTTATCTTATTTTAAGACTTTTTCCAATTCTTATTTAAAGGCAGGTCCTACTGAGGTAAATTTACTTGTTCTTTGGGATAATAGAGAATATAAAGAAATAATAGATTATGCTGAAAATGGTCTTAAAGAAAATAAATTTGATTTTAATCTAAATTTGCTTCTTGGGTTTTCATATTTTTATTATTCATTAATGTTGAATGATAGTTACTTAAAAAATCAATTTTTAGACAATTCAATAGAAAGATTACGGTTCTTAATGTCAATTAATGATGATGTCCCTATGAATTCGCTTTATTATATTTTGGGTAAAGCTTATTCTCATAAGGGTGAGTATTATAGTGATCTTTCTGTTAAGTATTTAAGTAAAGCTTTATATTCAAGTAGTTTTGACTTTATGAGTGTAAAGGAGGATATTTTTGAATATCTGGGATATTCTTATCAGATTTTAAAAGACTATAATTCTAGCTTAAAGTTTTTTGAAAAAGCTTATAAAGAGAATAAATCTGATCTTGTGCTTTGGAGTTTGGCATATGTAAATTATAAGACAGGCAATATTGATAAAAGTGTTGAATATATAAATAAATTTTTACAGGAAGAGAATAAATCATTAAAAAATGAAAAAAGTGATGATAATTTAATGCAAAAGGTATATTTATTGTACGGAGATATCTATTTGGAGAGAGAGGCCTATGAGGATGCTTTAAATTGCTATGATAAAGTCTTGAAAATTAATAGTTTAAATCCTAATGTTTATGTTAAAATAGGAGACATATATAGAAAAAGAGATAAAGATTATCCTAAGGCTAGAAAATATTGGAGAGAAGCGTTAAGCATTAATCCTTATTTAGAAGAAGCAAGGGAGAGACTTAAAATTAGCTTAGAGGATTTTTAGGGGGAGCTTGATTTGAATTTTTTTAAATCTTTTTTGATAGATATTGGTATTGATCTTGGTACATGCAACACTTTAGTTTACATTAAAGATTATGGTGTGGTGATGAGTGAGCCTTCGGTAGTTGCTATTGACGTTAATAAAAATAATAGGGTTGTAGCTGTTGGGCGCAATGCAAAGAAGATGCTTTGGAAAACACCGGAAAATATTAAGGCCGTAAGACCTCTTCGTGATGGTGTTATTGCTGACATTGAAAATACAGAGAAAATGATTAAATATTTTATAAGCCAAATTTTTTCTCGGAAAAAATTGTTTTTTAAGCCTAGAATGGTAATAGGAGTACCAACTTGCATTACGGAAGTTGAGAGAAGAGCTGTAAAAGAGAGTGCAATGAATGCTGGTGCTCGTGAAGTTAAGGTTATTGAAGAATCTCTTGCAGCTGCTATTGGCTCTGATATTCCCATTTTTGAACCAACAGGTCATATGGTGTGTGATATTGGAGGGGGAACTACTGAAATATCGGTGATTTCTCTTGGTGGTATGGTGGTAAGTAGAGCTATTAGAACGGGTGGGGATGAGTTTGATGAGAGTATCATCAAGTATATGAGAAATGCTCATAACATTATTATTGGGCAACAAACAGCAGAAAAATTGAAAATTAAGATAGGTAATGTTTATCCAGATACTCATAATTTGAAGGTAGAGACAATAGATATTAAAGGAACAGATGCTGTTACGGGTCTTCCTAGAAAGCAAATTATTGATTCTATGGAAGTCCGAGAATCTTTGCAAGAACCTAT
This sequence comes from Borrelia turicatae 91E135, assembly GCF_000012085.2. Classification (NCBI taxonomy): domain Bacteria; kingdom Pseudomonadati; phylum Spirochaetota; class Spirochaetia; order Spirochaetales; family Borreliaceae; genus Borrelia; species Borrelia turicatae. The sequence goes on from NC_008710.1 coordinate 757,492, forward strand.
AGGTATTGTTGTTGATGAGGTTAAAAGAACGCTTGGAGCAACTCCCCCAGAGCTTGCAACAGATATTGTTGAGCGTGGAATCATATTGACGGGAGGTGGAGCTCTTCTTAAAGGACTCAGTAGGCTTTTATCAAAAGAGACGGGAGTTCCAGTTTACGTTGCAGATAATCCTCTTTTATCTGTAGCTGTTGGGGCTGGTTTATTTTATGATTATGCTAATAGAATAGATATTAGTAAAAATATATATAGTTTTATTAATGAATAGATATGAAGTTTCTTGTTAATTTCAAGAATTTTATTAAGGTACTTAGTGTATTAATATTTGCTATCATTCTTATGCTCTATGATTCAAGTGCTTCTAAGATTAATAAAAGAGACGATTTTTTTATTTTTACTTTAAATTCATATATTCAACGAAATGTGCATGAGTTTTTTAATTTTATTTCTAGTATTTTTAAGGCGATAAATGAATATAAAGATTATGGTGAGACAATAGAAGCTTATAAGAAAAGAATACAGCAACTTGAAATAGTAATTCAGAATGTGCAAGTGTTAAGACAGGAAAATGCCAGGCTTAAAGAACAGCTTGGATTTTATTCGGTACATTCTAATGATTTTATTTCAGCTGAAATAATTTACTTAAACTATGCAAATGTTTCATCTTTAATGGCTATTAATAAAGGCTATAATGATGGTGTGCAAAAAGATATGATAGCTGTTGCTTATCAAGATGGGTTTAGTGGTCTTGTTGGCAAAGTTGTTAAGGTTTATGCGGATACTGCGAGAGTTTTGCCTTTAACCAGTTATGAAAATTTTGTCTCTGCAAGAATTCAAAATAGCAAATTCATTGGTCTAGTTGAGGGTAAGGGATATGGTGAAGTTCTTGAGATGAATTATGTTAATAAATTAGCCGAAAATACTTTAAAGATTGGAGACTCAGTTGTTACTGCTGGATTTAGTGATTATCCTAGTGGAATTTATATAGGAAAAATTACTCATTTTGATGTTCTTGAATATAACTCTCTTTTAAGTATTAAAATAGAACCTGTCATAGTTTTAGATAAGTTAGAATATGTTTTTTTAATTAAGGGTAATCAGAGGATAGAAAAGTGATATCTTTTATACTCTATTATATCGTTAGTATATTTTTAGGACAAGTTTTTCAATATTATTGTGATATTAATTTTTCTTTTTCAATAGATATATTTTTAATTATTTTAATTTTTAATTCTCTAAACTTTGTTTTTAATATAGGTTTAATTTCAAGTATTTTACATGGTTTTATTATGGAATATTTCAATGGTTTGCCACTTGGATTTTTTGTTTTTAGTTATGTTTTGATATTTTATCTTCTTGAAAAAGTTAAATTGATTGTTCCAAAGAGCATGTTTAGTATAACAATATTTTTTATTTTTTCAAAATTTGTTATTTGGTTTGTAGCAATGACTTTTGCAGATTTTATTGATCTTAAAGGATTCAATTATTCGATATTTGATTTTAATATTGTTATAAATATAGTGTTTTTAAATTTTTTGTATCCAATTTTAAATTATTGTACGAGAAATCTTTATACTATTAAAGAGGAATATTAAAATGAAGGTTATTTTGAAGGGTCGATATATGTTTGGCCTGTTGCTTCTATTTTTCGTTTTTTTTTCTTATCTTTTTACTTTATTTAAAATGCAGATTGGAAAACACTTGTTTTATGATAGAGAAGCAACAGTTCTTTTATCTAGAGTTGAAAAAATCAAGGCTTCACGGGGTGAAATTTTAGATTCAAACTTTAATGTTCTTGCAAATAATCTTACAGCATTTGTTTTAAAGGTTAGTTTGGAACAATATTATGGCATGTCTCTTGAGGATAGGGACGAGATGTTAGATTTTTTATCAAGTATTTTAGGTATTGAAAGAGAACTTATTCTCTCTAAAATTGAGGCTCCTAGAGGATATTTGAAGGATGTAGAAATAGTTGAACTTAGTCCAGAAATGTTGTTTAGAGTTGCTGAGAAGAGAAGTTATTATCCTGCATTTTTATGGACATATTCTTTTAAAAGGAATTATTTAGTAGATGATTCTTGTTCTCATCCTATTGGGTATGTTGGTAGGATTAATCAAAGGGAACTTCGTTCTTTTTATAATGTTAAAGGGTATGATAATAATTCTACAATAGGAAAATTAGGCATTGAACAAATTTATGATAGTTATATCAGAGGGAAGGAAGGTTTAATTAAATATAGGGTAGATTCTAGAGAAAGAAAAATGGATAGTGGTTCTATTATAGAGCATATGACGCCTGGTAATAATATTGTTTTAAATATTAATAAGGATATTCAACTGCTTGCTAAGAACACTTTAGGTAAAAGGTATGGAACTGTGGTAGTGTTAAAACCTTCAACAGGTGGTGTGTTAGCACTGCATAATTATCCTTATTATTCAATGAATGATGTTTATAATAAGTATTCTAAAGAAGATTATTCTTTTCTAAATAGGGCAATACAATCAGTTTATCCCCCTGCATCTGTTTTTAAATTGGTTTTGACCACAGCGTTATTAGAAGAAAAGGTCCTTGATAGGGCTAGAAAAATTTATTGTCCGGGATATTTTAGAGTAGGCAATAGAGTGTTTCATTGTTGGCAACGAGGTGGTCATGGTTATGTCGATTTGGAACATGCTGTTGCTCATTCATGTAATGTTTATTTTTATATATTGGGACTTAAGTATCTTGGTGTTGAGAAAATTTTTAAGTATGCAAAAGAGTATGGATTTGGTGAAAAAACCGGGATTGATTTGCCAAATGAGGTTTCAGGACTTATTCCAAGTCCTGAGTGGAAGGAAAAATTTTTTAATCAACCTTGGGTAGGTGGCGATACTGTCAATTTTTCAATAGGTCAAGGGTTTTTAAATGCTACCCCTATGCAGATTGCCAATATGATAGCTATGATTGCAAATGAAGGTGTTATTTATAAACCAAGAATTGTTAATAGGATTTTAAATGGGAGTACTAATGAAGTTATTCTTGAAAATGTTCCCGAAGTCCTTAAGAAAACAGATATTATTAGTCAAAATACTTTTAAGTTTTTGAAAAAATATATGAGAAATGTTATAACTTATGGTACTGCTAGAAATTCAGTTCTTACAAAGGCTGTTGAGGTTGGAGGAAAGACCGGTACAGGTCAAACTGGTGTTACTGGACTTGAGAATAGTTCTTTTGTTGCTCTTGCTCCTTATAATGCTTCACCTAGTGAACAAGTTGTTATTTTTAGTTTGGTTGAAGGAAGAAGTAATACAGATAATATGTGGTCTGCTAAATCTGTAGATTTAATGATGCAAGGGATTTTTGCTAATCAGAGTTATGAGGATATTCTTAAAGAGTATAGACCATGGTATATTAGGTAAAGTAAATGGCTGTTTTTAGAAAAAGTTATGATAGTTTAACATTATTTAGTTTGGTAATGATATCTTTTATTGGAGTCTTGCTTATATATTCTAGTGATTATACTTCTAATGGTTCTTTGATGAAGATTGAATATATCAAACAAATTGTATGGGTTCTTGGTGGATTTTGTGTAATTTTTATAATAGGGAAATATGATCTTAAGATTATACATGGCATGATTTATCCTTTATATTTTTTATTGGTTGCTTCTTTGGTTTTTACTGCGATTTTTGGTGTTACTGTTAATGGAGCTAGATCTTGGATTGGAATTTGGAAATTAGGTGGACAACCTTCAGAGTTTGGTAAGATTATTAGTATTTTGACCCTTGCTAAGTTCTATAGTAGTAGGAATGAATATCATAATTTTTTTGTTTTTATTTTTGCTTTTATTTTAATTGTTCCTGTTATTTTATTTGTGTTTTTACAGCCTGATTTTGGTACTGCTGTAGTTTACTTGAATATGTTTATATTTATTTCCTTTTTTGCTGGTATAGATATACACTATATTTTGTATTTTGCATTAACGGGATTTTTTTCATTTTTTTTTGTGGTATTGCCTGTTTGGTATGAATACAAGGCAGATATGGGAAATATATTGTATTTGATTTTTTCTAATAATTTTTATTTTCAATTAGCTTTTTTAGTATTAATTTTGGTGTTTTTGTCTTCTGCTATAGGTTTTTTTGTTTCAAAGTATAATTTCAGTATTAGACTTATTTATTTTTATATATTATTTATGAGTTCAATTTTACTAATTGCGGCTTTTTTTTCTAAATTTTTGTCAAAGTTCATGAAACCTTACCAAATTAAAAGATTTTTGGTTTTTTTAGATCCAAATATTGATCTTAAAGGGGCTGGTTGGAATTTAAATCAAGTAAAAATTGCTATTGGTTCTGGAGGTATGTTCGGTAAGGGATTTTTAAAAGGTCCTTACACTCATGCAAATTATGTTCCATCTCAGAGTACAGATTTTATTTTTTCAATTCTTGCTGAAGAATTTGGCTTTTTAGGAGTTAGTGTAGTTTTGATATTATTTTTTCTTATTTTTTTTAGGATTTTAATAATAATGAATAAAAGTAAAGATAGATATATGTCTTTGGTACTTGCTGGTGTATTGGGTCTTTTGTTTTTTCATACCTCTTTTAATATTGGTATGTCTTTAGGGCTCTTGCCAATTACAGGTATTCCTTTGCCTTTTTTATCTTATGGTGGTTCATCTACTATTACTTTCTTTTTGGCTATGGCTCTTTATTTTAATATTGAGTCTATAGTCACTATGGATTAGAAAATTTTATTGCATTTTTTGTTTTGTCTGTTTTTTTACTAAATTTTTTTGTATATTGTATTGAGAAGATTTATTGTTTATCTATAACTGTGGTTAGTGCTTAAATTTATTATGATATTATAATTTAGAATCTTAGAGTTTGTAAGGTGTTATTATGAGTGAGAAATTAGATAAAGAGGATGTTCTTTATAAAAAAAGACATTCGATTGCGCATGTTATGGCAGAAGCTGTAATTGAGTTATTTCCAAATACTAAGATTGCTATAGGTCCCCCGATTAAAGATGGGTTTTATTATGATTTTGATTTTGAAAAACATATTATAGAAGATGATCTTTTGTTAATAGAACAAAAGATGAGAGAGATTCTAAAGACAGGGAGTTCTTTTGTAAAGGAAGTGATAACTAAAGAACAGGCTTTAATGCTTTTCAAAGATGAACCTTATAAGATTGATTTAATTCACGAGCTTGATATTGCAGATGAGATTTCAATATATAAAAGTCATAATTTTACTGACCTTTGTAAAGGCCCCCATATTGATAATATGGGAAAAATTGATCCAAAGGCATTTAAGTTAATTAGTATTGCAGGTGCTTATTGGCGTGGTGATGAGAAAAATAAGATGCTTACTCGTATTTATGGGACTTTATGGAACAATGAAAAGGATTTAAAAGCATATCTTAAATTGCGAGAAGAGATAAAAAGGCGAGATCATAGAAAACTTGGTCGAGAACTTGATTTGTTTTCTGTTCATGAAGAAATAGGACCTGGTCTTATATTTTTTCATCCAAGTGGTGCTAGAATAAGAGCTTTAATAGAAGATTTTTGGAGAGAGGAGCATTTTAAGAATGGTTATGACATACTTTTTACGCCTCATGTTGGCAAATCTTGGCTTTGGGAAACTTCTGGGCATTTAGATTTTTATAAAGAAAGCATGTTTGAGAAAATGGAGATGGATAAGAGTAATTATTATGTTAAGCCTATGAATTGTCCATTTCATATTGCTATTTATAATACCGGTAGGCATTCTTATAGAGATTTGCCGTTTAGGTGGGCTGAACTTGGTACGGTGTATCGTTATGAAAAGGTAGGTGCTCTTCATGGTACTATGCGTGTTAGAGGATTTACTCAAGATGATGCACACATTATATGTACTTATGATCAAGTTAAGTTTGAGGTCCAAGAGGTTTTAAGATTTGCTCTTTATATGTGGAATAAATTTGGATTTACTGCTTTAAAAGCATATCTCTCGACAAAGCCAGAAAAATCTGTAGGGGATGAGGATGATTGGATAATGTCTGTAAAAGTCTTAAAAGAAGCTTTGATTAATTTAGGTATTGATTATGATATTGATGAGGGAGGTGGGGCTTTTTATGGACCTAAGATTGATCTTAAAATAATAGATTCTCTTGGGAGAGAATGGCAAATGAGTACAATTCAATTTGATTTTAATCTTCCTGCGAGATTTAAAATGACTTATACAGCAGAAGATGGTAAGGAGAGGCAACCTTTTATGATTCATAGGGCTCTTCTTGGTTCTATTGAAAGGTTTTTTGGAATTTTGGTAGAACATTATGGTGGTGCATTTCCTGTATGGTTGGCACCTCTTCAAGTTGTAATTATTCCTGTAAACAATATTGTAGAAGAGTATGCGTTGGAGGTATTGTCTCGTTTTAAAAAGGAAGGAATTAGAATAAAACTTGATAATGATTGCAATATGAGAATGAATGCAAAGATTAGACAATATCAATCCCAAAAAGTTCCTTATATGTTTATTGTGGGAGAAAAAGAGGTAGTAGAGGGAAAGATTTCGATTAGAACCAGGACAAATGAGCAGATTAATGGACTTGAGCTGAAAGAAGCACTTGAATTTGTGAAATTAAAGGTTTCTAATAAGGAGATTTTATAGTTTGAATAGCGAAATTATAATGAGTCCGAATAAAATAACTTTTTTTAGAATTATATTATCTTTTGTTATCTTATTTATATTATGTCTTGAAGATCTTTGGAATTCTTATTTATTTTTAATTCTGATTTGGTTTTTAATTATTTTTAATGAAATAACAGATGTTATTGATGGATATATTGCTAGAAAATATAATTTAGTTAGTAATGTAGGTAAGATTTTAGATCCTTATGCAGATGTGTTGCAACATTTAACATATTTTGCCTTTTTCTTTTATAAAGGGATTACACCATATTATTTTTTTATGATATTTATATACCGTGAACTTTCTGTTGGTGTTGTTAGGAATTTAATTATTCAGTTTGATATAGTTCAACAAGCTAAATTTTTGGGTAAAATAAAGTCGTTATTTTATGCTATTGCAACATTTGCTAGTCTTTTTTTTTATAGTTTAAACAAGTTGAGAATTACTACATTGATTGAGAATTTTATTAGTTCAATTTTAAATCTAGATTTTAATTTTTCTTTTATTGTTGGAATGATATATGCTATGTCTGCCTTTCTAACTATCATATCATTAATTGATTATGTTGTGATATTTTTGTATCTTAGCAAGTATGAGAAGTAATGTATTATTAATATTTATTTGGTTACTAATTGGTTTTTATTCTCATGCTCAGTTAAAGCAAATGTTAACGGAAGTTAAGCCTTTAAGTATTTCAAGTGAAAGTGGAAAGGGAAGTGTTTATCTAAAGGTTAGCAAGTCTTCTAACTATATCTTAACTTTTGATGTTTCTTCAGATTCAGATTTTGTCTATATGGTATATGATATTTTTAATAAAAAATATATAACAGATAAGATAAGAAAAAAAGATGTCAAGCTTAAATTGAATAAAGATATTCTTTATGCTGTGATCTATGTCACATCTGAGAATGTAAATATTGATTTTATCCTTACTGATTTAGATTTATCGATAATAAGTGATAGCTCTTTAAAAGCTAAAATATCTGGTATAAAGAAAAAAGATAAAACTTTTTTATTAAAAGATTTGCCAAACTTTCAATTAGGCTTGAAGCTTAAAAGATATATTTTAAGGACTTATAATCGCAGTATTTATCTTGCTTATCAGATAGAAGGTAATGATGATATTAAGGTTTCTTCATTTATTGAGAATATTGGTTGGTTTGATATAAGTACTGCTGTTAATGATAATATTACTGATATTGCGTGTTTTGATTTTGCAATTAATTCTAAAGGAGAATTATATGTTGTATTTACGACTAAGAATACCAGTGATTTTTCTAGCGAACTTATAGTCAAGAAATTTAATAGTCGAAAGTGGATTGATATTAGTCCTAAATTTAGGGATAATATTGGATTTTTGGTAAATATTGGCATTGATAAGAGAGATAATTTGTATGTAGCTTATTTAAGGAAAATTGGTAGTGAATATAAAGTAAACTTTGTTGCAAATAAAGGATATAGTAATATTTGGAATAGTGTCATGGATTCTTATATGTCTAAAGGCAATGCCAATGTTGATGATGTTTCAAGTATTGGTATTATTTCTGAGCCTTTTCTGGGGATTTTTTATAATTATAAGGTAAATAATTATGTTAATTCTGAGTTTATTATTGATAGTGGTAAAACTTGGGGAAATGCAAATATTCAGTCTGCAAATGTAGCAAATTCTGTCAAAATTATTTCTAATTCTAAATCTGACCAAGTTGTTTTAAGTTATATAACAAAGGATAGACCTGTTGTGAGTGTATTTACATTGCAATATGATAAGTGGCAAAATATAAGTCCAAATATTAAGATTGATGGAGTCACTAGTGATATTTTAAGTTATAGGAATGATTTGTTTTTAACTTTTGAAGATGGTAATGATATCAGGCTTATTTATTTTGATGATAATACTTGGTATTTTTTTAATGAATCTGAAATTTTTCAAAAATCTGTTTGTAAGCCCCAGTTTGCAAAATATCAGGATAAAGGATTTATATTGTCATATCTGAGTTTAGATTTTAAGATTTTATACTTTAGATTGATTAGCTAGTATTAGTTCAAAATAGGATTTTTTTTCAATATTATTTTGTAATTTGAATTCTTTTATTGTTTTGTAAATTTCTGTCTTGGCAAAACTTAATTCATTCTTATCATAGATTATTTTTTCGATTTCTAAAAAAAAACCAAGATTTTCAATTTCATTAATTTCTATGTTTAAATTTTCTTTTTTATAAATTAGACTTTTTTTGATTTTTTTGTATAAAAATTTAAAATTCATTTCTTCTAGAAAAGATATAAAATTGTTGACTTGGTCTACTTTAAATTCGATTTCCTTGTTTATTTCTATGTCATTTTCTAAAGATTTAATTTTAAAGGTTACAATCTTTTCTAAAGTGTTAAATTTTCTTATTCTAATTATTTTTTCTGTGTTACAGTAATAAGTATCATCTTTGATTTCTTCTTTGATAAATTTGAATTTTTGATTGGCCAACTTTAAAATTTCTTTAAGTTTATTTTTGGGAATAAAAGCTTTCAATTCAATTTCAAACATGTATTAAAAATAATAAAATTATGGTAATATTTCAATGGCCTGTAATTTTGATGATGATAACTTATATATTTTGTTATATTTTATTTGTTTATGTTGAAATTTGAGTTTAGTGATAGGTTTTTTCTTTTCAGTTATTTTATTTTGATTATGTTCCTAGGCTCTCTATTGTTGTCATTGCCTATTGCTTGGAATGGTGAGAAAAAATTAGAGTACATAGATGTTTTGTTTACATCTGTATCTGCTGTTAGTATTACGGGTCTTGTTACTGTTAAGATGGAAAATTTTTCTACTTTTGGGTTTATCATTATAATGTTATTGATTCAATTTGGGGGGCTTGGTTTTATAACAATTGCTACTTTTTATTTGCTTATTCCTAAGCGTAAGTTGAATTTAACCGATGCTCGGATAATTAAACAATATTCTCTTTCAAATATTGAGTATAATCCCGTCAAGATTTTGAAAAGTATACTTTTTGTAACTTTTTTAATTGAATTAATTGGAGTATTGTTAATATTAGTGTGTTTTAGACTTCGAGGTGTTAATATTTCATTGCTTGAAGCTTTATTTACAACGATTTCAGCTTTTTGTAATGCAGGATTTTCTATGCATTCTGAGAGTATTTATGCTTGGCGTGATGTTCCTGAGGCAATAGTTGTTATTGCTATTTTGATTATTTGTGGAGGACTTGGGTTTATGGTATATCGTGATATTACGAATACTATTAAATATCGGAAAAAGTTGTCTCTTCATGCTAAAATTGTTTTTTTACTGAGTTTCTTTTTGATTATTTTAGGTACAATTTTATTTTTTTTCTCAGAAATGCATAAACTTAAGGAAGGTTATTCACTTGGAACTCTCATATTTAATTCAATATTTTATTCAATAAGCACAAGGACCGCTGGTTTTAATTATCTTGACAATGCTCTTATCACAAGTAGAACCCAAATGCTTTCGTTGCCATTCATGTTCATTGGTGGTGCTCCAGGTTCAACTGCTGGTGGAATTAAGATTACTACCTTTTTTTTAATTATTCTTGCGGTAATAAAATCACAAGATGGTAATGGTTATATTATTGGTTCTTATAAAGTTTCAATTGATAGCATAAGATTTGCACTTTTATTTTTTGTAAGGGCTGTGTTTATTTTGTGTTTTTCATTTTTTGTTCTTCTTGCTGCTGAGAGTGGTGGAAAGTGGAGAGTTATTGATTTGGGATATGAAGTTTTTTCTGCCTTTGGTACTGTTGGTTTGTCAGTTGGTGTTACACAGGATTTGTCATTTTTAGGTAAAGTAATTATAATTTTTACTATGTTTGCAGGTCGGATAGGACTTTTTTCTATGGCAATTTTTGTTTCACGAAGATCTCGTTTTGAAGAATTTACAAGGCCAAGACAAGACATTTTAGTGGGTTAGGAAAGAGTGAAAACGTTTGTTATTATTGGTCTTAGCAATTTAGGGATTCATGTTCTTGAAAATTTAAGTAAACTTGATTGCCAAATTATTATTGTTGATACTTCAAAGGAATTGGTTGAGGAATATGATGTTATTTCTACAGAAAGCTTTATTTTAGACCAATTTACTAAAAATACTTTAAAAAAAGTTATACCTGTAGATACTGATGCTGTTATTATTGATTTTGATAATGATCTTGGGAAGAGTGCTCTTGTTACTCATTATTGTAATCTTTTAGGTGTTAAAGAGATATGTGTTAAAACTGAAGATAGGGATGATGCTGAGATATTAAAAACTCTTGGTGCTACAAAAATTATATTTCCAAGTAAGGATGCTGCAAGAAGGTTAACCCCACTATTAGTATCGCCTAATCTTTCAACGTACAGTATTGTTGGTCATGATATCATTGTTGCTGAGACTATTATTCCTAAAGAGTATGTAGGAAAAACTCTTCTTGAGGCTGACTTGAGAAGGGAGAAGGGCATTACTGTTATTGCTGTTAGAAATTTAAGCAATTCTAGGTATGAGTTTGTAGATGGTGATTATTTTTTCTTAAAGGATGATAAAATTGTAATTTGTGGGAAGCCTGATAAAATTGAGAATTTTACAAATAATAAGGATTTGATTAAAGACTTAATATCAGTTTCTAAATCAGAGGATGCTTCTTACACGGAAAATTCCAAAAAATTAGGATTTTTAAGGTTTTTTAATTTCATGAAAAAGTTTAGTAAAGATAGGAAAAACGATTAATAGGATTTTGAGATGACTAAGATTATTCCTGTTGCAAGTGGAAAGGGAGGTGTTGGAAAAACATCTTTTGTTGCTAATATTGGTTATAAACTTGCATGTTTAGGTAAAACTGTAATACTTGTTGATCTTGACCTTGGTGGGTCTAATCTGCATACATGTTTAGGGGTTAAGAATACTGGTGTTGGAATAGGTTCCTTTATTAATAAGCGTGAAAAAGATTTTTCAAGTTTAATTATTAAAACACCTTATAAAAAGCTTTATCTGATTCCAGGAGATGCTCTTTATACGGGAACAGCCAATATTCCTTTTTCTATTAAAAAAAGAATAATAGACTCGATTCAAAGAGATCTTGTTGCTGATTTTGTTTTTATAGATTTAGGTTCAGGTACATCTTATAATACAGTGGATTTTTATTTATCAGCTTACAGTGGTATAATCGTTACTGTTCCAGAAACCCCTTCCATACTTAACGCTTATTCTTTTTTGAAAAATGCACTGTATCGGCTTTTATATCTGGGGTTTCCCCCAAAGAGTGCTGAACGTGAATATATTAGTAATTTTTTTAAAAATAAAATAGAAGGTACAAACGTTAAGTTTAAAGATTTAGTTACAGGAATTGAAGTCATATCTTTAAGTTCATCACTTAAGATAAAAAAGATGATGAACAGTTTTTATCCTAGAGTTGTACTAAATAGGATAGAATCTAGCGAAGAAATAGCTATGTGTGAAAATTTAATCAATGTTGTTAAAAATAATATTAATATACCAGTAGAATTTATTGGTTTTATTCCGTTTGCAAAGAGTTTTAGAGAATCTGTTAATAATAGAATTCCATTTATTGATTTTGATAAAAATTCAAAGCTCAATAAATATTTTGAGTTTATTGCAGGTAATTTGATTAAGTCTCCTGTTGAAGGTTCACCTTATATTTATGATGATATATACGATATGATTAAGGATCAAAGTCAATTTATTAGGAATTAATTGAATTATAATAATACTTAGTTATGGAGGAGCAACTTAATGCATAGACTTAGGAATAAGAATTTAGATTTTAAAATAGAAAATTTAGGAGAATGTAAGCAAGATAATCCTTTGATTAATTTTTATGCTGATGAGAGTCATATTCATTTTACTGGTGAGGCTAATAAGATTAGATTTAATGTTTATAAAAATGACGAGGCTTGGGATCAATATGAGAATATTTTTTTAGAAAAAGCCGGACCTAGACATAAAATTTATTTTATTCCAAAGCATGTTAAAGCGGCAATTACTACTTGTGGAGGTCTTTGTCCAGGTTTTAATGATGTTATTCGTTCCATTGTTAGAACTTTATGGAAAGTATATGGAGTGCATAATATTTATGGAGTTAAATTCGGATATCAGGGACTTTTGCCAGATTCTAATTTAAGTTTTGTTGAGCTAAATCCTGATGTAGTAGATGATATTAATCAACTTGGTGGTACAATACTTGGTTCATCAAGAGGAGGAATTAAACCTGTTGAAATAGTTGATACTTTGGAGAGAATGGGCATTAATATGCTCTTTAATATCGGTGGAGATGGAACACAAAAAGGTTCTGTTCTAATTGCTGAGGAAATAGAGAGGAGAAATTTGAAGATTGCTGTTGTAGGTATTCCAAAGACAATAGATAATGATTTTATGTTTGTTCAAAAATCTTTTGGATTTGAAACAGCTGTAGAGCAATCAGTTGCTGCAGTTGCTGGTGCTCACTTTGAGGCAAATAGTGCTTATAATGGAATTGGTCTTGTTAAAGTTATGGGTAGAGATTCTGGGTTTATTGCTGCTCATACCGCTTTATCTTCTAATGATGTTAATTTTTGTCTGATTCCAGAACTAGATTTTGATATTGAGGGGCCTAATGGGCTTCTTGAACATCTTGAAAGACGACTTTTGGCAAAAGAGAATTTGGATGAGATGCCCCATGCAGTAATATTAATAGCAGAGGGCGCAGGACAAAAGTATTTTGATCCTAGTAGTCGTAAAAAAGACGATTCTGGTAACTTGCTTTATGAAGATATTGGACTTTATATTAAAGATAAGATTAATACGTATTTTAAGTCCAAAAATATTTCAATTAATCTTAAGTATATTGATCCTAGTTATCTTGTGAGAAGTTCTCCAGCTAATGCTAGTGATTCTCTTTATTGTGCTCGTCTTGGTTCCAATGCTGTTCATGCTGCTATGGCAGGTAAGACAAAATTATTAATTAGCTTGTGGAGTACAAAATTTGTACATATTCCAATAAAAATGGCAGTAATTGCCAGAAATAAAGTCAATATAAATGGTTCTTTCTGGAGGGATGTTCTTGCAAGTACCGGTCAGCCATTTAGTATGAAGAACGAGAAATAAAAGTGTTCTTATGATTTATTTTGCTGCATTGCCTGCAACATTTAATGCATCCCAAGTTTTTGAGAATGGTGGAGAATATGCAAAATCCATCATTCCAATTTCATTTGTTGTAAGTTTTGAATAGATCGCTAAGGATAATGCATGCATTCTTATTGCAGCTCCATTTTTGCCAATTGTTTGTGCCCCAATGATTTCTTTTGTTTCTTCATTGTATATCAGTTTAATATACAAATCTTCTTGATTTGGGTAATAATTTGTATGGTTTTTGTCTTTTATAAATACTGTTTTATATTTAATTCCAAGCTTTAAAGCAGTTTCTTCTGTAAGACCAGCCCTGGCTGCTTCAAGCGATAAGACTTTAATTGATGCAGAGCCTAGTGTTCCTTTAAAAGCAACGTGTCTTCCTGCTAGATTTTCACCAATTACTTTTCCTAGTTTGTTAGCTGTTGTTGCAAGGGGGATATAATCATTTTTTTTACTTACAAGATTATAAATTGTGGCGCAATCCCCAGCAGAAAAAATGTTTTTTACGCTGGTTTCTCCATATTCATTGACAATGATTGCACCATTTTTTAGGGTCTCAAGTTGACCTTCTAAGAATTCAGTAGCAGGTTTGATACCGGTGGAAAGAATTACAAGATCCGCTTTATATTCGGATTTATTTGTAATGATTCCCTTAACTTTTTCTTTTCCTATTAAGCTTTTTGCAAATTCATCTGTGTGGAGTAGAACATTGTTTTTTATTAATTCTTCTTCCATGATATTAGTAATTTCTCTGTCAAACGATTCGGTTAGTATTCGTTTATCTAGTTGAATTATTCTTACATTTTTTTCTAAAGCTTTAGCAGCTTCTACCATTTCAATTCCAATATATCCAGCTCCAATTATTACTATGTCTTTTATATCTTTCTTCTTAAAAAGTTTTTTTATTTCTTTTCCATCTTGCATATTTCTTAGAGTATAAAAGTTACTTAGTTGGATGTTGCTAATTGGTGGGATGATGGGATTGCCCCCAGTTGCAATCATTAATTTATCATAAGTATCATTGAATATCTGTTTTGTTTGAAGGTTTTTTACTTGAAGGGTATTATTTTTGATATCTACTCTCATAACCTCATGTTCAGTGAATACTGATATTCCATTTTGTTCAAATTCATCAGGTGTTCTGGCTATCATGTTGTTTGGTTCATCAAAAAATCCTCCAATGAAATATGGTAATCCACAAGCTCCAAAAGATGTAGTATTTGTTTTCTCATAAATGGTGATGTTTAATTCTTTATTTGTTCGTTTTGCTTTTGCAGCAGCACTAGTTCCTGCAGCAGTTCCTCCAATAATTATTATTTTCATAAAAATTCCTTATTTTTCTATTTCATTTTGATTATTATAAATATTTCTGTCTAATTGATTAAGGTTCTTGGCTGTTATTATTCCTGCAACCATTGAACCGCTGACATTGACAGATGTTCTACCCATGTCAATTAAAGGTTCAATAGATATTACAAGTCCAACAAGTTCAACGGGTAGGTTCATTGATGAGAGAACCATTAAAGAAGCTATTGTTGCGCCTCCTCCAGCTCCAGCTGCTCCAAATGAGGTTATTATTATTATTCCTATAAGTTGGAGTAAGAATAAAGGATCTGTTGGGTTTATTCCTTGGGTAGGAGCAATCATTATTGCTAACATTGCAGGATGGAGTGCTGCACAACCATTTTGTCCAATGGATACCCCAAATGCACTTGCAAGGTTTGCAGTTCCCTCACTGACTCCTAATTGTTTGGTTTGTACTTCTACATTAACAGGTATTGTTGCTGCGCTAGAACGAGATATGAATGCAAATGTCAAAACCGGCCATGCTTTTTTAATGAAGATAATTGGATTTAGCCTATTAAGTGCAATTAGTGTCATGTGCATTAAAATTGTAATGCCAATGGCAATATATGAAGCAAGTGCAAATTTTCCAAGTTTCATTATGCTTGAAATATCACTTGTTGCCGATATTTTTGTAATCATTGCTAATATGGCATAAGGTGTTGATTTTAAAATTAAAATTATCATTCCAGAGGTCAAATCTTGTGCTGTGGATATTATTTGTTTAAAAAATTCTATTGATTCTGGTTTTTTTTTTGCAACTTTAAGAGCAACGATTCCTACTAAGGCAGCAAATATTACTATTCCAATTGTTGAGTTTGATCTTGTTCCTGCCATATCTGCAAATATATTCTCAGGGATCAGTTCTGATAATTTTTGTGTAATTGGAGTTTTTTGTAGGCGTTCAAGACCTTGATTTAGTTTTTTTCCTTGTGTAATTTCATCTACTCCAGATTGGAGTCCTTCTGCTGTTAAATTAAAGAAGAGAGAGGTACCAATTCCAATTATTGCAGCAATTCCTGCTGTAAATATAAGCATAAGTATTACGGATAAGCTCATTTTCCAAATATCTTGGCTATTTGTTAGTTTTACTATTGCAGATATTATTGAAACAAGTATAAGTGGTATTACCATCATTTTAATGAGTCTTATATATCCTATGCCTAGGATATTAATCCACTCAATAGTTTCTTTTAGTATTATTGATTCTGATTCATAACAATGTTTCATAGTTATCCCAAAGGCTATTCCTAATCCTAAGGCTACTAGTAGTCTTTTTGTAAATGAGATGTGTTTTTTGTGTAGAAAATATAGAAGTCCTATTAATGTAAACATGATTGTGATATTTAGTAGTGTATATATTATTGTTGTGTTCATTTTTTTTGCCTCTGATTTATAAATTTTAATGTAATGAGCATGATTTTAATCATAAATTTTTGAATTAGTTTTGTTACTTTTTTATTCTTGAAGTAGTCTATCATAGGATTTTATTATTTCATCTTTTAAGTTATTGTCCTTTAAAATCTTAGTCGCAATGACTTTCCCAAGTTGAACTCCTTCTTGGTCGAATGAATTTATATTTAGTAAGAATCCTTCAAACATTACTTTGTTCTCGTAGTGGGATAGTATTGCACCTACTGTATAAGGTGTAAGTTCTTTTGAATATATTAATGCAGAAGGTCGCTCACCTTCAAAGTTTTTATTTTTGTTTGTATCTTTTTTGCCATAAGAGAATGCAATTATTTGGGCTATTAGATTTGCTTTTAACTTATCATTGTTTGATGTTCCCTCTAGGGTGCTATCCTGTTTTAGTTGAGATTCACTAAAACCTATTAGATCCATTGGAACTATATCTGTTCCTTGATGAAGCATTTGAAAGAATGAATGTTGAACATCCGTTCCAATTCCTCCCCAAATTATTCTTACTGTTTTATAATCAATTTTTTCTCCAAATCTGTTTACACTTTTCCCATTGCTTTCCATTTCAAGTTGCTGCAGATGAAGATAAAAATTTTCCATTGCTTTTGAATATGCAATAATGCAGTTGCTACTGTAGTTAAGAATATTACTCTCATATACACTAATTAGTGCTGCTAAGAGAGGTGCATTTTCTCTTACGTTTTTATTTAATGCTTTTTTGTCAACCTCACAAGCTCCTTTTAATATTTCTTTTGTAACGTTTTCTGTGAAGCAAAGTGTAATTAAGGTAAGTCCAACAGCTGATGTTGGTGAAAATCTTCCACCAATTGAATCGTGCATAAAGAAGTATTCAAGATATCCCTGTTCAAGTGCTAGCATACTTCCCTTTGATGTAATGATTATGATTTGTTTTTGGTATTCTTTGATACCATTATTTTCTAATTTTTTAATTAAAAATTGCATATTAGCTGCTGTCTCTAGTGTGTTTCCGCTTTTTGATACTATAATAAATAAGGTTTCTTGAAGGTCTATTTCACTTAATACTTCTTCTGTCTCATCTGGATCAACATTTGAAATAAAATAGGCTTTCATCATGTGTAAATTTTTCTGCTTAGCGTAATTTTTGATCGCAGTATATAGTGCTTTTGGACCAAGACTTGAACCGCCAATTCCGATTTGTACCACATTTTTAAAGACTTTTCCACTTGTGCTCTTAATCGATCCATTTTGAACTTGTTTTGCAAATTCAAAAATTCTTTTAAGTTCTCTTTCAAAAAATTCCCTCATATTTTCATTATTTTCTATGACTTCTGTTCCAAGTTGCTTTCTTGTCAAATGGTGCAGAACTTTTCTATTTTCGCTGATATTAATATGTTTTCCATCGATGATTTCTTTATATTTTTCTATTAAATTTGCTTCATCGCTTAAATTTTGAAATATGTTTAAGTGAGTTTCGTTAATTTGTTTTGTAGCATAGTTATAATGTACTTGATGTCCTTCTATTTTGATGTCATATTTTTTTATTCTATCCTCACTTAAAGTCTTTTTTAGTTCTTCGGGATTGGTTTGTCTTAATTCTTGAAAATTTTTAAGTTTATTAAGGTTTATATACTTAAGCATGAAGCCTCCTCCAATAGTTCTTATATATTTAAGTTTTATTTTGTTTTTTTCTTTTTAGTATTTTTTTTATTTTAAGTATTATAAATTTTAAAAACCTGATTATTATGTTTTTTTCTGAATAATATTTTAATTGTTCTTCTCCTGACTCTGATTCACTTTTTGTAAATGATTTTCTGGCATTATTCTCATCAAGTTCAATTTCAAGTAAAATTTTTTTATCTTCTGTGGGAATTACCTTGACATCGACTTCTTTATATCCAAGTTCTTTTAATACCTGATATCTTCTAAAACCCGCTACTAGATTTTTGTTTTTATCTATTATTATTGGGTAGATTAAACCATGTTTTTTAATGCTTTCTTTAAGAGTTGAGGTGTCTCCTATATTTTGTCTGATTCGTTTTTTTATTTTTATTTGTTCTAAATCTATTAACATTTTTATTAATCCAATTGAATATTTTCTCCATTTACATCTTTGTGCCCATTTTCGTCAATTTGTTCATTTTCATCAATGAGAGGATTCGCTTTACTTTCTTCATTGTTTCCTTTGTCTTTTTTGTCTATATTAGTATCATCTATATTAATGTTGTCATCATTATCATTTGTCTTTGTATTGTTGATGTTATTATCTAGATTTATATCTGGTATGTCATGATTCACGTTTTCTTGATTATGTTCATTTTCTAAACTATTATCCAAACTACTATTATTAGTTTCATTGATATCATTTTCAAGTTCTGTTTTGTTGTCTATTTTATTTAATGGATTAAAATCATCTATAAGATATTCAAATTCATTAACCTCAATGTTTAACTCATTGTTGTCATCGATTTTATCGATTCCATAAACATTAAATTCCATTTTATTTAAAAATTCAGATTTATTTTCATAGTATTTTGACTTTTCAAATGGCTGAGTTCCTGCAATGAATATTTCATTTATTGTTGTTTCGTTAGGTACCCCTTCTGGTAATAGTCCTGTTTCTGATTGTACTTGTACATTAATTATGCCTTTAGGTCTTATGAAAACTTTTCTAGGTAAATTTTTATGGTATTCTGCCATAAATTTTCCCCAACTAGGACCGGCAAGTCCTGTACCTGTTCCAGCAATTCCTAATGAATATCCCTTTTTATCAAAACCAACCCATAAAGCCGTTGTTATATAGGGTGAGTATCCTATTGCCCATCCATCAGCCCAGTTTTGAGTAGTTCCTGATTTTCCTGCAATGTCAGATTTAAAGTCTTTAAGATTTGTATGTCTTTGATTTGCTAAGGTGCCATATTGAATTGTTGATTTCATCATGTCTGTCATAATATAGGCAGTTTGAGGAGATACTATTTGTGCATTGGCTCCTTTGTTTTTAATTGCTGTTAGTGTTTCGGATTCTACATTTGCTATTACTTTTCCATTTCTATCTTCAATATATTTAATTCCATATGGTTCCACTTCTTTGCCATTATTGCCCAAAATTGCGAATGCTCTTGCCATTTGTATTGGAGATGTTGATATGACACCGAGTGCAAGAGGATATACTTTAGGAAATGTTTTGTTTATTTCATTTTGATCTTTTATTCCTAATAATTTAGCAGAATATTTAATTGCGTTTTCAAATCCTAATGTATCGAGTATTCTAAGAGAAGGAATATTTAGTGATAAAGCTAGTACTTTACGTGTTAGTACATTGCCTCTCCATTTTCCTCCGTAGTTTTCAGGTGCATAGACTTCTCCTTCTTGATTGAAAAATGCTACTGGAGAGTCTGAAAACATTGTTGCAGCTGTGATTTTTTTAAGATCAATAGCTGCTGAAAAGTATAAGGCTTTAAATGCACTTCCAGGTTGTATTTTTGCTTGGGTTGCTCTATTAAATTCGCTTCCTTTTCTATATCCGCTTCCCCCAACCATTGCTTTTATTGCTCCTGTTGTGGTATCTAGTGCTATGAATGCGCCTTCTGGTTGTACAATGAAGTTTGGATTTGTTTTATTGTTTATTGTGTATTCTTTTGTTGCTTTGTCTATTTTGTCAATGCCTAATATTGCTGCGAAACTTGCAATTAAATCAATATTGTCTTCGTAAAATTTTCTTGTTCTTAATTTTTTGTATTGTCTTCCATTTACTCTAGTGCTTCTTATTCCAAATAGATCAGATATTGTGTCAATTATGGGAACTATTTCTGAGTTAATTACCAGCGTCTCAGATGATTTAGTAGAATTATACATTTTTCTTGTTTTTATGATCATTTCTTGTGTAATTTCATCTGCATACTTTTGTGCATCAAGATCAAGTGTTGTGTATATTGAGTACCCGTCTTTGTATATGTTTGCTCCGGATGGAAGATGTTTAATTATTCTTTGCCTTATGTATTCTGAGAAATAAGGTGCATGATCTTCTTTATCAGAGATAGCTGATGTGTCTGCCATACGAGTCCAATCGTAGTTTTTCCAGTATTCATTAAACTCTCTCTCAGCTAGTTCAGTACTTATAATTCCATTAGATACTACTTGATGCAATACTGCCTTTTGTATTTTTTTAGCGAATTCTGGATTGTAAAATGGTGAATAGAGTTTTGCGTTTGGTAGTTGTATAATCATTAAAACCGCTTCTGCAGTGTTAATATCTTTTACGCTTTTATTGAAAAAGAATTTTGATGCTGCTACTACTCCGTAATTTCCGTTTCCAAAATACACTTTATTTAAATATTTTTCAAGTATTTCATATTTTGATAGTTTCTTTTCAAGTTGTATGGCCCACCAAATTTCATTTAGCTTTCTTAAGATTGATCGTCTTGCTTGATTGGTGTAAAGGAGTTTTGCCAATTGTTGTGTTAAAGTACTTCCTCCTGAAAAGTATCTTCCAATAGCAATATTAAAAGCAGCTCTGAGGATTCCCATGAGTGAGAAGCCTCTGTGAAAGAAAAAACTAAGATCTTCGCGTATTAAAAGTGTACTTATTAAGTTATTAGGTATTTCTCTTAAAGAGAGTAATTCTCTATTCTCGTCGGATATAAATTGTGTTATTATTCTGCCATTTGTATCAAAAAGCTTTGAAGGTATGGCAGGATTTACGTCGCCAAAATTTTTGTCTCTTTGAATGTTTACAGTCTCAACTATTGCAATTGATAGTAAGATAATAGAGAAACTAATAGTAAAATATGTTATATAAATGAGTAAGTTAGCTTTTTTACTAAAGTTAAGATTTTTCAAGTTATATCCTTCCAATATAATTATACTATAAATATGTTAAAATTAGTATATTTACATGAGTTGTTATTAATGTGAAATTATTGTTATAATTCCTTCTTATATATACTATATGGATTCTGTAATGCAAATTGGCAAGAAATGAGAATATGGATTAAAGTAAGGGTGGCTTATCTTTTGTTAAGGCTTTTTTTGCTGTTTTTGTTTATACAATTGATTTTACATTTTGATTTTATTTGGATATTAATGTGATTTTCGTAGATATGTTGAATAAGTTATTAACTATTGGTTGTATCTAATATTTTGGGATAAAATTATTTTAAAGTGTATGCATAACTTAAAAATTTTGAATGTTATTACTTTAAAGTTCCTGAATGTCGATTTTAACATGTTTGTTAGATTTTAAAGGAGAGGTTTATGTTTTTGTCTAGGAAAATAAAAGATTATGAAGCTAAATATAGAGGTAAAGAAATTAAGATGAGCACTGAAATCAACAGTTTCCTTAATATTAAAAATTCTGTTGAAATTAGAGTTGGTAATTATTTGGCCTATGGTGTAATTTATTCTATTTCTATGAATGCTATTAAGATTATTTTGCAAGAAGATAAAGTTTTACCTGTTTTAGCACAAAATGGAAATTCAGGCAATATTCAGTTTAAGAGTTTTGATAATGTTGGAGATGATTCTTTTTTTATTCCCTCTTTAGTTGTGAAGTTGGTAAATACATCTTCTTGTTCTGTTCAAGAGAAGGAGTATAATTTGCTGACTTTAGATTTTTTATCTCCTATGCCAGAAGAGGTTGCAGTTAAGATTGGCAAACTGCTTGATTTAAAGCTTGGACAGAATCAAAGAATACATGAGCGTATTATTATTGATAAAGATTCGCTTAGAAAGCTTAATCTTAGTTCTGATAAAGCTTTTATTGAAGTTAAGGG
This sequence comes from Borrelia turicatae 91E135, assembly GCF_000012085.2. Lineage (NCBI taxonomy): Bacteria > Pseudomonadati > Spirochaetota > Spirochaetia > Spirochaetales > Borreliaceae > Borrelia > Borrelia turicatae. The sequence continues at coordinate 779,786 of NC_008710.1, forward strand.
TGTTAAGCATAAATGCTTGATTAAAGACCTCTCTTATGGAGGTGCACTTTTAATATCTTCTTTTGATTATGAGGGAATGGATGAAAGTAATGCTGATTTAACTTTAAGTTTTGATATTGCAGACAAGGGAGTTTCTATTGTGGGCAAGGCAAAAAATTTGAGTGTTATTCAAACTCCTAATGGGAAGGTTTTAGCTTTAGGTATTGCATTCTGCGAGGAAAAGATTCCCCTTGACTATACTATGTTAATTCATGATTATTTTAATTAGAGGATTTATGCTTAAAAATATTGTTTATATTTCTCTTCCAGAAGATTTTACAAGTCAAATTAAAGATTTTATATTTGATCCTAAGGTACTTTTACCCGTTGAGGTTGATGATGTTAAGCATTTTTCTCAAGATGAACTTAATTTTGAGGCTGTTATGTCTGCGATTCTTAAGATTTCGGCTTATGATCAAGATAATGTGAATTTTTCTTATTATAAAAAGCTTCTCTTAGCTTTAAATCCTAATATTGTCAATACGCTTATTCATGTTGGACTTACTAAGGTTGATGAGGGAGATTATAATTTGGCTCTTGAGATTTTTTTGGCATTAAAAGGTATTGATAATGAAAATGAAGTTCTTCTTTTTAATTTGGCATTATTGTATGAGAAGATGGCTGAAAACTTTTTAAGGGTTGATCAAAACATGAATGCTATGACTAGTAATCAAAATGCTTTAGAGATTTATGAAAAACTTTTAGAATTTGAGAGTCCAAATGAAAATGTGTTTGCAAATGCTGGCTTTTTTTTTGTTAAGCAATACAAATTGGACAGGGCTCAAGAGTTACTTAAGCATTATTTAAAAATTTCTAATAATTTAAGATTAAAAAATAAGGTAAGTGACGTATTAAATGCCATAGGAGTTCATAAAAGTTTAGCTTTAAATCTTGAGAGAATATATGATCTGATAATTTTATCGAAGGAAGATGAGGCTATTTCTAAACTTGTTAAACTTTTAGAATATCATCAAGATTCTTGGAATGCTTGGTTCTTGCTTGGCTGGGGATATAGAAGAAAGGGTTTTTACTCTGAGGCAAAAGACGCTTTTCTTAAGGTATTATCTCTTGATTCTAAGAATGTCGATGCTATGAACGAGCTTGCAATCTGTTTTATGGAACTCCTTAAGTTTGATGATGGTCTTAAATATTTACTTAGAGCTTTGAAGCTTGAACCTGATAATATCAAAATTGTTTCAAATCTTGGAATTCTTTATCTAAAGATGGAACGTAGGAAAGAGGCTAGAGAGTATTTTGAGATAGTTCTTGAATATGATTCGAGTGATCCTCTTGCCCTTAAATATTTGGGACTATTGAGTAGTGAATTTTAACTTATGTTGTATTGCTTTTAGGGAATAAATTTATTAAGACTTGCTTTCTTAAGTCTATTATTAATTGAGTATCCAAGTTGACTGTTATCTACAAATTCAGCAAGTATTTGTTTGTATGTTTTCTCAGATTCTACAAATACTTTGTAGATATTTTTTGCATATTCTTCTAATGTATTAAAAACACAGATATTATTCATATTCCAAGATTTGTTAAACCAATATGAATTAAGAGTAGCTTTCATGATGAGCACTTTTGTATCTTGCCTTGATGCATACTGCCTTATATTATCTTTTTGCTTAAATAGATAAACAGGTATGCGTGGTTTGTAATGTTCTAGTAAGTTTCCAGGTGATTTAGATAGCATTTCTTTTCCTACTGAGTATTCTACTCTAAATTTTCCTTTAAGTTCTTTTTCTATCATCTCTTTTGTGATTGAACCTGGTCTTAGTATTGATATATTTCCTTTAGAGTCAAATCCTATAACGGTTGATTCTATACCAATTTTTGATTCTTCATTTTTTTTGATAATTCCCTTAACTAGACCATCAAGTTCCCTGATTGCCATTTCAAAATTAGTGGCACTGGGACGTCTTGATAAGTTTGCTGATGGGGCTGCTATTGGAACTCCGCTCATCTTTATTAACTTGAGGGCTACAGGTTCTGATGGTATTCTTACTGCTATGCTGTCAAGTCCCCCGCTTATGAAGTTAGATATTTTACCCGCATTTTTTAGTATAAATGTTAGAGGGCCTGGGGTGAATTTTTGCATTAGAATCAGTGCACTTTTTGGTATATATTCTACAAGTTCTTTTATTTTTTCTATTGATTCAACATGTACTATTAAAGGGTTTGTGATAGGACGCCTCTTTACTAAAAAGATCATTCGTATTGCATCGTCATTGTATGCATTAGCCCCAATGCCATATACTGTTTCTGTAGGAAATACTACTAATTCTCCTGCTCTTATCAGTTTTGCTGCTTTTTTTATCTCGAGTTGTTCTATGATCTCTGTTTTCATTAATGTCATTTCCTATTAATTTTACTTACTTATTTATTAAAGCAAAAAAATTGCAAATAAACAATTTAGATTAACTTGTTGATTTTATGTTATAGGTTTTAAGCTTTTTATTGTAATATGCAATATGATATAATACATGTCATGGTAAATTTATTTAATCTTATGGATATTAGATTTGGGTTCTTATTTTTGTTTTTTGCTTTTACTCAATTAAACAGTGCTACTGTTGGACTTGCTTCATGGTATGGCGAGGCTTTTCATGGCAAATCTACTGCTAATGGTGAAAAATTTGATATGACAGCTCTTACGGCTGCTCACAAGGAACTTCCATTTAATACTATTGTAAGAGTTACTAATTTACTTAATAATAGGACAGTTGTTGTAAGAATTAATGATAGGGGTCCTTTTAGGAAGGATAGAATAATTGATTTATCAAAATCTGCTGCTGAAAAGTTAGATTTTCTAGGAATAGGTGTTGCTCCTGTAAAAATTGAGATATTGGAACAATTGGATGAAAATAAAGTTGTGACGCAGGAAGCTAAAAAAACTGTTAATACTGAAGATTTTTCTAAGGATGATTCAGTTGTTTCAGGTTCAAAATTAAACAGTAATGCTGACTTAGATAAAGATCATTCTGAGGTTGCAGAAAAAATTTTAGATAATTCGACTAAAGAACCAGATTTTTATATACAAGTTGGTTCTTATAAGACTAAAGATTATGCTCAAAGAGCTTATAGAATACTTCAAAAAGTTGGGCTTAATGTTTTAGTGAATTCTCATGGACCTTTTTTTACAGTGTTCATTCCTACTTATGCTGATGATATTCATAAAAATGTTGAACTTATTAAATCTACAGGCTATAGGGATATTTTGGTAAGAAAGACTAAAATTCCAGGAGATAGTATTTCTATGGATTAGTATTTTGATCTATCTTTTTAAAGAATGTGTCTATTATGTGTTTGATATTTTCAAAGTTTGAGTAATAAGTTTTGATATTAGGTAAGGATTGTAGGAATAATGTACCGTAATTTTTTTCAACAAGTCTTTTATCAAAACATACTATGATCCCATAGTCTTTTGGATCTCTAATTAATCTTCCGAATCCTTGTTTGAATTTCATTATTGCTTGTGGCAGTGTTTCTTGTGTGAAAAAATTTTTATTCGATTTTGTAGCCAATTCGTTTTTTGCTATTAAAATTGGATCAGAAGGAGTTTGAAATGGCAGTTTGGGAATTATTACCATTGTTAATTTATCCCCTTTAATATCAATTCCTTCCCAAAAATTTTTTATTCCTATGAGTACGCTTTTTTTTTGTGATTCTTTGAAAGAATTTATTAATTCATGTTTTGGCAATTTCCCTTGTATGAAGAGGTTTATATCATTTGTAAATAAAAAGTCTTTAATGTTTTTGCTTATATATTCTAGGCTTTTAAGTGAGGTTAAAAGAATTAAGGTACCGCCTTTGTTTAACATTACAAGTTCTTTAATATACTGTGTTGACTGATTTAAAAATTTTTCTTCTTTATTAGGGTATTCAATATCTGATATAACGGTAAGTATTGATCTTTGCCTGTAAGGAAAAGAATATGGCAACTTTTCTATTTTGATATTTTGATCACTTAAGTTCAATCCTGTTTGATTTAAAAAATATGAAAATGATTGATTTGTCATTAGAGTAGCTGATGTGAAAATTATCCTTTTTACTCGTTTATACATAATTTTATTTAGACCAGGGCCTAAATAAATCTCTGATATTTTAAATATAAGCACATTTTTTTTATTTTCTATCCAAAAACAAAGATTGTCATATTGATTTTCAGAGATTAAAATTTTAATTAATGATTCTTTATATTCTATATTTTTAATTAGTCTGTTTAGTTCTATTTTTGCTGTTTTATTTTCTATCTCTTGTGTTAAAGATGTTATGGTTTCTTTGTAATTTCCTAAGTTATATATGACATTTTGTAAATGTGTTTTAATTCTTATATAAAAATTTGTTTTATGTGTATCATTAGTAACTCTATAAATTGATGGAAAATCTTTTTGTGTTTGTATTATATATTCAATATTTTCAAAGCATCGCATTGTTGAAGTTTCAAAATTTTTTTTATATTTATTATTTATGTTCTGTTTTTTTATTATTTTATCTATTTTGGTAAAAATTTTTTTTATTCCAATTCTTGAAAAACTTCTGCTAAATAATGTTCTTGCAGCTTCTTCTAGGTAATGAGCTTCATCAATTATTATATTTTTTGTATTAGGCAATATTAAATTAATCTCATCATCATTTTTTTCAGAACCGTTTTCATAATTTTCTTTTTCTGTTAATATTTCATTTTTTATGTAGAGATCATTTAGAAGTAAATGATGATTGGTTATGATAATATCACATTCTAATATTTGTTTTCTTGCCTTTTTAAAAAAACATTTATTGTCATCAGGACAGGTAATACCTGAACATGTCTCAGGGCTTGCCGATACTTCTTCCCAGATTTGCTCGTCAATAAAATTAAGTTCGTCTTTATCACCTGTTTGTGTATTTTGTGACCAGTAGATTAATGTTTGTAAATTTTTTTTATTAAATGTATATGTTAAAAGATTCCTTTCAAATTCTTTAAGCCGGCGAAGGCAGAGATAGTTTTTCATTCCTTTAATTATTCCAAACTTCATTTTAAAAGGAATGATTTTTTCTAGAGATTCGATATCTTTTTTTATTAATTGTTCCTGAAGGTTAATAGATGCTGTTGAGATTATTATTTTTTCTTGTGTTTTTTGAATGAAGTCAATAGCAGCAATTAAGTATGCAAAACTTTTTCCAGTTCCTGTGGGTGCTTCAATAACTAAAAAATTTTCATTTTCAAGGGCTTTGCTTATTTTTTCGATCATCTTTAATTGTGTATTTCTTTTTACAAAGCCTTTGATGTTTAACTCTGCTTTTTTGAATATATATTCAATTAAGTTCAATTTTACTAAGTATCCTTTTTATTGATTCTTTAAAAATATTTTTATAAATATTATTTGTGAAATTATTTAATTTTGAGTTGTTATAAATTGAGCTCATTTCTTGAAATATTGCTCCAAATTATCATTATTGTTTCTATTCAAGGGATTTTTCCATAAAGTTTATGTGATTGTTTATTGCAATTTGAACATTTTTGTAATAGTGAAAATTGATATAGAAAAGAATTATTATGCCTTTGTTAATTTTTAATATATTCTTAAATCCATCTGAAGTTGATATTGAGAATTTTTTTATTCTTTTGCAAGGTATATTAGTTTCTTTAAAATTCATTTTGTGCACTTCTTTACCATGGTGTTGTCTTATTATATATTTATTTTATGAATTTTTTAAGCAATATGAGTCGTCCAATTATGATTTTGGCTCCAATGGAAGATGTTACAGATACTGTTTTTAGAAATTTGATTCATTTGATAGGCAATGGAAAGGATGGTCCTGATATTTATTTTACCGAATTTATTTCTGTAAAAGGGCTTTTAAATAAATCAAAGCAGTCAATGCAACATATTTTGACAAAAAATGATGAACTGAATAGACCTTTGATTGCTCAAATTTGGGGCAATGAGCCTGATGAATTTTTTAAAGCAATAGAAATCTTAAGTAATTTGGGATTTTGGGGCATTGATCTTAATATGGGCTGTCCTAAGAAGAAAATAGTTAAAAAGGGAGTTTGTTCTGCTTTGATTAATAATAAATCCTTGGCTCGTGAAATAATTATGGCAAGTAAAGAGGCGTGTTTAAAATTTGGATTGTCTCTTAGTGTTAAAACAAGACATGGTTTTTTCTATTCTGAGGTTGAAGATTGGTTGGGGTTTTTACTTAAGTTAGGTATTGATATGTTGACCGTGCATCCCAGGCTTGCTATTAATCAAAGTGAAGGGTCTATAGATATTTCTGTGTTTGATAAACTTGTTAATCTGAGGGATCAAATCAATCCTTCTGCATTAATTATTGGTAATGGAGATATTTTGAGTTTAGAGCAAGCTCATCAGATTGTAGAGAAACATTCTATTGATGGAGTAATGTTTGGTCGTGGAATTTTTAGAAATTTAAACTTATTTAGAAAAGGTTTGCCTAACTTTTTGAGTAATAATTTAAATTTTAGATTAAATATATTAAAATTGCATATAACAGATTTTCATTCTACTTGGAGTCTTACTAAGGATTTTAATAAACTTAAGAAGTACTTTAAAATTTATTTTAATGAAGATGAAAGATGTAGCGAGTATTTTCATAATATTATGAATTCAAGTAATTATGAGGAGCTTTTTAAAAATCTAAGTCGAATGGATATTATAGGAGATAATCTTAAGTAATGAGTGATGAGCTTTCAAAAAATTATAATCCTAAGGTTTTTGAAGATAGAATTTATAAGAAATGGCTAGATAATGGGGTATTTATTCCTAATGATGGGATTGAGCCTAAATTTAGTATAGTAGCACCGCCGCCAAATGTTACAGGCATTCTTCATATGGGACATGCCCTTAATTTTACTTTGCAAGATATTCTTGTTCGTTACAAGAGAATGCAGGGAGCTAATACTCTTTGGCTTTTTGGGACAGATCATGCTGGAATTGCAACTCAAGCGGTTTTTGAAAAACAGCTTGGAGAGCTTGGAAAAAGTAAGGATGATTTTAGTCGTGAAGAATTTGTTGAAGAAATTTTTAAATTAAAGGATAAACATAGAGAAATAATTGTTAATCAAATAAAAAGGCTCGGGGCTTCCTATGATCATTCCAGAGAGAGATTTACTCTTGATGCTGGGCTTTGTCAGGCTGTTAATAAGGCTTTTATTGATTTATATAATAAGGGATTTATTTATAAGGGAGAATATCTTGTCAACCTTGATCCTGGGTCTGGAAGTGTTGTTAGTGATGAAGAAGTTGAGTACAGAGAGGTTATTGGGAAGATTTATTTTATTAAGTATTTATTAGATGATGGTAATTTTATTGAAGTTGCAACCACTCGACCTGAAACAATGTTTGGAGATATGGCTGTTGCTGTTAATCCTAACGATGATCGGTATAAATCTTTGATTGGTAGAGACGTTACAATTCCTATTGCAAATAGAAAGGTTAAAATAATAGCAGATAGTTATGTTGATATGGAATTTGGTAGTGGTGCTTTAAAGATAACACCTGCCCATGATCCTAATGACTTTGAAATTGCAAAAAGGCATGATCTTGCTAAGATAAATATTTTAACTAAGGATGCAAAACTTAATGAAAGTGTTCCAATTGAGTATCAAGGTTTAAGTGTTAGTGTTGCAAGAGACAAGATAGAAAGAGATTTAAGAGACAGAGGATTTTTAATAGATGTTAAGAATCATAAACATCAGGTTGGGCATTGTCATAGATCTGGAGAGATCATTGAGCCTTATTTATCAAATCAATGGTTCGTGAGAATGAAACCATTAGCTGATGCTGCTTTACAAGCTTTAATAAACGATGAGATTAGATTTTATCCTAAAAAATGGGAAAATACATATAAACATTGGTTATTAAATATTAGAGATTGGTGTATATCTAGACAGTTGGTTTGGGGACACAGAATTCCTGCCTGGTATGATGTTAAAACAGGAGAGATTATTGTTAGTGAATTTGATCCTTCTCTAAGTGAAGAGAATAAGGGCAGAAGTTTCTTTAGAGATCCAGATGTACTTGATACTTGGTTTTCTTCTTGGTTATGGCCATTTTCTTCTCTTGGCTGGCCAAAAGTTACTCTTGATTTTAAAAATTATTATCCTACAAATACTTTGGTTACCGCTTATGACATAATATTTTTCTGGGTAGCAAGAATGGTAATGGCAGGACTTGAGTTTACAGGACAAGTTCCTTTTAAAGATATATATATAACACCCCTTTTAAGAGATAAAAAGGGTAGAAAAATGTCAAAATCTTTAGGGAATGGCATAGATCCTCTTGAAATTATCGATCAGTATGGAAGTGATGCTTTACGTTTTACTCTTGCATTTTTATCTGTGCAAGGTCAGGATTTGAATATTGACACTAAAGATTTTATGTTTGGAGCTAAGTTTTTAAATAAAGTATTTAATGCGTCTAAATTTATTTTATCAAATTTAGAAGGTAGGCTAATATTAGACAATTTTGAGTTAGATGATATCGATAAATGGTTACTTACGAGTTTAAATTCAACTGTTGCCGTTATAGATTGGGCTTTTAAAAATTATAAGTATAATGAGGCTACTAAAGCAGTATATGAATTTTTTTGGAATGATTTTTGTGATTGGTACATTGAAATTAGTAAAATTAATTTAAATAGTGATGATATTAATCTTCAAAATATGACTATTTCTAAACTGATATTTTTCTTGAAAGAATCTTTACTCATTATGCATCCCTTTATACCTTTTATTACCGAAGAGATTTATTCTAAGCTTACGTCTTTGCAAGATGTATTAGCTTTAGAAAAGTATCCTGAGTATGTTAGTCAAAGAGATTTTAAGGAAGAGTATTATCGGTTTAATTTATTGAAAGAATTTATTGTGTCAATTAGAACTCTTAGGAGTGAATTTAGTATAGTTCCTAATATTAAGATTAATGTTGCTTTGCGATTTGGTGATACTTTTAAATACGAGAGATATTTTAAGGAGCATGAGCATATTGCAAAGAAACTGATTAACTTTGATTGTATCTTTTACAATGAAAATTATGTTGGTATGATAGGGGTTCCTAATGTTAATTTTGAGAGTTTTGCAGATATTAAGAGTCTAATAGATATTGATAAAGAGCTTGTAAAGCTTGGTAAACAACTAGAGAAATATGAGAGACTTAAGCATTTAGTTTTGGCAAAGCTTCAAAATCAAGACTTCTTGTCAAATGCTCCTGGGGAGATTATTGATCTTGAGAAGTCAAAATTAGAAGAATTTGATTCTTTCATTGCAAAAATTAACAATTATATTCATAATTTAAAAAAATAATGATGACTTTTTGAATTGTGATGTTACTTGTAATTACGTTGCGTTTACGGTCAGTATTTTTAGTATTTAGTTTATTGAAACAGTTTTTGTTTATAATTATAAAATGTGTTTTTAAAATTTACATTTTGCCTTCTTATTGTTTCTTTTGTGCTTTTATCATATGTTTTTTATTGTTAAATCCTTTTATTCTAGAGTAATTAAAATTAGCGAGTTTTAGTCCATCTTTTACAATTCTTGCTGCAGAAAATGTTGAAAGTTTTGCTCCAATTTTGCTCTTTTTTGCAATTATGGTGAATATTTCCTTATTCCACATTTTGGGATTTTTGCTTGGACTAAACCCATCTAAAAACCAGTAGTCTATGTATTTTGGTAGTTCTTTAAGCTTTTCCCTAGCTTCTCCAACTAAGATTTTTAAATTAATATTGTTTGTTATTTTGTACTTTATGTTCTTTGTTGGGGTGTTAGGATATTTTTTAAGCAATGTCTTAAAATAACTTATATCTTTGCTAAAAGATTGTGATACTTTTTTGATTTGTTCCTTTTTCAGTGGAAATTTTTCAATTGAGTAATAATTAATTTTTGTTTTTAGGTTATTTTCTTTTAAATATTTTAAAAGTGCTATGAAATTAAGACCAGTTCCAAATCCTAATTCTGCAATTGTTGCACTTTGTAGTGCTGCTAAGTCTATATCTAGTTCACAGCCTTTGATGAATACATAAATACTCTCTTCAAGTCCGTATTGTGGATTATAATAAATATCTTCAAATTTACTTGAATATATAGTTTTATCTTTAAATATTAATTTATTCATGAGTAAAATAACAAATGAGTAAACCGCTCTGTGATTTACTCATTTATAAAAATTCACTTTAAAAAAAGTTACTACTTTTAAAAGTAACATTGTTATTGTCATATATCAACCTGAATGTGATTTGTTTGACTAGGATAATAGGATGTAAACCGTTCATTTTAAGGTTTTGCCTTTTTTAAGAGAAACTAAAACTTAAGTTTAGTTTCTCTGTTCTTTTATTCTTCTATAATAGCTATTATCTCTTTTGCTTTTAGAATTAAGTGTTCCTTGTCTTCAATCTTGACAGCAGCTCCAGCATACTTTTCATAAAGCACTGTATCTCCGACTTTAACAGTAATGTCTTCCTTGTTAGAGCCAATAGCTATAACTGTTCCAATGTTTGTTTTTTCTTTTGCATTTTCTGGTATATATAGTCCTGAAATTGTTTTACTTTCGGCTTCTTTTATTTTTATTAAAACTCTATCAGCTAAAGGTTTAATATTTTTCATTTTCAAACATCTCCTTAATTTGATAATATAAATATACGAAAAATTGAGGTATTAAGTCAATATATTTAGATAATACTTGAAACTTCATCTAATTTTAAAGATAATTCTTTTAATAAAATGTCAAATTTAGGTGGAAAAATACTTTGATAACAGTAAGTAATTTAGAAGTTGCATTTGGAGAGAGAATTTTATTTAAAGATGTTAATATTAAGTTTTCTTCTGGAAATTGTTATGGGATCATTGGAGCTAATGGTGCGGGTAAGAGTACGTTTTTGAAAGTTTTAGGTGGAACGATTGAACCTAGCAAAGGTGAAGTGTCAATTGCAAAAAATCAAAGAATGGCTGTGCTTGAGCAAAATCAGTTTGCTTATGATGATTTTAGGGTTATTGATACTGTGATCATGGGTCACAAGAAGCTTTATGCTGTTCAAAGAGAAAAAGATGAAATTTATGAAAAGCCTGACTTTAGCGATGAAGATGGAATTAGGGCTGGAGAACTTGAAGCTGAATTTGCCGAACTTGGAGGTTATGAGGCTGAGTCTAATGCTGCGGTACTTCTTAAAGGGCTAGGCATAGATGAGTCGGTTCATTCTAGTTTAATGAGAGATATTGAGGGGGCTTTGAAAGTAAGGGTACTCTTAGCGCAAGCTCTGTTTGGAGAGCCTGATATATTACTTCTTGATGAACCTACTAATAATCTTGATATTCAATCGATTAAGTGGCTAGAAGAATTTTTGATTAATTTTGAAAATACAGTTATTGTTGTGTCACATGATAGGCACTTTTTAAATCAAGTTTGTACTCATATTGTTGATATTGATTATGGAAAAGTTCAAGTTTATTTTGGTAACTATGATTTTTGGTATGAAACCAGTCAAATTCTTAATAAGCAACTAAAAGATGCTAAGAAAAGATCTGAAGAGAAAATAGCAGAACTTAAGACCTTTATTCAAAGGTTTTCAAGTAATGCATCAAAATCTAGACAAGCAACTTCAAGAAAGAAGTTAATTGATAAGATTAAAGTTGAAGATCTAAAACCATCTTCAAGGAAATTTCCTTATGTTAACTTTAAGAGTGAGAGAGAGCTTGGAAAAAATGTTATTACAATTAAAAATCTGACTAAGGAATTTGAAGGACAATATATTTTAAACAAGTTTAGCATTGTTGTAGAACCTGGGCAAAAGATTGTTTTTTTAGGCAGTCCAATCTCAGCAAGTTTTCTTTTTGATGTAATTACCAATGAAGATAGAGATTATAAGGGGCATTATGAATGGGGTGCTACTGTTAATTTTGCGTACTTTAAGAAGGATAATGAAAAATATTTTAGTGTGGATTTAAGTTTGGTGGATTGGCTAAGGAAGTATTCAAAGGATCAGGATGAAACTTATATTAGAGGATTTTTGGGACGAATGCTTTTTAGTCAAGATGAGGCTTTAAAAAAAGTTAATATCCTTTCAGGGGGTGAAAAGGTAAGGTGTATGCTTTCAAAGATAATGCTTAGTGGAGCTAATGTATTGTTATTAGATCAACCGACCAATCATTTAGATCTTGAAGCAATTACATCTTTAAATACCGGTCTTCGAGATTTTAAAGGAGTTGTATTATTTACGTCTCATGACCATCAATTTATTGATACCGTTGCTAATAGGATTATTGAATTTACGCCTAATGGTATAATTGATCGTTTTATGACTTTTTCAGAGTATATTGATGATCCTAAAGTTAAGGAGTTAAGGGATAAGTTTTATGAAGGACATGCCAGCTTGAAACTTTAGTTATATGTTTAACCATTACAGGATGTTTATGGTTTTGAAGTTAAATATTTGTATTTTTATATTTTTAGGTGCTTGTTTTTCCCTTGCAGCAAATGTTAACCTTTATTTCCAGAAAGCTTTAACAGGGCAGATTTTAGGAAGTCCTATTCTTGATGAGTTACGTAATACTATTACGGTGTTAACAAAGGATAGGTGGTTGATAACTTATACTATGTCTTTAGATAAAAAATATTCTTATAGGTTAGATCGAGTACCGTATCCCTTCCTCTTAAAGGATTTTGGTAGTGGATATTATGTTATTACAGGACGTAATGAAGTTCAAAAGATTAGAAGAGGAAAGCTTATATGGAGATATAGTTTAGATGCTTCTCCTATAAAAGCTCCTTCAATGGGGAACGGTTATATTTTAATTCCTCAGGCTGATAAGAGAGTTATTGCTTTAAGACTTGGTGATGGTCAGAAAATTTTTGAGGTGAATATAGAAGGAAAGGCAGTGACTTCTTCTGTTGTTCTTGAAAATGGTAATTTTTATATTGCAAATGAAAATTATAGAATGTTTGCTTTTAATCCTGAGGGAGAGAAAATATGGAGTGCTTCTCTTATGTCTTTTCCCAATGTATTAATGATAAGTACTAATAATGAGATAATTATTGGATATCAATCTGGAGATGTAGTTGTATATGATAGTGATTTTGGTGATATGTTAAATTCTATTAATTTGAACTATCCTATTAATTTTTTATTTGAAAAGTTTAATGGAGAATATGTTGCAGTGTCCGATAATGGGTTTTTTTTTAATTTAAGTAAAAACTTTGAACTTATGTTTTCTAAAAATTTGTCTTTAAAACTTAAGGAAGCTGTGCTTTATGATAACAAAAATCTTTTTATTGTTATGAAATCAAATGGTGTTTTAGCTCTTGATGAATATTTCAACCCGGTTGATAGATATGATGGTATGAAGGAAATATCAGGGCTTGTAGCTAATGTTGGAATAATTGCTACTGGTGGGCTTAATTGGATATTGACTGCTTACTATTATGAATATAAAGATGAGCTTGATGTTATTGTTTGGAATCATACATTAGGTAATAGGTATCATCAAAATAGGATAGATTTTATCGAAAAATATTTAATAGATCATGAAGATATTTATTTGGCTCTTGATGAAATGTTGAATTCTCCCTACAATAGGAGGGTTTATGATACTTTTTTAGGTACTCTAGATTCTCTGGTAATTAAATATGGTAGTTTTCCTAAAAAATATTTGAATTTATATAAAAAAGCTATTAATAATTGGCTTGCTCCAAAAAATGGAATTGATAGAATAGCTCAAAGAGGGCGACTTTATAGGTATTTCATATATGTTGATGATGCAGCTTCAGTTAAGAATTTTATTAATATGGCGATTGAAGAAAAGGATATTAGCAATGTAATTCAATTGGTTAAAAGTATTGCTAAGTTTGAATATTATTATGGGCAAGATGAACTTGTGTATAATTATATTCAGTATGTAATATTGAATTATCAGGGCAGTTTAGAGATAGCTTATGCAGTTCTTCTAAGCTTGCGCAAGATAATTTTGAATTCTACAGAGGATAATCTTAAAAAGTATAGAAATAAATATTTAACTCTTTTGAAATTTATAAAGCGACAAAATTTTTCTGACAAAATTAATCAGTGCGTTAATGAAATTATTGTAGCGCTTTGATTCATTTTGTTGCTAGTTTTATGTTATCATTTGTTAAATACATCTTATTATAGTGTGTTAGAATTGATGTTTAATTTATGCTGATTTAGTTAATAATAGGGTTTATAATTGACTATGGGAGAATTTTATTATGAAAAGAATACGGGTACTTTTTATTTTTTTATTCATCTTTTTAAATGTTTTTACTTTTCATGCTAGAGAAGTTGATAAGAAAAAGTTGAAAGATTTTGTTAATATGGATCTTGAATTTGTTAATTATCGGGGTCCTTATGATTCTACAGATACTTATCAGCAAATAATAGGTATTGGTGAGTTTTTAGCTAGGAATTTAATCAATAACAAATCTAATTATTACAATAAATATTATGTTAATAGGTATATTGACAGTGAGGATGAAAAGAGTAGTTCAGATGTTTTTATTATTGGTGAGAGATCTTCTCTTGATAGTATTTTAAATCTTAGAAAAATACTCATAGGGTATTTAATGGAAGGTTTTAGTTACAGTAAAGAGAGTGCAGAATTACTTGCTAAAGCTATTACAATATATAATGCTACTTACCGAGGTGATTTGGACTATTATAGTGATTCTTATATTCAGCCTGCCCTTAAAGATTTAAGTAAGCATAATGTAGGACTCTCAAGAGTTTATAGCCAATGGGCTGGGAAGACTCATATTTTTATTCCTCTTAAGAGAAATATTTTATCAGGCAACATTGAATCAGATGTTGATCTTGACAAAATAGTTACAGAGAAGGTGGTAATATCTCTTTTAAGTGAAAATGAAGAAGTTGGTACTGACTTTGCAAGAGATTTAACCGATGTGCAGGATGAAATTCGTGATGTTGATCAGGAGAAGATTGATATTGAGTCTGTTACTTTGAGAAGCATTGATGATGAATTAACCGAGACTATTGATAATTTAAGGGAGCAACTTGAGAAGGCTACTGATGATGTTGAAAAGACAGGTATTAAGAAGCAAATTGATGATAAAATAGTCGAGAGGAATATTTTAAAGGATAAGACAGAAGGGCTTAATAAGTCACAGAAAAAATTAGATAGTTCTCAGGAAAGATTGGATAGGCAAAGGGATATAGTGAAAGATAAAATACAAGAAAGTATTGATAAGGAGAACAAAGATAAGAATTTGCCAAAGCCTGGAGACATAATTTCGCCAAAAGTAGATGAAAAATTGCAATTAACTGAAACTATTGAAGATTTGAAAGAACAATTTGATAAGGTTACTGATGATGCTGAGAAGGAAGAAATTAAGAGGCAGATTGATGATAAGATAATTGAAAGAGAGGCGGTTAAAGATAAGGATTTGCCAAAACCCGGGGAAGTAAGTTCATCAAAAAAAGATGAAAGATTAAAGTCAGCTGAAGAGTTGAAAAAGCAACTTGAGAAGGCTACTGATGATGTTGAAAAGACAGGTATTGAGAATCAAATTAATGATGATAAGATAGTCGAGAGGAATGTTTTAAAGGATAAGACAGAAGGGCTTAATAAGTCACAGAAAAAATTAGGTAAACAAAGAAATATAGTTAAAAAAGATAGGAATTTGCCAAAATCCGGGGAAGTAAGCTCATCGGCAAAAGATAAAAAATTGGAGTCAGCTGAAGATTTGAAAAAACAACTTAAGCAAGCTACTGCTGGTACTCCTAAGAGTACTTCTAGTGTTTCAAATAATCGATCTAATCCCTTGTCCAATAAGTCTTTAAATTCTAAAGATCAGTTGGGTCAACAAAAAGTTGTGGATAAATTGTCTCTTGAAAATGAAAATAAAAATCATAAACCTGTGTTTTTAGAGGTTTTAAATCCCAATACGAATTTAGGAGTTCTTAGGTTAATTGACTCAGATAAAGACCAATTGGATAAGAAAACTTTTCAGTATGGTATTAGAAGGTATGGAATTTATGAGAGAGAAGATGATTTTGTAGCTATAAAACTTTGTTCAGGTATTGCAAAGCTTCAGTTGCTTAATAAGTCAAAAAATTTAAAAGTTGAATCTGAAGCAGACTTTGAGTTAAGTAGAGATTCTTCTCTTTTTGTTGATTCAAAAATGATTTTGGTAGTTGTTAAGGATAATAATGTTTGGAAATTAGCAAAATTTTCTTCAAGGGATTTGAGTGAGTTTATTTTATCAGAGGATGAAGTTTTGCCATTTACAAGTTTTACTGTTAATGCAGGGCATGTTTATTTGCAAGATGCATCTAAAAAGATTATTATTTTGGATCTAAATACTTTAAAAAGAGTATCTTGAATTATTTTTTTGATTAAACATTGTTTAAGTAATTGAGAAAGGAAGAACAAAATTTTGTTCTTCCTTTATATTATTATAGAAACAGTCGGGACAGTGAGATTCGAACTCACGATCCCCTGCTCCCAAAGCAGGTGCCTTAGCCGCTAGGCCATGTCCCGAAAAAGTTACGCGCCAATTAGGACTCGAACCTAAAACCTACAGATTAGAAGTCTGTTGCTCTGTCCAGTTGAGCTATTAGCGCTTTTGAGCCTAAAATTGAGTATATCATGTTAAAAACCTCTTGTCAATAAAAATATTATTACTTTATATTTTGTTAAAATTGTGGATGTTTTATAATTATTTTATGCTTGATATTGATTTAATTGTAGATGAAACTCTATCCAGATATCCAGATGTTAAACCTTTTTTAAATTTCAGAAATAGTTATGAGCTTTTGATAATGGTAATTTTGAGTGCAAGGACAACTGATAATATGGTCAATAAGATTGCACCTGAGCTTTTTAAAAGATATGGGGATTTTGAGAGTTTGGCGAATGCTGATTTGATAAATGTTGAAAACTTAATTTATAAATTAGGATTTTATTCAAATAAATCTAAGAATATTATAAACTGTGCACAAATGGTTTTAGAAAGTTTTAAAGGTATTATTCCAAATAATATTTTTGATCTTGTGTCTTTGCCAGGAGTAGGTAGGAAAACCGCTAATGTTATTCTTGGAGTTGTTTATGATAAGCCGGCTATAATTGTAGATACTCATTTTAGTAGGGTTGTTATCAGACATGGAATTACATTTGAAAGAACACCTTTAAAAATTGAATTAGATTTAAAGAGTAAAATACCTTATGATAAGCAATATAAATTTTCTATGGCTATTAATAAGCATGGGAGAGATATTTGTACTTCACGTAGTAAGACTTGCAAGAATTGTTTTTTAGAGAAATTTTCACCAAGACTTGTTTGATTATAGTTTTATGATGAAATAAAATATTTCATATGTTTTTTAAGTTTTAAACTTATTGATGTTAGTATAATGTTAATGATGAGTAATATGATTAGGGGTTTTGCCCATATCCAAAAGTATTCCCTTCCCATTTCTATATATCCTAAAAGTTCCCCAAGGCTTGGATAGGAGCTTTTATCTTTGTGTTGTAAAAAATTTATTACTTCAAAGGTAGTTAGACTTTTTGAGATTTGTAGGGGAATTATTGATGATATTGATGCTAAAACTTCTGGAAATATGTGATGTATGATTATTCTAAATTGATTTGCACCCATAATCTTGCTTGCATGCACATAATCAAGGTTTTTAATTAGTAGTGTGTTATTTCTTGTTATGAATGAAAATTTGATCCATCCGTGTATTAAGGCTAAAGTAAATGAAACTTCCAATATGTTATAATTTTTTTGTTTTGCAAAGTAGTAAAAAATTAGCATTAATATGTAAGAAAATGGTATTGTTTGTAGTGCTTCTATTGGTTTTGAAATTATCAAACAAGTTTTAAATTTTAAGTTTCCTATTATTATTCCTATAAAAATTCCAATTATTGCAGAAATTGCTGCATAACTAAAAGCAAGTAAAATAGAGTTTCTAGTGGCAAGTATTAGTCTTGCCAATATATCTCTGCCCATTTTATCCGTTCCTAGAGGATGTGAGGCTGTTGGTGTTTGAGGTAGTTTGTTTATTGTCTGAATGTATGTTTTATTTGGATCTTTTTTGTATATTGCAAATTTTGAACCCTCATTAATTAACTTAGGAGTTATCATTAAAAATGAGATGAAGATTCCTAATGCTATAACATATAGTTTTTTGAATTTATACATTATTCTAATACGTCCTTATAAGGATTAATATTATATGTTACAATATCTGTTATTAAATTTGGTATGAGCATAATAAATACACCAACGAATAGCAAATCTCTGTAGACAATATAATCATTATTTTTTATTGCATTAATTGTTAGAGCCCCAATTCCATCAATTCCAAACATTATTTCAATGAAAGATGAACCAAAGAAAGCTGTTGCGAGAGTAGGTCTAAGATTGGTAATTAATGGAACTAAAGAGGGAATTAATGCATGGACTGTTATTATTTTAAAAATTTTTATTCCCCTTGATTTTGCAGATATTATATAAAATTCGGATAAATTTTTGTCTAGGGATTGTTTAAAAATGACAGCATTAAATATGAAAAATGAAAAAAACCATGCAAATCCACCTATTATTAAATTTTTTGGATTTACTTTTAGATAGTAGAGTAGAGAAACGATTAATATTACAGTCAGATTTCTTGGTAGTGAATGCAAGAATAACATTATATATTCTAAAATATTATTTAAAATTTTATTTTTTATAAATAAAGTCCAAATGATAATAAAAAAAATGGATATAACATAAGACAGCACGATACCTGGTATTGATATTTTTAATGTGTTTTTCATTTTGCTAAAAATTGTGCTTATTGGCGATTTACCGTTTGTAAGAGGGGAATTGTGAGGTGTTCCCCATATTATTCCTTTATACTTTGTTTCATAAACTATGTATAAGTTATTTACAATATGTTTAACAAAATGATCTTTGCTTAGGGGAATATTTGGGTCAAAGTCGTATATTAATTTATAGCTTTCGATGCTCTTAAGTATTCCAATGTATTCCAAATAATCTTTAAATATGTTCTTTTGTATAAATGGGATGTTTGAATTATTATTATTCGAAAATATGTTTAGCAGTGATATGCAAAAAAATGTTGATATAATAGCATTAAGCAACATATATAATATATTTTTTAGAATAAATGCAGCTGTAACTCTATCTCCTTTTATCTTATTTTATTTAAGAATTTTATTTTGTCTAGATAACTTAATAAAAAGTAAAATATCAGTGAAATTACTATTGATATTAAGTAAAAATTTTTGCCTATGTTTTTGTTTTCTGATGTGTGTTTGATATTTAAGAAATTGCCTTGATAGTAATTTTCATCTTCATCAAGATTCTTTATGATTATGGAATTTTTGGGATAATATCCTAATTTACTAGCTTCTTTTAGAATTGTTGGTTTAGATATTTGCAAGTTAATATACTTTGTTGTTAAGTTTTTTTGTATTTCTTTTAATTTTTCAGTATGGTTTTTCATTAAAATTAGATTACTATTTAATTTGTTGTAATTAATAATCCCTGTTTCTCCAAAGATTGGTGTAATCATGAAATAACTTATTACTCCTGTATAAATAGATAGCATAATTTTTTTTGTTAAAGACATATTACCTTGTAATTATATCTTTAATATATTATATTTACAAGTATATGGTCGTTGACTATAGGTTTGTATAATCTTTGTTTGAATAGATTTGGAGAAGAACTTTTTAATATGACAAATCATAAAAATTCTTTTTTTATCAAGGAGGGCCCTAGAGAAGTTGATTTCGATATGGATGGTGCGTTTTTACAGCACTCAGTTAATGGTAAAATTATTTCTCTGCCTTCTGAGGAGATTAAAGATCTTTTAGATGAAAAATTATTAAAACTTGATTATTCTTTAAAACAAAGACATGGTGAGTTAGTTGATTATTTAAAAAAAGTTGAAGGTCGTATTTCAAGGGTTGAAGACGAAATACTTGGGCGTAGTTTGAGTGCTCTTGAGGAAGTTGATAATTCTAATTTGAAAACAATGAATCTTACGAATTTTCAGAATGAGACTAATGTTAAAGATAATGAGTTTGGTGAATTAGTAAGAAAAGAAAATAATTTACCAAATGTTTCACTTGATCAAGAAGAGCTAGATGCTCTGCTTGAAGGGCTTAATGAAATTTCAAGGGATAACAAAAGAAGTTTTAGTAGTAGCAATAAATCAGATAATGATGCAGATATAGGTATTTCTTTTGACAAAGCTCTTAGAGATGAATCTAGTAGTGTGAATATCGATCATACTTTGTCTTCGAACGCAGAGAGTAATACTCATAATGTTGTTGATTCGTTATCTAATAAAAAAGATAAAGAAGATATAGAGCCTGTGGGTATTGATTTTACTACATCCCAGGATAATGATTCGTTGAGTGAGTCTTCTTCTCTTGGTTTAGCTAATGTTGTTAATAGAGATGATAGTAAGGTTCAGGATTTGGTGACAAACTTAGATGGAGATGATAAAATTTTAAGAGAACCTATAGTTGATCAAAGTTCTGTTAATGTTGACTTGGAGGTAAAAAATAGTGCTCATTTAGGTAATTTTGTCCTTGATGAAGAACTTTCCAATATAGAAAGTGTAGGGGAAGAGAATGTTTCATCTTATGAGCAAGATAATTTGAGAGATCAAGATTATTCTTTGGGTGATAGTTTAAATAAAATTGAATATTTAGACAAAAGCTTAGAAGATTTAAATAGCGAAAAATTTAAGGAAGGAGATGAAGAATTAAGTAATTTTAATGATATTGCTGTTCATACAATTGATAGTGTGGATGTAAATTTGAGTGATGATGCATCTTTGTGTAAAAGAGAGGCTGTTGTTGATAATGGTGTTGTGAGACACAATCAAGAAATTGATAATATTTCTTCTGGTTTAAAAAAGCTTGATAATTTTGAAGATGTGTTAAAGGCAGATTTAAATTGTGTAGACTTGCAATGTTGTATTGAAGATTTTGAAGAAGAAAATCTTTATGATGCTGAGGTAAGTGATTTGGAAGAAAAGTTGGAGCAGGATGAAGCATTGGATTCATATTCTTTAAAGAGGCAAGAGATCAGAGATGATAATTATGCTTCCGATTTTAGTTTTTCTGATGTTGAGACTATAATAAATAAGTTTAATGACAATGAGTATTTGAGTAAGATTAAGTTGAGTGATGAAGAACGGGTTGCATTAGTTAGTTTTATTAGTAAATTGGAAAGCGATCTTGATTCTAGTCCTAAGGGTAATAGTTTTAAAATTAAAAAAGAATATGAGATTTTACAAAAAATTAAGCGTTTACTAGTAAGAGAGTAGGGCTATTTATTTAATTAGATATTATTTTTTGTTTTTTGTTGCTTCAGTTTTATTTTTATTTTTAACTTTTTTTTATTTCATTAATGAATTTTTAAATCAGATTGATTTTGATTTTGATGATTTAATAGATGATGTAAAATCATATAATATAAATTTTTTTAGGGATTTAGATTTAGAAAATTATTTCGATAAAACTTTATTTGATAATGATTTGGTTAATTCTTATTATTTACTCTCATCGGTTAATGGAATGTTGATTTATAAATCAAAAGATGATTCAATTTATAAACTGACTGATAAATTAGAACCGACTTTTCTTACAAATAGTGTTTTTGTAAAGAAAATTAAAGTTAATTTTGAATTGAATAATGCTCTTGTTAGTTTAGTTGTATATTATAATATCCTGCCAAAGAGCAGGATACTCTACATTTTACATTTTTATCTCTTTGTAATATCTCTTGCTTATTTTTGTTTTTCTGTTTTTGTTTTATATTGCATATATCGAGATATTAATGATGGGGATCATGATGCTCGTTGTTATCTTTTAGATTAGCTTCATTAGGATCATTATCTTTGATTTTTATCTTTTTCTCTAAGTTGAATATGTCGAAGAAAGTCCACTTGTTAGTGATATGGTAATATACATCATTATCTTTTTTTAGTAGGATGTCTTTGTTTTTTTCATCTTTATTGAAATAAACATCAATATTATTAACACCTTTGTTATTCCATTGTATTTCAATATTATATTGGAGATCATAGTCGTTAATTTTGGTTTTATCTATTTCAAGACCATCTGTTGTGAATTCTTGGATCATTTGTAAGAGCTTTTCTTTGCGTAATACTTCTTTATTGAAAAAGTAAAGACCGTCTTGAATAGATATATTATAATCATTGTGTATTGTATCTTCTTCAGTTTTTTTTGGCTTATTTAATACTTTAAGAGATAAACGTTCTATTTTTGTGTTTTGTTCATCAAAAAGTTTAGTATTTGCGAATGTATTGTAAGAGTTGCCTTTGTAAGATAAGAAGATATTGTTTGTTAAATATACGTTTGAATCACTGCTTTTTATGTAAGATAATCTTGAATCCCCTTCGTCTGAATTTCCAATAAATATTTCTGTTAGCAAATTATTTTTATCGTCGAAGAATTTAAAATCTGGATTTTCTTTTATTCCTAGTTCTTTATGTTTTTTTGGATCTCTACTTACAAGTTGATTTTTTTGAAGTTTTTCTAGATCTTGGATCATAGAGTTGACTTTTTTGTCATCAGTTGGAAGTTTTATGTCGTTATATTGAAGTTCCCAACCTTTTCCCGATTTTGTAATTATTCCGTCAAGTTCTGTCTCGATTTTTGCAGTTTGATTGAAATCGACTGCAAAAAACTTTTCTTCTAGAAGCCTTGCAACTTGATTTTGATTGGAGAATATTATTCCTAACAAAAATGAGGATATTAATATTACAATTATTACTATTTTTATGTTTTCTTTCATTCCTAGCAACATTTTTTTATTTTCCATAAACTCTCCTTGATTAGTTGATTCTTCTTTTTTTGGTAAATCTAATAAGTCCAAATATTATTATTGCTATAGGCAATATAATTAAATTTATGATTATTAATGAAAATTTTGCATTTAACATTTCTTTTGATGAATTTATAAATTTTAGTTTTGAACGTACTTCTCTTGATTTAATGCTAAAAAATGCTTCCTTTTGCATCAAGTAATCAGAAATTCTTCCGGCAAGTTCAAAGTTTGAGGGCGAACCATTATACATATAATCACTAAATATCATGCTTGAACCTAATAAAATTATTTTTGAATTTTCAGATTTTTTATCTTTATAGAAACTTTTAATTTGTCCTTCAATCGAATATCCAAGAATTTTTTGCTTATCTTCTTTGTTAAAGGTTTTTGGAACGTTAAATGAATGCATAGCTATGCTTGCAACTTCTTCATCATTAACTTGCCAAGATTCTTTAGAGCTTGTAAATAGGGGTAAATATTTTATATCGCTATTGTCTTTAGCTTCTATCAGATCTATTGAATTACTCCAAGGAATTATGGCATCATAGAAATTTTTAAGTAAGGGATTACCGGGATCTATGATATTACTTTTATCAATCAAGATCCATGGGTAGTAAGTTTGAAAATTGCCCCCTAAAAAAAGACTTGGTGCTCTTTTATCAAGTATAATATTATCATTATATTTGATGCCGTAGCTTTCAATTAGATTAAAAAGTTCGGATTTGATTGAAGTTGTGGTATATGGGCTTTGAGGATTATAATCAATCTTACTTGTAGTAAGTAAAACTCTTCCGTTATTGACAATAAATTCGTCAATCTTTCTCAAGGTTTCCCCATTTATTTCTTTAGAGCCAATTATAAATAATCCATTTATGTCTTTTAGTGCTTCATTATTGGGGTTTATTTCTTTAACTTCGGTTTTGAAAGCTTTCTGCATTATTTCTATGAAATTTTTGTGTGTTGCTTTTAATTTGGCATCTCCAAACATAAGTCCTAATACTTTTTTTGTATTATTTATTAGCTTATCCAGGCTGCTTGCAAGATCATATTCTAAGTTGCTAATTTCTGTTACTATTGGGAGTACCTCACGTTTGCCTTCATAAATTATTTCAATTCCTGAATATATTTTGAGTATTGAAAGTTGATTGATTTCTCTTAGATCGATTTGTTGGGATGGAATTCCAATTTGTTCTAAAGGAGTGGTTAATTTGTCTGCATCTATTTCTCTATAAATTACTTTTCCGCTTGAAGAATCGGCAAAGCTTGTTAGAAAGTTTTTTATTTGTTCTGGAAATGCAAAATAATTTCCGAGACTTGCAGAATTATAGTAAGTAATATATATGTTTTCATTTGCATTTGAAATCAAATCTTTTGTAACTTTAGAAATTGTAAAAGCTCTGTTTTTAGTAAAATCTATTTTAAAAATAAAAATAGATATGTTGCAAAAGAGCAAAAATATTATTGTAAGATTTAAAGTTAAATTTAGAATCTCTTTATGTTTATTTTTCATAAAATAATTATCTCCATTTTTTTAATCTTATGCTATATGAACTTAACATCAAAAATGTAACTGAAAATATAATGAAGTAGATAAAGTCTGATAAGTTTAATATTCCCATATTAAAGTAACTAAAATGATTAGTAATTGAGATAAAGTTGAGTATTTGTCCAAATATATTGTCTTTTCCAAATATCATTACTAACTTTCCTGAAAAGACTATTATGATTAAGATAAATACACTTAGTATGTAAGATACTATTTGACTTCTAGTAATAGATGATATAAATACCCCCATGCTAAGCACTGAGTAAGAATAAAGGATTATTCCTAAATATTGAAGAAATATTATACCAAGGTCAAATTCGCCCATAAAAATTGTCATTATTGTTAGTGGTAGTGTGAGAGCAAAAAGTATTAATGTGAATATCTTAAGTGTGATAAATTTGCCAAGTACTATCTCTTGTGGACTGATTGGTAGTGCATAAAGTAATTCAATGCTTCCTGTTTTATGCTCTTCTGAGAATACCCCCATACTAAGAGCTGGAAGCACTAACATTAAAATGATAGGCATTGATGAGAAATAAGACATTAATGATGCATTGTCTTTAATAAAAAATCCTGATAAGAAAATAAAAGAAAAATTTACAAATATTAGGAAAAATAACATTACAACATATGCAGTTAGTGTGCCAAATAAAACTTTTAATTCTTTTTTTGACAAAGCTAGGGATTGTCTTAGATCTATTTTCATTGTTTTTTCTCCTTTGTTAGTTTACTAAATATTTTTTCTAAACTTTCATGTTTTGGAATCATTGCTTTTATTATCATTCCTTTACTTACAACATAATTAAAAAGTTCTTTTTCAGTTTTATCAGGTGCAAGTCTTAATGAAACATTTATTTCTGTCTCATACTCTTTTACTTTAATTGAGGTAAATATGTCATTATTACTGAAATGTTCTTTTGTTGTTCCAGAATCTTTATAAATAATTAGATCTAGCTCAGTTTCTTTAAGTCTGTTTTTAACTATATTTTCCTTAGTATCATCAGCAATAATTTCTCCATTATTAATAATAATTATTCTTTTACAAATTGATTCAACTTCGCTTAAAATGTGAGAGGAAAACAGTATTGTACTAGTTTTTGTAAGCTCTTTTAAAAATTCTTTAAATTCTATAATTTGGTTTGGATCAAGCCCATTTGTAGGTTCATCAAGTATTACAAGTTTGGGATTATTGATTATAGCACCAGCTATGCCTACTCTTTGCTTAAATCCTTTTGATAGTGCAGATATTAGTTTGTTTTGGACACCTTCAAGCTTAAAAATACCTATTGCCTTATCTATTTCTTTTTTTGGATTTTTAACACCTTTAATTTCTGATATAAAATTTAAATACTCTTTAACAGATAATTCGGGATAAAGAGCCAGTTTTTCAGGTATGTAACCTACATTTTGCAATATTTCTTTTGAATTTTCTGTAATATCTTTTCCAAAGATTTTTACATTGCCCTTATTTGGATAATGAAATGATGTTAGAATTTTGATTAATGTCGATTTTCCTGCTCCATTTGGACCAAGTATTCCAAGAACCTCTCCTTCGTTAACTTTGAAGCTAACATTAAAGAGAGCTGTAAATGAGCCATATGTTTTAGTGATATTCTTTGCATTTATCATATGATGTCTCCTTAAGTACTATTATTTTATAATAAATTTATCTTTATTTGCTTTAAGTCTCATTCCATCTTTTGTTAAAAATATCTCTCCATTTGGATATTCTTGTTTTGCTTCGTCTAGTAACTCGAATAGATCTTTATTTAGTGTATATCTTTCACTAAAATGGATCAGTCCTGTTTGATGTACCTTTGCTTTTTTTGTAATTTTTGCTGCTAATTTTGCTGTTAAGTGTAATTTTTTTTTAGCCTCCTCTTTTAATTCGTTTTTGAATGTACTCTCAATAATTACTAGATTGAAGTTTTTGATATGTGTGCTTAGTTCTTCAGAGTAAGCCGTGTCTGTAATATATGCAAATTTTAGGCCTTTTTGAGGCTCTCCTAGTATGTCAGAAGGTAATATTTTTTTTTCATTAAGTATTACTTCATGTCCTTCCTGTAATTTTTTTCTAATAGGTCCTTTTGGTATGTTTAAACTTTCTGCCTTTTGGGTATCAAATTTTCCAGGCTTATTTTTTTCTATAAATAGATATCCGACACAGTCTATTGAATGTTTAAGTTTTATATATTCTATTCTTTTCTTTTTATCTTCATATAAAATTGATTCTGTTTTATTGATTATTATTTCTTTGTATATTATGTCATAATTTTTATGTACTCGTAAAAGTTCTATATTTGTTTCTAGATATTTTTTGATGCCAATAGGTCCAATGATGGTTAAAGGTTCTTTCCTTGTATTGCCACTTTGTGCCATCAACATTACTATTCCAAGTAAACCTGTGATGTGATCGGCATGTAAATGTGTAATACAAATCATTTTTATTTTTTGCCATGATATTTTTTGTTTTCTAAGAGACATTTGAGTAGCTTCTCCGCAGTCAAAGAGAAAGCTTTCTCCATGGTATTCTATTAAAACAGAAGTTAAGTATCTATTGTGTAGTGGTCTTGTTCCTCCTGTGCCAAGAATATTGATATTAAAGTTCAAAAATAATCTCCCAAATTTTTTTTGTTAGCAATGTGTAAAGATACGTTCCAAAACTGGTTTTGAAAGTGAGCATGGAATTTATATTGGTACCTTTTATTTTTTTAAAATTATTTTTTAATTTAATAATACATGCTCCTTGATATTTTATGTAGAATCTCTGTCTTGATAAAGGGTAGGTAAATATTATTTTGATTATTAGATTTTAATTTTTCGTACACTTGGATATTATATTATTTTTTTGTAAATTTAGAAATATTTCAAGTGAAAATTATTTATTGAAATAAAAATTTAGAGAAGATGAAGTTGTAGGATATTTTGTCTATTTTAAGGAATTATATAAATTTTCATATCTTTTAATATCATAATGAGTTGGAAGATTAGACTTGTTTTCAATATAATCTAAAATCTTTTTAGATAAATATGCTGCCATTGATATTCCCCTTGTTCCAAATCCATTTAATATAAATATGTTTTTGTATTTTGGATGTTCACCAAGAAAGGGTTCTCGGTCAAGTGTAGAGGGTCTAATGTGCGCTTTGTGTTGTATTACTTTGTAATTTAGGTTTGTAATCTTTTTAAGCTTGTTTATTAATTCTTTTTTTGCCCATTCATTTGTGCTTGTATCTAACGTTTTCCATTCGTAAGTTCCGCCAAGGTAAAACTTGTTATCTTGTAGAGGTATTAAGGATACATGCCTATTATAAATTTCTTTAAGATTTAATCCTTGCATTTCTATTATAAGTATTTCTCCTTTTGCTAGTTTAAATGGAAGATATGAAAAAAGCCTTGCAATTTTTTCTTTGTATCCTCTTGTCAATATTAATTTTTTGAATTTAAATTCATTGATTATAAAAGATTTGTCATTTGTTTTAATTTCATCTTCATTGATTTCTGCTTCTATGTATGCGTTATACTTTATAAAGTACTTTTTAAGGGTTTGTATATATAAATTTGTGTTCATTATTGCACCCTTTATTAGTATGCCCCCATCATTGTCATTGGAAAAATCGTGTATTTTTCCATTTTTTATTTCCATGATGAAGTCTTTTATATTCTCATCACTTTTGATTTTTGAAATCAGTTCGTCTTTTTGTGTTTTTGTGGTAAATGGTCTAAAAATGGGATTTTCTTTTAAGAAATCACAGTTAATATTTTTTTCCATTTCTTTGTAGTATTGAATCGCAAATGTGAAAATTTCAGGTTCTCTCCAAGCAATGTTCATTTTTCTTCCCATAATAGGGTTAATAAGCCCTCCTGCTACGGTTGTTGCTTTCTCAGCTCCATTGTCAAAGAGAATCACACTTTTTTTTCTTTGAAGTATTTCATAAGTTAGAGTACTCCCAGCAATGCCACCACCAATGACTGCAAATTCATATTCCATTTAAATATTCCTTTTTTTTAGTTCTGTTTTCTTTGTAATTTTAAAGAATTACTTTTGAGTAAGCAATTTATTTGTAATTTATTCCCAAACCTTTCATTATTAAAAATTTCAGCTTGTTTTTTTTCAAATATTGGTCATCTTTAGTGGTGTGTCTTTCTTATTTTGATGTGGACATTTAAAAACCTTTTGTTTTTAATTATAATATATATCAATAATATATATCACATTATATTTGTTGAAAAGGTAAGTTTATGGATTTTAAAGATATGAAGATGCAAACAGAAATACAGCAATCATTGGAGTTTGCATTAAAGAGTAGATCAATAGTTATTACAGGCGAGATTAATAAAGATACTTCTAAGTTATTTCAGGAAAGAATATTATTTTTAGAAGCATCGGATTGTAATAAACCGATATTTGTTTATATTGACTCGGAAGGTGGTGATATTGATGCTGGGTTTGCTATTTTTAACATGATACGTTTTGTAAAGCCTAAAGTTTTTACAATTGGAGTTGGACTTGTGGCAAGTGCTGGTGCTTTAATTTTTTTGGCTGCAGATTCAAAGAGTAGATTTTCTTTGCCTCATGCGAGATATTTATTGCATCAACCTTTAAGTGGTTTTAAAGGGGTTGCTACAGATATTGAAATTTATACAAATGAACTTAATAAAGTTAAGAGTGAACTTAATGATATTATTGCAAAAGAGACGGGTCAGGAACTTGATAAGGTTGAAAAAGATACCGATAGAGATTTTTGGTTAGGTAGTGAATCTGCAATGAAATATGGTCTTGTCTTTAAAATTGTTACAACTAGACTTGAGCTTGAAGAATTTATTTCTTAGTCTTTTAGTATTATCTTGTAGCTTTCCAAGGAGAAACTTTAGCATTTTGGAATTTGGTATTACTAGTTTTTCAAAGAATTTTACTTCTTTGGATACATTAGTAGATATTGCTTATAATATGTTTTTGTCAGATTTTGATTTAGTCATTATTAAAAATTTAGGTAATAAAGAGGAGTTGGATCTAGTTAATAACAGAGTTTCATTTGGAAGTTTTAAAAATGCCTATTTTATTAGGCAAAATAATAGCTCTTCTATTGGTATTCTTGCTAAAGAAAAGATTAAGATTCAAATTTTAGATTTTATCGAAGGACTTTATGAGTGCAGGTTAGGTGTGGTTGTTGATTTTATGTTTAAAGATCATCATTATGGGATTGTTGTTTTTAATTTTGATGAAGAAATAGCTAATAATTTAGATATTTTTATTCTTGATGATCAGATAACCTATTTAAATTATAGGTATGAAAATTTACTTTTTATTTTGGGTAAGCGTGAGTTTGGTATGTTAGATATCATTATTAGGAATGGTTATTTTAGTTTGATTTATAATTCAATTAATCCTTTGCATATAATTAATACCATTGATGATCGAGTTTATTCTAATTTTTCAGCTCAAATATCCCTTCGTTCTTTGATTTATGTTGTTTTAAGTTATTTATATGATGATTTTTATATAAATAGCTTTCCAAAAAGTATTTTGATTAAATAAATTTTGGAAAGCTATTTAGTTCTTGACATCATTATTGCATTATTATATCATTACTAGCGATGCCGAAATGGTGGAAATGGTAGACACACAGGACTTAAAATCCTGAGGAGGAAACTCCGTACCGGTTCAAGTCCGGTTTTCGGTATTTAAAGTTTTCAAATTGTTTAATCTATCCTTAAGTAGTTTATTTATATAGATTCCTGTGATAAATAGGCTACTTAAAGATAGATTAAGCATTAAATTAGGTTGTACGTTGAGTTTTGTTATAATAAATAGCATATTTATGATTGATCCCAAGATTAAACCTGTAGATAAGTAGAGAAATTTTACAATATGCTTGTTTATTGTTTTTTTTATTATTAGTATTGTAGTTCCTGTTCCTATTATTGTGGATATTCCAAATATTATGCATAGTTTTATATTGAGTTGTGAAATGATGTTGATAATTTCTTTATAAGTTCCAAGGCTTAACAATATGAGTGAACCTGAAAGGCCCGGTAGAATCATTGCACTGCCACCTATTATTCCTGAGCTGGCAATGAGTAAGTAATATTTAATCGAGCTTTTATCTTGATATGCTGATATGTTTAGTGATATATCGTAAGTTTTTAATATCAATAAATATATTATAGTGAGCAATCCAATTAAAAATAATAAATATTTTGTACTTTCTTTATGCTTGTTAATTTTTGTTTTTATATCTATTTCTTTTTTTAATGTGAATATGCTTCCTGTGATTAATCCTATAAAAAACACATTTAAGTATGTTTCTCTTATTGCTCCATCTAAAATATAGCTTTTAAATATTTTTGCAAGTATGGTTGTTGAAGTTAATATGCCAAGTGATAATATTCCAAGAAAAATTGTATTTTCTTTTACCTTTTTTAATTTTATTAAATTTGCAGATGAATTTATTATATTGTAGTAGATCCCTAGCATTAAGGCTAGAGTACCCCCTGAAACTCCTGGTATTATGCTTGCAATACCAATTAGTAAACCTTTTATATAAATGCTTATCATTATTTCTTATATATTTAAACGTATAACTTAATGTCTTTTATCTTTCATCGCCTTCGCCATTAATTGTGCCGTTTTCATGTCTTTTTTTTAATTTTTCTAAATTTGTAATAGCAACATCTTCAAGTGTTATTCCAAGATTATTACTTAAATTTGAAATGTACCATAACACATCACCAAGTTCTTTCTTAATTGCCAATAAATATTCATCATCAAGGATATATTCTTTATCACGACCTAGTTTTTTTATTTTTTCTACAACTTCACCTGTCTCGCCAGCAAGCCCAAGGGTTGTTAAAATTAGTTCTTCCTTTTTATTTTTATATTTAGCAGTTTGTTTAGCCTTTATTTGATATTCATTTAATTTCATAATTAAGATTAGTTTAATATAGTTTTTATTTATTTACAAGTTTATTTATTATTTCCTTTTTTTTAAATTTTTATTATATTAACCCCATATATTAAGTGGAGTTTATCTTTGAGTAAATTTGCTCTTTTATTAGAATTTGTCTTTTTCTTTTTGCAGTTTGATTGTGCCTATTCTTATCCTGTGATAAAGAATTTTTCAAATAAAGATCCTATTTTTTATGATCTTAAGTCAAAAATTGCTAAATATAATAAAAGAGTACAAATTCCTTTATTTATTTATTCATATAAAGTTAAAGAAGGTGATACTTTTTTTAAGATTGCAAATAAAGTAAATGGTTGGCAAACTAGCATTTCAACAATTAATTTATTAGATTCTCCTTTTCTAAAGGCAGGAGAAGAGATCTTAATTCCTAGTAAAAAAGGCATTTTTATTATTGATAATAAGGAACATAGATTTAATAGTTTACTTTTAGCAACAAGGGATTTAACAAAAGCAGAAAAGATAAAGGTTAGACAAAATAATAAGATTTGTGAGTTTTATTTTTTTGATTCTTTGATACAACCAGAGTTAAGTTACCTCTCAAGTACAGAAATGCTTTTCTTTTTAAATTCTGATTTTATTTTGCCTTTAAAGAGCTTTATTATTAGCTCTGATTTTGGATTTAGAGCAGATCCGTTTACTGGTATTAAAGATTTTCATAGAGGTATAGATCTTGCAGTTCCAATGAATTCTTTGGTTTTTTGCTCATCTTATGGTGTTGTAGTTGTAGTTGACTATAATGATATTTATGGCAATTTTGTTGTGGTTGAACATAAAAACAATATTAAATCCCTTTATGGCCATCTTAGTTCTTATATTGTAAGGAAAGGAGATGTTTTAAGAACAGGGGATATTATTGGTAGGGTAGGTCGAACTGGTCGTTCAACAGGTCCCCATTTGCATTTTGAAATATTGAAAAAAGATGCACCTGTGAATCCTATTAAGATTTTGAAGTAGATAGATATTTATTTTATCAGTATGTGATAGGTCGATTTTAAATATAAGGATATAGTTTTTTGCCATACTTTGTTTAAAATTATTTTAATTTGATGTATATATTGTCATAATGTATATTTTTTATACTAATTATTAATTAATTGTGCTTTATTGAATCTATATCATACTCTGTTATTTTATTGTGTAAGGTTTTTCTTCCTATTTTAAGTATTTCGGCACATTTGCTTTTATTATTCTTAGAGTGTAAAAGTGTTTGTTTAATGATTTCTTTTTCTGCTTCTTTTAAGCTTATACCTATTGGTAGTATAATTTTAACTATTTGGTTTGTGTTATTTCTAATTTTGGGAGGTAAATCATCTTTTACAATTTGCTTTTCTTTAGATAATATTAAGGCGCTCTCTAGTACATTTTTGAGTTCTCTAATATTTCCTGGCCAATCATATGCATAAAGGGCTTTTAGCGCATCATTGGAGAGACTTTTCTCTTCTCTATTATTTTCACTTGCAACATCTTTAATTAGTATTTTTGTTAACTTTGGTATGTCGTCTTTTCTCTCTCTTAAGGGAGGAATATTGATATTTATTATGTTAAGCCTATAAAACAAGTCTTCTCTAAACCTTCCTTTTTTAATTTCTTCTTCAATATTTTTGTTTGTTGCTGTTAATAATCTAATATCAACTTGCATAGTAGTTTCTCCACCTACTCGTTCGAATGTTCTATTTTGAAGCACTCTTAGTAGTTTTACTTGAACTTCAGGTGATGTTTCTACTATTTCGTCTAAAAATATCGTTCCTTTATCTGCTAATTCGAATCTGCCTTTTTTTTGAGATATTGCACCTGTGAATGCTCCTTTTTCATGTCCAAAGAGTTCACTCTCAAGTGTGCTCTCAGAGAGTGCAGCGCAATTGACTTTGATGAAGGGTTTGTCATTTCTATTTGATAAGTCAAATATGGCATCTGCTATTACTTCTTTTCCAACTCCACTCTCTCCAGTTATTAAGACAGATGCTTTTGATTTTGCGATTTTTTTTACAAGTTCTAGAGTTTTTTGCATTATAAGTGATTTTCCAAATATACGTTCATAATAATTTAAATCTTTTCGAATTATGACATTATCTTGGGATATGTTTTCATGCCTTTTGTCATTTTTACCATTTAAGGCTCGCTTTATTATGAGTAACAGTCTTTCAAGATCAACAGGTTTTGTTAAAAAAT
Organism: Borrelia turicatae 91E135; assembly: GCF_000012085.2. Taxonomy (NCBI): domain Bacteria; kingdom Pseudomonadati; phylum Spirochaetota; class Spirochaetia; order Spirochaetales; family Borreliaceae; genus Borrelia; species Borrelia turicatae. The sequence goes on from NC_008710.1 coordinate 813,358, forward strand.
CATAAGCACCTTCTCGCATAGCATCGACTGCTGAATCGACAGTTCCATGAGCTGTAAGAATAATGAAGGGAATATTTGGGTTTTTATCTTTTACTATTTTAAGTAGTTCTTCTCCTGATATTTGGGGCATTCTAAGATCAGATATTATAGCATCGATCTTTTCATTTTTAATTGTTTCAAGTGCTTCTTTTCCATCACTAGCAGTAAATACAAAATAACCTTCCTCTTCTAGATAAGTTGCTATTCCTTCTCGTATATTTTTTTCATCATCTGCTACCAGTAGTTTACTCATTCTCTAAACATCCTTCAATTAGAATTTTGCCTGTATTTAATTTTGGAAGTGTAATTGTAAAAGATGTTCCCTTTGTCTCTTTACTTTCCACAAAAATTTCACCCCCATGTTCTTTAATTATTTTATAAGAAATAGTTAGTCCTATGCCACTTCCACTTTCTTTTGTGCTAAATTGAGGTTTGAATATATCATCTTTTGTTTCATTTTTTATTCCATGTCCATTATCTTTAATACCAATGTATATTTTTTCTGTATTTTCGTGAATAGAAATTTCTATTTTTTTTGTCTTTTTATTTGATTCAAGTAGTGCTTCTTCTGCATTTTTTACTATATTGATTATTACTTGCCGTATGAGTTTTTCGTCAATTAATGCAGGGCTTACTTTTTTTAGATTGAGTAGGAATTTAATATCTTTATTGTTTAATTCTGGATTTAATAGGTTATAGACACTTTTTATAACGTCAGTAATATTTCTTTTTTCTGGTACTATTTTTATTGGTCTCACTGTTAATAAAAAATCTGTTACAGTTTTATCCATTCTATTTATTTCTTCTTTTATTATTTTGAAGTAATTATTTGCTTTTGTGCTTTTGATACTTTGTCTATCTATTTCTTTTTTGAGTAGTTGTAAGTTTATGTCAATTGCTCCTAGCGGATTTTTAATCTCATGAGCAATATTTCTTGCATGTCTTGTAAAAGCAGCTAAAGCCTCAGCTCTTCTAAAAAGTTCTTCTTTATGTTTTTTATCTTTAATATCTTCAATTAAAATAATATTTCCTTCAAGCTTTTGATCTCTGACGTATGGCATAAATGATATTTTAATGTATATGTTTGTTGAAATTTGTACCTCAAATCCTATTATTTTATCTTCGTTTGTTACTAGTTCTTCTATTAAGTTTGTTAGAGTTGGAATTTGAATATCTTTAAGGGTTTCTAGTTTGTATTTAGGACTTATAACTAAAATTTGAAATAGCATTTTGTTTAGGTAAATTATGTTATTAAGTTTATCAAGAACTAGGATCCCTTCATTAATGGATGCAAAAATGCCATCGTATATTTCTATTTTTTTATAGATATCTTGAATAAATTTAAGTTTTTGATCACTTGATAATTTATTTAATTTGGTCAAGGTTTTCTTTAAAAATTTGCTCATTAATCCTCGTAATTTAGCATTAAATTTTCGATTATTAATTTTTTGTTCTGGTTGTATGGACTGTATTTTGAGATGTATTTTAGATATTCTAATCTTTTCAGATATGTATTAGTGTCTAAATTTTGGCTTAAAAATTCATGTCTAAGTTGGTTTGTAAGTTCTTGTAAAAATAATTTAAATATATTTTCATCTTTTAGGAAATTAAATGTGTCAAGATTAAATATACCCTGTTTTTCTTTTATTATATTTAAAATTCGCTTGACTTCTTCTTTTAATTTTGTGTGTTCTTCACTATGAAATGAGTCGAAATATTCTTCTGTTGTTAGTTCATCATTTTTATTAAAGATTGCTTTGAATTGTTTGATCTCAAAATCTCTATTTTCCTTTCTGAATTTGTATAGTCTTAGTCTTGAAAGGATTGTTTTTGGAATCTTGTTTTTGTTTCTTGTAGCTAAAATAAAATAAATGTTTAAAGGTGGTTCTTCTAGTATTTTTAGTAGTGCATTATAGACATTAAAATTTAGATTTTCAATTTCATTAATGTAAATTACCTTTATCTTATGCTTCTCTGATAATACCCAGGATTTAATTTTTCTAACATCATTAATGGTAATGTTAAAGTTTATGTTTTTAATTATTTCCTCAATTTTTTTAATAAGTTCTTTTGTGATTGTCTCATTATATTCGTTTTTGTAATAGGTATTATTAATAAAATTGACGTCTGTTTCTATTTTTTTAAGGTTTTTATCACTGCTGAAATTGTATTTAGTAAAAATGATATTCTTAACATATTCTAGATATTTATTTATAACTTTATTTGAGTTTACATTAAGATATGCCTTTGCCTCTATTATATTAAGATTTGAAAAAATTATTAAATTTGGGTTTGTTAAAGTTTGTGTATTTAAGATTCTTTTTGCAAGTTCAATTGCAGTTGTTTTTTTAGAAGAAAATCTCTCTCCCCAAAAAAGTATTGCATTTGGTAGGCTTCCTTTTTCATACTCCTTAATTATTTCGTAAGTTATTTCGGATAAGCTTTCCATGTGATTCTCTTTACTGTGTTTTTGATATTTTAAACAAATAGTTTATGCTAGGATTTAGATATTTAAGCAATTTGCTTTCTTCTAAGAAGTAGCTGGGATTAAAGAGTTGTTGAGAGTATATTATATATACTACAATTGCAATTATTCCAAAGGCTTCAAATAAACCAAGTATTAGTCCAAGTAACCTGTTGAAAAATAATAACTTAAGATGATTTATTATTGATTCGATTAATGCTTGTAAGATTAAAAATCCTATGTGTATTATTAAAAAAAATACTAGTAGTGCTTGAACATATGATAAATCGAGAATAGGTGATATTAATATTTTAAAATCATTGGTTTTATTGTAGATCAAAAATATTAAAGTAAAAATTTCAACAAATCCAGCAATTTCTTTGATGAACCCCCGTAAAAATCCTCTAAATCCTAGTGATATAAAAATTATTATTATTAGTATGTCTACTATACCAGTTATTTTGAAAGGATCGTTAACCAGCATTTATTTTCCCAAATTCTTTTAACAATAGATTAGCTATTAGGTTTGATGAGTCTTGATTGTGAAATTCTTTTATATTATTTCTTAGTATATTGGACTTTTCTTTATTTTCTAGGATCTCTTTTATGATATTTATGATTTTGCTTTCACTTAAATTCTCTTCATCTATTTTGAAACACGCATTTTGTTCTTCTAATAGTTTTGCATTTCTGATTTGATCCCCTCTTGAGCCTTTTACAAATGGAATAAATATTACGCATGCACCAGCATTGGCAAATTCTTTAATAGCACCTGATCCTGCTCTGCTTATTATTATATTTGAAAATTTTATTATGCTTGCCATTTCTTCTGCATTAAAAAATTGACTTCTTAAATAATTATTTTCTCTAGTTGCATCTAGATTCCTTCCACATTGATGGATAAAATATGCATCAATTTTGTTTTTGATATTGAGTGTTAATTTATTTAGAATTTCTGCTCCAAGAGAGCCTCCAAGTATGCTAATTATGGGTTTTTTTGTATCTTGAGTTAAATTTTTTATTATATTTGGATTTGGATTTGAGAATTCTTTTCTGATTGGTGAGCCTGTATATAAGACATTTTTGTTTTTAAAATATTTTGTGCTTTCTTTAAAGCTGATATGTATTTTGTTTGCAAATTTTGAATTGATTTTTGTTGCAAGCCCAGGATCAAGATCCATTTCGTGGGTTATGCTTTTTACCTTAAGTAAACTTGCTGCAATAATTGGTGGACTTGATACAAAACCGCCAGTTGCGTATATAATTTGGGGTTTATACTTTTTTATTATGAAAAAGCTTTTGATTATTCCAAATATGACCTTAAAAAAGTCAGTAAAATTTTGCAGTGAAAAATATCTTCTAAGTTTTCCTGATGGAATTGCGATAAATTTGATATACGCGTGCTCTTTTATGATCTTGTCTTCCATTGAGTCTTTTTGTCCTAACCAAAAAAATTCGATATTTGTATCAAGTTCTCTTAATTTTGAAATTATTGCTATTCCTGGGAAAACATGCCCCCCTGTACCTCCCCCTGTAAAAAATATTCTTTTCTTAGCTTTCATATACCTCTTTTATATACATTGTAATTTAACAATGCATTTTAATGCAAATATTATACATTTTTTTACTTTTACAGTGACTATTCTAAATTTTATTGAATTTAAAAAAATGTCAGTAGTCCATTTATATCAAATTATGTTTGTCTCTAAACCCACGTTTTGACTCTGCTAAGAGAGAATCTTATATTAAAATAGGTTAGAAAATATTTTTTAAAAATTGCTCAATTTGAATACCTTTATTTTTAATAGTATTATTTTCAATAGAAAATTTGATTATTGAGTGAATTACTTTAGTTGCTTTTTCTAAAGCATATTCTATCTCCGATTTTTCCAGATATCCTATTAGTAGACTTGCAAATAAATCCCCTGTTCCACCGAAGTTTTGTTCTAGTTTTTCTAAAAAGATTTCTGAATATTCTTTTGTGTGCGTGTTATAAACAACATTTCCTATAAGATTTTCCTTTTCTACACTTGTAACTACGATTATTCCGTTTATTTCAAGATTTAATATTGCTTTTATTATTTCATCCTTATTGTTTATCTTTTCCGTTTTAGCTAACATTTTCAATTCTGTGATATTAGGTGTTATGATGTTTGCATGTTTTATTAGGCTTCTAAATCCATTCACTATTTTTTCATCAAAAGTAGGGTAGAGTACACCATTGTCTGCAAATACAGGATCAATTATTATTTTTTCAAAATTGAGTAGTTTGAACATATTTTTTATTATTTTTTGCTGGGTGTTGCTTCCAAGAAATCCACTATAGAATATGTCAAAGTTTTCATTTTGATTTTTCCAAGATAAAATAAACTTTTTTAATTTATTTGTTAAATCTATTATTTCAAATTCTTTGTAATCTGTTGTTGCTGAGAGAACTGCAGTTACAAATGGACAAACTTGCATATTAAATGATGATATGACTGGTATGCATATTGTAAGTGATGCTCTACCTATAGTTGAAATGTCATGCATGGCTAATACTCGTTTCATACTGTCTTTCCTTTTGTATGTTTATAGTTTTCTATTCTTGAATTTGCATCAATTTCAATTGGACTTGCCCCGTATTTTAAATACATAAGGTAACCAATCCCTGCAATCATTGCTCCGTTATCTGTGCAAAGGTCGATTGGGGGATAGTATGTTTCTATTTCAAGGTTTTTGATCTTTTCTCTTAAATAAAGATTGCTTGCAACTCCTCCAGATATTATTAATTTTTTTATATTGGTATCCTTTATTGCTCTTTTAATTGGAATAATTAAATTTTCAAAAGCTACTCTTTGGAAGCTTGCAGCAATATTATTTTTTGTTATGTTTTCATTTTTGTCTTTAAACTTTTCAAGTTGATGTATACATGCTGTTTTGAGGCCTGAATATGAAAAATCATACCTATTTTCTTTTTTGTCAAAAATTGTAATTGGAAAATTAAATGCATATTGGTTACCGTTTTTGGCTAATTTTTCTATGTTTGGCCCACCTGGGAATCCCATTTTATAGTATTTTGCTACCTTGTCAAATGCTTCTCCACAAGCATCGTCAAGCGTTCGTCCAAGTATTTCAATGTCATCGAAGTTATTTTGTTTTGCAAGTATTGTGTGTCCTCCACTTAATATTAAAGATAGAAATGGATATTCTATCTTTTTAATCATTAGAGGAGCATAAAGATGACCTAAAATATGGTCAATGCAAATTAGAGGCTTTTTGAGGGCAATTGATAAACCTTTAGCAAAGTTTACACCAACAATTAAGGAGCCAATAAGACCAGGTTTAGATGTGACTGCTATTAAATCAATTTCTGATGCATGTATTTGAGCATTTGTTATGGCCTGTTGACAAACAGACATGATAAATTCCGTGTGTAGCCTTGAGGCAATCTCTGGAACTACACCATAATATTTTTTGTGTTCTTTTTGACTAAGCTTGATATTACTTAAAATCTTAACACCATCTTCTACTATAGCTGCACAGCAATCATCGCATGAAGTCTCTATTCCAAGCACTCTCATTGTTTTCCTCTCTTTTATAAAGGTTGATTAAATTTTTAAATTCAAATTCTTTATTTAGGTTTACTGCTTCTTGTTTGAGTATTTTAAGAGTATTTTTTGACCAAATATGTCCTATTACTTTAACAATTCCTTTTGTTCTAGCTATTTGTTTTGCTCTCTCAAGTGCTTTAATTACGGCTTTTTCGTTATCTTTGTTATCAAGAAATATGTCTCTTTGCTCTACTATAATCCCAATTTTTTTACCAATTTTTGCGGATATGCTTTTTTGCGTAGTTAGGCTATCGAAAAAGTATCTATTTTCTTCTTTAAGTTTGATTAGAATAATTTGCATTATATTTTCATTTGCAGTAATAAGACTTCCCATATGATTATTCATGATCTTTGCATTGGAGTATGTTTGAAATGTTTTTTCAATTTTTGTTCGTATTGCAAATTCATTATCGTTAATGTTTATGTGAAATTTTTCTATTGAATTTTTATATTTTGATTGCATTGGTAAATGAATCATTATAATTTTATTTTTACTTGCTAGTTTGTTATAAAAATCCATTGATTTTGGTAAAAAGGGAATAATTGAAAAATTGATGTTTAAGTCAATTTTTATAAATTCGTCTAACATAAATTCGTCATAGCCAACATCATCAATTATGAGATAAAATGTAGGTTTTAAATTTTTTTGTATTTTTATTAAATTTTCTTTTTTAATTTTTGCTAATTTGTTCTTAAAGTTTAGATTGAATTTTTTTGCATTTGATTTTATATATACAAGGCTAGAAAATAGCATGATTATTGAGACAAAAGATGTAATAATAACAAATGATATTGTGATTTTTAATTTATGTTTCTTTAGAAAAATAGAAACATTGTGAATACTCATGTCCAGTAGCTTCTCATTATATCAAAATCTGGTATTAAGTCAACGTTTATTGATAAAGTTCTTCTTTGAGTTTTTTTAGTACTCTTTTTTCAATTTGTCTAACGGTTTCTGAGGAGATTCCAAGTTCATTGGAAATGTCTTTTAAGGTGCTTTTTTTATCACTGTTGTCTAAGTTATATCTTTTTATTATGATGTATCTTTCCTTTTCATTTAGTTTGGTCTCTAGTATGTGATTGAGATGTTTTAATGTTGAATTTTGTTCAAGGGTACTCTCAGGATTAAAAGAATTGTCTTCATAGAGGTTTAGTAGCGTAGAATTTTCTGAACCTTCGATCTTTTTATCAAGGGAATATTCTTTTTCAAGATAGGGAATGATTTTTATATATTGAGCAGTTGTTAAGTTAAATCTTTCCATTATGTCTTCTTTTTTTGGTGATTTTTCTTCTTCCATGAGATATTTATTTATTTGGAGTATTAAATTTTCTTTTCTGTATGGTACCTTTACAAGTCTGGTTTTGGTATTTAATGCTCTTTGAAGCGATTGTTTAATCCAAAATGAGGCGTAAGTTGAAAATTTGGTGTTCTTACTTGGATCATATTTTTCAGCTGCTCTAATTAAACCTAGATTTCCTTCTTGTATTAAGTCTTCAACTTTTAATCCTTTGCCAGCATATCTTTTAATTATTTTTAAGACGAGACGTAAATTGGCATTTATCATTTTGTTTTTGGCTTTCAGGTCTCCTAGTTTAATTTGTTTTGCAAGTTCAATTTCTTCTTCGTGAGTTATCAGTCTGTGTTCTCTTACGGATTTTAAGTATATGTTTAAATCTTCATTGCTAAATATATTCACAATACTTCTCCCATTTTTGAAATTTGCGTATCAACATTCCTCTCTCTTTTTGATGTGATGCAAAAATCATGCCAACTTAGAAAATAATTAATATTTTTTATTAAATATGAACTATTTTCTAAAGTTATTTACTTCTGCTATTTGGTTATAAATTAAATCAGCAAGTCTAAAACTTTTAGATTTGGCTATTTGTTTTGCTCTTTCTGAATAGAGCATATCTTCAAAAATTTCTTCTGTTTGACCCCCATTAATTAGATTATTTTCTTTTTTTAAAGAATTTTTCATGCTCTTGAGCATTTGATTTATAAAGATTGACTCAAATTCTAGTGCAGCTTCATAGAGTTTGTTGTCATTTTTGTGCTGATTTGTTTTTTCTATTTTGTCTTTTAGAATTTTTACCTGTTTTGTTTGATTTTTTGTTTCTAAGCATTGTAAATTGATTTTACTTGTCATATCTATTCCTCCAGAATTAATTCCCCATGTAATTTATTAATTTTTTTAGCTGCCTTAATTACTTTTATTAATTCTTCATTGCTAAGCATATTTGAATTTTTTGATATAAATTCATTTATTTTCATCTTTTGTATTTCTATTTTTATTTTTTCATTGCTTCTGTTACTAAATAAGTTTTCCCCGTTTCTTTCAATTAAAAATATAAGGGGTCCTATTTCTGCATTTGTACTTGCTATAATGATTTTGTTTTGTTCACTTATTAGAACTTTAGGCATAGTTTTTATTTCTATTTCTTCAATTTCGCCTAGCAATCCAATTTCGTTGATCTCAATTTCTATGATATTTCCTGATTTTATATTATTTTTTATGTTTTTACTTGTTAGTTTTTTACTTATTGAATCTGCTAAGATATAATCCTCTTTTTTAAGAATTATATTGTAATTTGTATAGTTTTTATTCTCATGTATTGTTGCTCCGTTTAGTATATATCCTGTACCTTTTGATTTTTCGTTAGTTATTATTGGACCTGAGGCTGTTGCTAGTACTTTCCCTTCTTTATCTTTCAGTTCTGTTCTTAAAAGTATACCATTTGTTAAGTCTTTTGAATCTAGCATTGATGCTATGTAAACATTGTGATTTACACCTTTAATTATGTTTCCATTTATTTTGACTGTTGTGCTTACTAATGCGATGTTTTTGCTTCCTATGTTTGTTAGATCTATTTCATTTATGCCAATTTTATTTAAAGCCTTATTTAAAATGTCTTTTCTCTTTAGAGAATCTCCTTTATCAGCAAGGCCTGCTACTATTCCAATTCCTGTTAACGTATATGAACCTGTAGATTTAATTTCAGCGATATTTTTTAATTTTATTTGCTCACTTATTTGATTTATAGTGCTATTTTCATTAGCAAAATTTTTTAAAGGTTGATTTTCTTGTGCGAATGAGCTTAGGACTATTTTTAAGTTTAAGATGGTTAGCATTATCAATAGTTTCATGATTTTGTTCCTTTTGTATGGCAATATAGTTTACCTTTATTTTAATATTATTGCAATTGCTTTTAGTTTATTCATTTTTTCTTTGGGTTTACTTGACAATTTAAAGCTTAATTATAAAATAAAGAGAAAATTTCCTATAATTTTTTTGTCATTATAATCGATTAGTAAAGCTAATAACAGAATTGGGAATTTATATGTTTGAATATGGTATTATTGTTGTTTTTGTATTTTATTTAGCCTAAGCTCTTCATTTTTGATTATATCTTGTAATACCATATAGTTACTTTGGTTTAATTCGTTTAGGCTTAGCGTTTCGTTGTTTTTAGTTGTGTTTATTTGATATTTAAAATAAACATTATATTCATTTAAGCTTTGGCCCGTCTTTAAATCTGTTTTTGCAAATACGATTGGTTCTATTATGTCAATATACATATTTACTTTATTATGTTTCTTATAGTCTTCAAATTTTTTTGTATAATAAACCAAAGTTTTTTGTATTGGTATATTTTTATATGATATACTTTTTATTGCCTTAAATTTTATATCGGTGGAAAATTTATCTTCTATATTGATCTCTGATTCATCAAAACTGAATTGTAATATGTAAATGTTTTTGCTTGCTAGATTCTTTGTGATATGGCTAATCATTTCAAATATTATTTGCTTTTGCTTAAGATGTGGGCTTATGTAAATTTGTGATAAGTTATTATCATTGCACATTTTTGAGTATTCTTTTGAGAAAAAATATGTTTTACTAGGAGATATTGTAAAACAGGTATCATAAGGCATTATTTGTGATAAATTTATTGTAAATAGATAGAATATAAATTTATTTTTGAGTGTTTTCACTACCTTTTTAAGTTGTTTGCAATTCCTAGCATATTATCTGAGGTTTGAATTGCTTTTGAGTTTATCTCATAAGCTCTTTGCGCAACGATCATTGTTACCATTTCTTCTGCAATTGATACGTTTGACATTTCAAGGATGCCTTGTCTTAGCCTACCCATTCCACTACTTCCTGGTGTTCCTGATATTTCTTCTCCAGAACCAATGGTTTCTTTAAATATATTGTTTCCAATTGCATTGAGACCTGCTGGGTTTACAAATCTTGCAATTTCCATTTGACCAAGTTCAATTGGATCAGGGCTTCCATCAACTTTTACAGATATTATTCCTTCTTGAGATATTATAATAGAATCTTTTATATATTCTTCAGGAAAGGATATTTCAGGCAATAATTTGTATCCTTGACTTGTTACAAGATCTCCGTTTGCGTCGATTTTGAATGAACCATCTCTGGTGTATCCGTAAGTGCCGTCTGGTAAGAGAATCTTGTAAAATCCATCACCTTCAATTGCAACATCAGTTTTCAAATTAGTGGCTTGCAGATTGCCTTGTTCAAAGATTCTGTGTGTTGCTGATACTTTTGTTCCGTGTCCAACTTGATTGCCAAGGGGACTTACTGTATCCTCAGTTGCAGGAGTACCTGCTCTTTTTTGTGTTTGATATATTAGATCTTCAAATTCGGCTCTTATTTTTTTAAATCCTGTAGTGTTTACATTTGAAAGATTATTGGCAATTGTATCCACGTTATATTGTTGTGCTTTCATTCCGCTGGCTGCTGTCCAGAGTGCTCTCATCATAAGCTAATCCCCTTAAAATTTTCCAATTTCGTTAATTAATTTACCAAGAAGTGAATCCTCGGTTTGTATTGTTTTTTGATTTGCTTCATAGGCCCTGTTAACTGTAATCATTGATACCATTTCATTGATGGCATTTACATTTGAGCCTTCTAAAGTACCAGTTTCAATTTTAGGTCTTGAATTTATTTCGATATTTCTAGCTTGTCCAGATATTTCTGTACTATTCCAGAGTGAACTTCCTTGTTTTTGTAGAAATCTTGTTTTTTCAAAATTTACAATCTTTAAGTTGTCAAGGAGTTCATAGTTTTCCCATGAATTTTCATATTCACTTACAAGTTTTTTGGGATTTCTTTCAAATGTTGAATTATGAAATATTTGTCCTTGAGCTGTTATTTTAAAGTTATTATCTTTTAGATATATGTATCCCTTCTCTCCAATTACAGGATATCCATCTTTTGTCATAAGTATGCCTTCTGCTCCGAGTATGAAAGAACCGTTTCTTGTATATCTCTCTCCTTCTGGTGTTTGAACAACAAAAAAGCCCTCATCAGTTAATGCTAAGTCAAGAGGATTCCCAGTTATTTTTAGTGGTCCTTGTTCAAAAGAAGTATAGATTTCATTTTCTTCAACTCCTGTACCAAGCTTGCCAATAACAGGTGCTGTCTCCAGGTATCCTTTGGGAAATTTGTAAAGACCATCATCATTAATTCGCCTAATTAACATTTCGGGAAATGCCTTTTGAACAGATAAATCTTTTTTGTATCCCGTAAGGTCAATATTTGCTAAATTATTCGCAATAACATCTAATCTGTGTCTTTGTGCCATCATTCCGCTGGCAGCAGTATAAATACCTCTTACCACATAAAACCTCATTATTTATCATCGATATATACTATATATTATCACTAAAATTAGTATATATCAATTTTGATTTCTTTATTGTTTTGTGTATTTTGATTTTCTAAGATTGAACTATCAATTTGTATTGAGTAATTTAAATTATGTAAGTAAATTATTCCTTTTGCAAAAAGTATGAAATAAATGTATAATCTTTCTTTGTCATGATCTATTTAAATTGTTGGCTCAGATGTTAATTTTAGGAGTTTATATGGATAAGAATGTATTGAGAATTATTCTTTTATTTTATTTTTCGTTTTTTGCATTTGCAGAGTCTGAAAAAACAGACAATAAAAAAGACGGTAGTGAGGTTTTAGGATATTGGGTTGGATATGATGGTACTACGAATGTTAAAAATTCTGTAATTTATGTTTATAAGTATAATGATAAAGTCTATGGTAGAATTTTAAATGTAATAAAAGATGGGAAGGTGCATGATATTAATGATCCTTCTGGTTATAGGGTTGTAGGTTTTGAACATTTAAGTACCGAAGGTCTTGATTTTATGTGGGGGCTTAAATATATTAAGTCTTCTGGCAAGTGGGATAAGGGTAAGATTATTGATCCTAAGAATGGTAAAATTTATACTTCTGAAATGAGGGTAGATCCAAAAACGGGTAATCTTATTACCAAGGGTAAGGTATGGATTTTTGGTAGAAGTAAGATTTGGACAAGAGCTAATGAAGATGAGATTCCAAAATTAGATGTAGAAGGCATAGTGCCAAACCCCCCTGTAGCGGAAAAATAAAAGAATAAATATTTAATTTTTTGTGGGAAATCTTAATGAAAGATAAAACGGAATATTATGATAAGTTTATTATGAAAGTACCTAACTTTCCAAAGGAAGGTATACTTTTTTATGATATTACTAATGTTTTACTCAAAGCAGAAGCATATAAATCTTTAATTGAAGATGCACATGCTTTTTATTTATCAAGAAACATCGATTACATTGCTGCTATTGAATCAAGAGGTTATCTTATTGGTGCGCCTTTGGCTTTAAAAATGGGATTGCCTCTTTTGTTAATTCGAAAAGAAGGTAAACTTCCAAGGCAAGTCTTAAGAGAGGAATATAATCTTGAATATGGATTTAGCAGTATTGAAATACATAAAGATGATGTTAAACAACATTCAAATATTTTGTTAGTTGATGATATTTTAGCTACCGGAGGCACTTTGAAAGCAGCCGCTATGTTGCTTAAAAAGTCGGGTGGGGTGGTATCTGATATCTTTTGTTTTATTGAACTTGTGAGTATGAATGGTAAAGATGCTTTACGGGAATATAGTTTGAATTCTCTTGTTAAGTATTTTTGATAGTTATTTAATAAATAATTTGTGTTATTAATTGAGAGAGATTAAATAAGTTAATTGAGCTTAAATAATTGACTTTAAAGTTCATTAAATTTATAATACTTAGCTGAACATTGAGAGGTGATTGTGATGTATGCGTTGTTGGAAATAAAGGGTAAGCAGTACAAGGCTATTATGGGAGAGATGTTAAAGATAGATAAAATTAGAGCTAGTGAAGGTGATAAAATAGAATTTAGCAGTGTAATGCTTGTAAACAAGGATGGAGATGTAAAGATAGGAAAACCTTATGTTTTAGGTTCTTGTGTAAAATGTACTTATATAGAAAATAAAAAAGATAAAAAAGTTATCTCTTACAGATATAGAAGAAGAAAGTCAAGTGAGCGAAAGGTCGGCCATCGTCAATCCTATTCTTATGTTTTGGTTGATGATATAGTTGTTAGTTAGTGATTAATGTTTTAATAAAGACCCGTAATGATATAATTATTTATATTTTAGCCAATGGACATGCTAAAGGGAATAATCATATTAATATAGTTTGTTCTTCCTTTTCTTTTATTTTAAGGACTTTTTTAAGTGTTCTTGATTGTGAGAAAGAAGATTTTACTGTGGACAATTCTTTAAGAGGTTGTTTAGAATTTGAGGCTTTTTTTGAAGATTTGGATAGACAGAATCTTTTTTATTATAGTAAATTTTTAATACAAGGTGTAAAGGATTTGTGCTTTGAATATCCTTGTGATATTAAATTGATTTTGGAGGAAACTAGTGGCAACAAGTAAAAGTGGTGGTAGTTCTAAGAATGGAAGAGATTCTATATCTAAGAGGCTTGGTGTTAAGAGAAGTGGTGGGCAATTTGTGAGATCTGGAGAAATAATTGTACGTCAAAGAGGTACAAAATTTCATAAAGGCAAAAATTCTGGACTTGGCAGAGATCATACAATATTTGCATTAAAGGATGGTGTAGTAGAGTTTAAAACTTCTAAGGGCCGAAAATATATAAATATTATTTAATATTGTTATAGTTGAGGTTGATTTGCATACATTTAAGGATTCTTTAAACATAACTGTGTCTTCAGGTAGTGGGGGTGCAGGATGTGTTTCTTTTTTGCGTGAAAGATTTAAAGCCAAAGGAGGTCCTGATGGTGGTGATGGAGGTCGGGGTGGAAATGTAGTCTTTAAGGTTAAGCCAGATCTTAAAACCTTATCTTTTTATAAAAATGGTCAAAAGCTTGCTGCTAATAATGGTAAGCCTGGGATGGGTTCTAGGAAAAGTGGGGCTTCTGGTGAAGATTTAGTTATTTTTGTTCCCCCCAATACCCGTGTTTATGATGTTTTTACTGATTCTATGTTGTTTGAGCTTCAGAACTTTGATGATGAAGTTATTGCTTTAAAGGGTGGAAGAGGTGGCCTTGGAAATGTAAATTTTAAAAGTTCTACAAAACGGACACCAAGGTTTGCTCAACCTGGAGAATCTGGTACTACTTTGGATTTACGTCTTGAATTAGTATTGATAGCTGATATTGGACTTGTTGGGCTGCCTAATGCAGGTAAATCTTCTCTTATTTCTACGATAACTGCTTCAAGGTCAAAGGTTGGAAATTATCCTTTTACTACTAAAGTTCCGCATCTTGGTGTTTTGAAGTCCTCTTATGAGGATTTGGTAATTGCTGATGTGCCTGGGATAATTGAGGGTGCAAGTCGAGGGATGGGTCTTGGTTTTGAATTTTTAAGACATATTTCAAAGACCAAAATTTTGGTCTTTTTGATTGATGTTGCCAGTAATGACTTTATGAGTACTTATAGCATTCTTGTTAATGAGCTTAGTGTGTATGATGTTGGCCTTTCAAGTAAGAAGAGAATAATTGTTGCTAATAAACTTGATTTAGAAGGTGCTATTGAAAATTTTAATCAGTTAAAAAGAGCTTTGGATGGCGAAAAAGTTTTAGGAATTTCTATTTATGATAATAGGGGAATAGATGAGCTTGTTAATGAACTTTTTGCTTTATCGAGGATTTAAAGTTATTGTTTTTTTAGAAGTTCAAAATTAATATTGTTCAGACATTAATTAATGTAGTAAATTAAATGTATAACATGGGAGATTTATGCGAATAGCAATATTGGGTGGTACTTATAATCCTGTTCATGTTGGGCATATGTTTTTAGCAAAAGAGATAGAGCATTTTTTAAATGTTGATAAAATACTATTCATTCCTACTCATAAACCTGTTCATAAGTGTGTTGAAAATATTAGTGTTAAAGATAGAATTGCGATGCTTAAGTTGGCCGTACAACATGAAAATAATATGTTTATCGATGAATGCGATATTATAAATGGCGGAATAACTTATACTGTTGATACCATTGCTTGTATTAGGAATAAATATGTTCATGATGATATTTATTTGGTAATTGGAGATGATCTTTTTGAGAGTTTTGATTCATGGAAAAATCCAGAAAAAATAATCGACTCTGTTAATCTTGTGGTGGTTCACAGAATTTACAGTGAAAGATTAGTTAGTCGGTTTAAACATACCTATATTGATAATAGAATATTTTCTATTTCTTCTTCAGAAATTAGAAGTAGAATTGAGCAAGGATTACCTGTCGATTATTTGCTTCCCTTTGATGTTTTGCAATATATTAAGAGTAATAATTTATATGTTAAAGGTAAATAATTGAGAAAAGAATTATTTTTTTTAGTTTTAATTATTTTAATAGTTCTTGGTATTGTGATTTTTTTTGTTGATAGTTCTAAAAGAGAGCAAATATATTTTGAATTGAATACTAAGAGTAATATTAGTTTTTTATTTCTTATAGAAGATGATAATGACAATCTTTTAAGTATGCAAGAGATTTTTATTAATATAAAAACAGGAAATGTTGGATTTTTAGATATTCCTGTTTATACAGGTTATGAGGATTTAAAGGGAAATGTATCTTGGTTTGAAGATTTATATAAAAAGAATAGCTTTAATGAATTTTTGTCTAAAGTATCTAGACAGTTGAATCATGAACCCGATTATTATATTTGTTTTAAAAAGAGTAATTTTGTGAAATTTGTTGACTATATTGGTGGAGTTCGTCTTCTTGTTAAAAATCCTGTTAAAATATACAGTTTAGTACGTCCTATATTAATACCTTCTGGTAATTCTGTTTTTGATGGGGATAAATCTTATGATTATTTAAGTTATTTCAGAGATATTTCTTCTTACGATGAAAGATTTGAGTTTTTTAAGGAATTTTTTAAGAAAATCTTGACACAATTTTCTGATTTTAAAGAAGAGTATGATTATTTTTCTAAAATGTATTTCATGTTAGATACGGATCTTTCTGAAACTGTGTTTAAATATATTCTTGCTAATTATAAAATAAATAATGAGAAATTTATTTTTATCAATATTAAAGGGCAAGAGGAAACATTTAAGGATAATAATGATAATTTAATAAAAGTTGTTTTTCCTTATTATGGGGGAGCGGTTCTTAAGGAATCGATAGAAAATTTAAATAGAGATTTAATGGGTGAAACTAGAAATGAAGAGGTGATTAAAGTTATTGTTTTAAATGGCACTAAGACTGCTGGACTTGCAAGGAATGCGGCGGATATTTTTAAATCTTTAAAATTTAAGGTTGTAAGGTTTGGTAATGCAGATAGGCATAATTATTCTCATACTTTGATAATAAATAATTCAGATAATTTAGAGATCGCCATTAAGGTTGGGGATGTAATTGGAGCAAGAAACATTAAACCAATTTCTGAGTTTCGTGTAGATACTTTAGGACTTGATGTGCCTGATATGAGTCCTGATGTAATAATCATTTTGGGAGATGATTTTGATGGAAGATATGTTAAAAATAGATGATGTTAAGAAATTATGTAAGATTATATCTGATTTTGGCGGAATTGATGTTTTAGGTATTAATGTTGGTTCTGTTTGTAATTGGGCTGATTTTTTTATTATTGTTTCATGTTCATCATTTAAGCAAATGGAAGCTTTGTATGCCGAAAGATTAATAACATTTTTTAAGGAAAAGGATTTTAATTATTGTATTCAGGGTAAAGGTTTTGTTCATGATTGGACAATTATTTCATGTGAAGGGTTAGTTGTACATTTAATGAGTGAAAAGGCCAGAGAATATTATGAACTTGAAAAGATATGGGATCAGGGAAAAATTATTTATCCTTGAGAGTTATTTAATTAAAAAAAATAAAAATATCGCAAGAATTATTTACAAAAAATTAAAAATATTCTAGATTTAAAACATGTATTTTAGGGAGGCCTAGGAGTGAATATTACAGACGTAAGAATTAGGAGAGTTGATAATAAAAATCCCGGTTCGAAGCTATTGGCATATGTGACAGTTACTTTTGATGATTGTTTAGTTTTGCATAATATCAGGGTTATTAGGGGGCAAAAAGGTGTTTTTATTGTTATGCCTAATAGAAGAACTAAGGTCGGAGAGTATAAAGACATTGTACATCCTATTAATCAAAATTTTAGAGAGATTTTGCAAAGTGCTATTTTTAAAGAATATGTGAAGGAAAATCCTTCAAGTCTTGAACTTGAATTAGGCTAATAAATATTATTGACAAAGTGTATTGTATTTTGTATCCTTTTGACTTATGGATAATTAAGTATTTGGGACGTGGACAAGTGGTAAGTCACCTGGTTTTGGTCCAGGCATTCGAGGGTTCGAATCCTTCCGTCCCAGTATTTTATATTAGGTTAGGAGTTGCATTGTGGATAGTAGTAGGATTTTAAAATATGAAAGTCGATTAAATTTTGGTTCTTTGTGTGCTCGTAGAATACGCGCAAAATCTGAGATACCAGCTGTTGTGTATGGAAAAGAAAGTGATGTCCTGCATATCAAAATTGCAAGTAATGAATTTAATAAGAGATTTGCAAAATTTACAGATAATACTGTTTTAATTTTAAGTGACGGAAAAGTCGAGAGATGTGTTTTTATTAAGGATGTGAGCGAAAATATTACTAAGGGACTTATTTATCATGTTGATTTTTATGAGGTTGATAGGAATAGAGATATTGAAAGATATATTGCAATTAAATTTGTAGGGGCTTCTATTGGTGTTAAGGAAGGTGGTACTTTAAGTGTGCTTCGGACTAAAATCAAAGTTAAGGCATTGCCTTTAGATTTGCCAGAATTTGTTGAAGTAGATTTAACGCCTGTTAAGAAGGGACATCAAATAACTTTTAAGGATATTGTACTTCCTGAGAATGTGAAACTTGCTGAAGAGGATGAAAATTTGTCTATTTTGCTTGTAAAATAAAAAAATATGGATTTGTTAATAGTTGGCCTGGGTAATCCCGGGTCTAATTTTTTTCATACTAGACATAATGTTGGTTTTGGGCTTATAGATAAATTGGTTGTAAAGCATGGTCTCTCTTTGAAAAAGGTAAAAAATTATGAATACTCTGATTTTAATTTTGAGAATAAACGGATAGTTTTAATTAAACCTTTAACTTATATGAATTTGAGTGGTAATATTTTTCCTTCTGTTTTTGCTAGATTTTATATGAAAATGACTAATCTGTTGATTGTAGTTGATAATGTTGATTTACCTTTGGGAAAGTGTAAACTTAGAAAGGTAGGGGGTACTTCTACGCATAATGGACTTCGTTCTATTTCTGGGAGCCTTGGAAGTACTAAATATAGTAGACTTTATATTGGAGTTGGAAATAATAATGAATCTAGTCTTAGAGATTTTGTTCTTGCAAAGTTTAGCGATAGTGAGCTTAAGCGTATTAAAAATGTATTTAATTTTTTAAGTGAAGAGATATTAAGTATTGATGAGTGTAATTTTGAGAATAAAATTGCGACTATTAATTCTAGTAGTTTTTGATGTTTTGGAATAATATTTTAACAAAAATAGAAAGTTTTTACTTTAAAAATTCTTTAACCAAAGAAAAAGTAATCGTTGCTTTTTCTGGGGGGGCAGATTCTACTACCTTGTTATTGAGTTTAAAGGAATATTTAAATAATAATATTGTTGCACTTTATTTTGCGCATTATATAAGATCAGATTTCGAGCAAAATCTGGAAATAGAACATATAAAAAAGTTTTGTAATTTTTATAGTATTACTTTTCAAATAAAGAGATGTAGTGTTGATATAAAGAGAAAGTCTAGGCAGCTTGGTATGTCAGTTGAGGAGTTGGCTAGAAAATATCGCTATGATGCTTTGTTAGAATCTTTTATAGAAAATGGGGCAAGTTATATTGCTCTTGCTCATAATCAAAATGATCAATTTGAAACTTTGGTAATGAGATTTTTTCAAGGCTCGTTTTTGGATGGATTGTCTGGTATTCCAGTTATCAATGGCAATATTATTAGACCTTTAATTGAGGTATCAAGAGAGGATATTGAAAAATTTCTTTCTTTGAATAATATTGTTTATTCTGTTGATAGTACTAACCGTGAAGATTTGTATTTAAGAAATAGAATTAGAAATAATCTTATGCCAGTTATTAAGAAGATTTTTAAGGGATATGAAAGGGGTTTGAAAAGAATATCTGATTTTTCAGGTGAGCTTGTAGATTATTTTGATAAAGAAGATTATCTTCCTCCTAGTAAGGGTAATTATTATTATTCTTTTGATGCTATGACTTTTTTCAGGCTGCCAAAGTATTTGGTTTTTAGGAGTATTTTTAAGATTTTAAATTCAGAAGGCATTGTGTCAAATTTGTCATATGGCACTTTAGGTGAGATTTTTAGGGTAAATCTTGTTAATAAAAAAAGTAAAATATTACTTAAAACCAATGATTTTTTTTTGGAAAAACGTCAAGATAAGATTAACCTTATCTTTAGAAAATCTGAAGAGATGCATGAGCCTTTTGATTTTTTCTTAAGACTTAATGAATATCATAGTTTATCTTTAGGTAAGATTTTGTTAGAATATTTGGAGTGTGAAGATAATTCTATACTAACATTGAGATGTTGTTCTTATGAGTTTAGGCATAGATTTTTTAAAAGTAAGTTACAATCAAAGAAGTTCTTTTCTAAGTTTGTAAGATATAATCCACTTTATTTAATGT
This sequence comes from Borrelia turicatae 91E135, assembly GCF_000012085.2. Classification (NCBI taxonomy): domain Bacteria; kingdom Pseudomonadati; phylum Spirochaetota; class Spirochaetia; order Spirochaetales; family Borreliaceae; genus Borrelia; species Borrelia turicatae. The sequence goes on from NC_008710.1 coordinate 833,501, forward strand.
TGTTAGTGTTAGATGATAAGGTAATTGGCATTATTGATTTAAATACTTTAAACTTAATGTGGAGTGATAAGAGTATTCTTAAAAAAATTAATATATCTTTGTTCGGAGGATTTTTAAAGGAATGAATATTAACAATAATAATTTGAATAATAATGGTAAATCTAATAACAAAAAGAAAAATAAGAATTGGATTTTGGTTCTTGTTATAGTCTTTTTAGTTTTAGCAATATTCATGTCTTATTTTATACGTGGCGGAGAAAATTATAAAAACGTGCCTTATAGTACATTTCAAACTTATTTAGATAGTGGTTTAATTGAATCAGCTATAATAATTGATAAAAGTCAAATTCAATTTATTGTCAAAAATTCAAATTTAGGAAAATCTTATTTCTCTACTAGTATTCCTTATTTTGATATCAATCTGCTTTCTGAGCTTAAAGCAAAGAGAGTTGAGGTAAGTTCTGGAAAGAGTCAGTCATCTTTAATTGGTGTTATTCTTCAAACTTTGCCATGGATATTATTTTTTATTTTCTTTTTCTTTATATTTCGTCAAACTCAGGGTGGTGGAGGCAAGGTTTTTTCATTTGGAAAGAGCAATGCTCAAAAGTATGAGGCAGGAAAGAATAAAGTTACCTTTAAAGATGTTGCTGGGCAAGAAGAAGCTAAGCAGGAACTTAGGGAAGTAGTTGAATTTCTTAAAAACCCTAAGAAATTTGAAAAGATAGGTGCAAGGATTCCAAAAGGTGTTCTTTTAGTAGGATCCCCTGGGACAGGAAAGACCTTGCTTGCCAAAGCAGTTGCAGGTGAAGCGGGTGTAAATTTTTTTCATATGTCAGGTTCTGATTTTGTTGAGATGTTTGTAGGGGTTGGAGCAAGTCGTGTTAGAGATTTGTTTGACAATGCAAGAAAAAATGCTCCTTGCATAATTTTTATTGATGAACTTGATGCTGTTGGAAGAAGTCGTGGAGCTGGCCTTGGTGGTGGTCATGATGAGAGAGAACAAACTCTTAATCAGTTATTAGTCGAGATGGATGGTTTTGGGACATATACTAATGTAATTGTGATGGCAGCAACAAATAGGCCTGACGTTCTTGATTCTGCTTTGCTTAGACCTGGGAGGTTTGACAGGCAAGTAACCGTGACGCTTCCTGATATTAAGGAGAGAGAAGCAATACTGAATATACATGCTCAAAAGACTAAACTTTCAAAAGAAATTGATTTGCATGTAATAGCAAGAGCTACTCCTGGTGTTAGTGGTGCTGATCTTGCAAATTTGATTAATGAGGGTGCTTTAATTGCTGCAAGGAATGATCAATCTGAGATTCTTATGCATGATTTGGAAGAAGCTAGGGATAAAATATTAATGGGTGTTGCTAAAAAGTCTATGACTATTACTGATAGACAGAAACTTGAAACAGCTTATCATGAAGCAGGACATGCATTGCTTCATTATTATCTTGAATATGCTGATCCTTTACATAAGGTTACTATTATTCCTAGAGGTAGAGCTCTTGGAGTTGCTTTTTCTCTTCCTAAGGAGGATAGGCTTTCAATAAATAAAAATCAGATTCTTGATAAGATTAAGATATGTTATGGTGGTTATGCTAGTGAGCAGATTAATTTGGGTTTTACTACAGCTGGTGTGCAAAATGATTTGATGCAAGCTACTAATTTGGCAAAAAAAATGGTTACAGAATGGGGTATGGGGGAAGATGTAGGTCCAATATTTTTAGTGGATGATGAAGCTCCAATTTTTCTTCCAAAAGAATTTTCTAAGTCAAGAGCATATTCTGAGCATACTGCTGATAGAGTAGACAGGGAAGTTAAGAGGATTCTTGAAGGATGTTTAAAAGAAGCTTCAGATATTTTGATGAACCATAAAGATCAGTTAGTTAAGCTTGCAGAAGCTTTGGTTGCAAGAGAAACTTTGACAGATAATGAAGTAAGAGAGCTTTTAGGATTTGAAATTGTTGAGAGTGAGCATGAGAAAAGTTTAAGAGAGTCTAAACTGGAGACAGTCAATGGGTAAATAAAATTTTGAAGGGGTCTTATGGTTATCTTGAAAATTATGTTTCTGTTTTTCTTTTTAGTAAGCTTGAATGATTTAAATGCTAGTTTAAATCATAGAGACAAAGATATATCAGACATTCTTTTTATTGAGGCTAAAGATTTTGATGGTACTCAAAGGGGGCTTGATATGCTTTATGGTTCTCTTGAGTTTAATTTAAGAAACTCAGATTCTCTTTATGAACTTTCATTGAGAAATGATATTTCTCTGTTGGATAAAATTTATTTGTTGAGATCAGCAATAGATATTAATAATTTTACGTTTGTAAAGCCTAGAGATTTGTATTATCAATATTTTTCATTGATTCTACGTCAAAATGAGGATATTGATAAAAACAGGGAAATTATTACTATTTATGATAAGTTGTATGGGGATCTGCAAAGTGATAAAGACTTGATTTACATGAGACTTGAAGCTTCCAGTAAACTTGGGGATTTTAAGGGAAGTTTTAGTAAAGTGTTAGCCGACTCTTTTGCTATGTATAGTGATGATTTGAGGTTTTTTAAATGGTTTTTAAAAGAAGATAAATTTTTTCCAAGTCTTTTTGGTAAACTTAAATTAAAAGAAGATTCTTTTTTTAGTAGTGATAATATTGATTTTATTTTTAGAAATACAACATTAAATGAGGTTAATTCTGTTGCTTTATTTACTTTTTTAAAAAATAAGAGCGAAAAATTAAACGGTCTTCAGAGTACGTATTTGCTTAAATATAGACTCTTGACACCTGATGAAGCTTATATGTTTTTTAAAAAAGCCCCTCCAAAAATGATAGGTGAATATAAAATGTTTTATGATCTCTTAAGAGATCCTAGTATACGAGATGAATTTTTAAGTCATTATAAGGATTTGACCGGTATGTATTTTGTAGATGACAAAAATAATGCCGCAGTATTTGAGAATGGAGTTTTGGTAAGTTTTTTTTCAAAAATAGTGGACTATTCTATGGATTTAAACTTAGGTGAAAAGTATTTTAATAAAGTTTATTTCAAAGATAAAGTCCCTGTTCGTTATGAAAATGCTTTGCTTGGTTATAAGGTTAATTATTCTGTTTATCCTTATGTCAATATGATTGAGATTGATTATTCAGATAAAAAACATGTATATACTTTTGCTTTAGATTCTTTTCGGTATGAAATTTTTGATAATTATTTTAATTACAACTTTGATTATGTAGGTATTAATGAGTTTTTAATAGCTAATGTTCCAGAAATTTTTCTTCCCAGTATGTTAAGTTTAAATCCAAAACGAGTTTCTGTTTTAGATATTCAAAAAAATTTAATAGAGAAAAAAACTTTTAATAATTCTGATATTATTGAAGTGAAGAATTACTCTTCTGGGAATTTGGTTTCAATTTATAGAAAAATTAATGGGTCTGAGAAATTCAATTATATTGAAATTTATGATAAAGGAGTTTTGAAAGTTAAGAAAGTTATTTTAGATGATAGTTTTGATGTCTATCATAACATTAATTAGCTTTTGAGAGTTATTGATGCATAGAAAAATTTTTATTATTTTTATGTTAATTTTTTCATGCAACACAATAAAAGACATAGATGACAAACAAATTTATTATATACCATCTAAAAGCATAAATAAACATATTGAAGATAATAATTTTGAGATTGCTCTTTCAAGTTATTATAATCTAAGAAATAATGGTTTTGAAATGGATCAAGGTATTCTAGGCTTAAGAAATAAAGCTTTAACCGGGATTCAAAATGAATATATTAAATTTTGTAAGGAAGGAAATTATGATAAAGCACTCTTTAAGCTTGAAACTTTAAATTTGTTTGGTATGATGCTTGCTGAGAGTAGAGAACAATTAATTTTAAAGCATCTTGAGAGTGTAAAACGCAAGGACCCAATGCTTGCGAGTTTCTTTGCAAAATATTATTCATTGGATAATACTTTTGATTCTTTGCAAGATTTTGTTATTAATGAAAAATCTCCTCTGAGAAATGTTTTGCTTGATACGGCTGTTTTAACAGTTTGGGTGGATATGGGTACTAAAATTTTAAACGGTCATAGGTTGCCAAATATTGCATTAGGCTCTGCTTTTGTTGTTGATAGTCTTAAAGGATATGCTTTGACCAATTATCATGTAATTAGTTCTCAAGTTGATAATAATTATAATGGGATTTCCAATCTTTATGTAAGACTTCCAAGAGGCAAGGGTGAAAAACTCCCCGCAACAGTCATTTCTTATTCAAAGGAAATGGATCTTGCTTTAATTAAGGTATCTTTTAAATTAGAGCATCAATTTAATTTGCATTATTCTTCGAATATTAATATTGGAGATAGAATTTATGCCATGGGTTCTCCTATGGGTTTTGAGAAAACTATTACATCAGGAATAATTTCTGGGCAGAATAGAAATTTATTATCTGTTGGCGATTCTTATCAAATTGATGCTGCCATTAATCAGGGAAATTCCGGTGGACCTGTGGTAAATGAAAGTGGTGAGTTAGTTGGACTTACATTTGCTGGAATTTTACATTCTCAAGGTCTTAATTTCGTTATACCTTCAAAATGGGTTTTAAAGGTTTTACCATTTATGTATGGAGGTGGAATTTTAAGAAATAAGTGGTTGGGATTTACTTTTTCTGAAAGTTTGAAAGATTTAGAGATATCATATGTAGCTCCTAATTCTCCTGCAGATATTGGGGGCTTAAGGAGTGGGGATTCTATTCTTAGTGTTGATTCTTTGAAATTTAATAGCTTAAGAGATCTTCAATATTATATTTTGCAAAAAAAATCTATGGTTAAATTTAAGTATAGAAGAGATAATAAAGAGTATGAGAGTTATTTGTATCCACAAGACCGGCCGGACAATATTATTGAGAGTATTATAGAGGGTGATTCTTTTAAGAATTTGATGGGAGCTTTTTTGGGTTTGAATTTGAGTTTAGTTTCTGGAAGGGAATATAGAGTTGCTAAGGTCTTTGCAAATGGTCTTGGTGATGAACTTAATTTTAGGGATAATGATGAAATTTTTGTTTATGCTTCTAATTATATTAAGGATAAGAGAGTGTTTGTCTTATTGCTTTATGTTAAAAGACTGTTTTCAGGGTATTTAGGAGCTCCTTTACAACTTGTTATTCCTTTTGATTCTCTTGTATTTGTATAAAAAATCTTTAACGTGTTTGGAGTTTATTTTTATGAGCTTTTATTTTAATTTAGTTAGTGGAGATACTAAATCCAAACTAGATGATATTGTGTCTATTAGTCATTTTGATTTTAAAGCTAATTTAAATTTAATGCTTATAATTGGTCCTATGGGTAGTGGTAAGACAGAATATGCTGCTAAAATTTATAAAGATTCTCTTATTATCAAGAATAAATCTTCTAAAGTGTTAGATCCCATTACCAAGGGACGTAGAAACAGAGCCAATATATTTTTTATTAGAAATATTCTTGATAAGAAAAGGTTTAAAGATTATCCTAAAAATGTTATTCCTTATAGAGGCGGTGGAAGTGATAGGATTGATGGAGTTGATTTTGCAGGTGATTCTTTTGATGTAGGCCAATTAATAGATGATAATCCTGAATATGGAACTTTTATTATTGATGAAACTTGTTTTTACGATGAACGCTTGGTTTTTATTTTAAATAAAATCGCATTAGATTCAAATGTATTATTTATACTTCCTACTTTACTTTATAATTTTAGGAAAGAAATATTTAATAATACTGCTAAACTCTTAATAGAATATTCAGATAAGATTTGTCGTCTTGGTGCTTATTGTGAGCATGTTAATTGTATGGATGAATCTTTTTTAACATACAGATATTATTTTTACAAGGGAGAAGAAATAGCTGCACCTTATTTTGATCCTTTGTTAATTGTTGGTGGTGATGAGATTGTTGAGTCTGCTATTTATCCAAATTATGCTACAAGATGTTCTAGGCATCATTATCTTGTTGGTAGGGAGTATTTTTTTACCATTCTTAAACCTTTTGCATTGTTGTATACGCAAGGTGATAGAAAATTGTTTGAGAGAGAAATAATGGATTTGAGCAGTAATGTGAGGAATTCAAATTTTGAAAATTCTCTTTTGATTGAATCTAGAGGAAAATGTGATATTGCAGTTTTAGAGAATTTGTTAGGATTGCCTTTTTTAGCAGAAAGAGCTTTAATTACACTGTCATTGGAATGTAATATTCTTAGTAAGGGAGATCTTAAAGAGCTTATTGATAAATTTTCTCTTAGTAAGGACTATATTCAAAAAGTAATTGTTTCAAAAGAGTATCAGTGGATTTTTTAGAAAAATATTAATAATAATTTGGTCTTTTTTGAAAGAATTTCTTTGTTTGTTCAATACGTGTTAATTCTCTTTTAATTATATCATAGTAGTTAAGTTCTTTGGTCTCAATTCTATGATATTCATCTTCCCAGTTTGTTATTCCATCGCTTTGCATTTTAGTAAATTTATATTTTTGCAATTGTTTGTGATACTTTAAAGCTTCTGTATAGTATTCAGCAGCTATTTTATAAAAATTTGTAGACTTATTTAAGTTTTCAAGAATCCCCTTCTTTTTTGGGGTTTTATAAAAATATGTATGTCTTGTGTCAAATAAATCGCCTAAATACAGATGTTGCTTAACAAGAAGTAAATTTACATGCATTTTAAAGAGAAGTTTATATTTATTCCATTCTTCTCGTGTTTCTACTTTTGATAAGGAATAATTTGGATTTCCAAATGGATATTTTAATGCATTTTGTAAAAAAAATATATTTCTTTTATAGCTATTGGGATTTTTTTTCATTTGTTCGTTGAAAATGATATACCATTGTTCAGCATAGAAAAATTTTGATGATGCATTTATATTGGTTATGAGTAGAATTGAAAATATTATTAGACATAATATGAAAAAATTTTTATGGAACATGCTCTGTATCCTTGCCTTTGTTTTAATTATATTAAAATTTTATTAAATCAAAAATTTTTCTTGTACTTGTTTCTAGGTCTTCTTCATTTGAGTTTTCAATGTATACAATATCAATTAGGTCGTCAAAAATTTTGAGCATTTCTGTATATCTAGAGTTAATTTCTTTAAATTTTGCTGCTTCAAACTCAAAGAGATCAGCTTGTATTCTGTTTTCTTGAATGCGTTTGTATGCAATACCGGGATCTGTTTTTATGAAGAAAAGTTTTTCAGGAAGTGGGAAGTCTTTGTTTAGTTTATATCCCAATTCCCCTTGATATGCTATAGATGAAAATAAATATCTGTCGGTTATTACTTTTGTTTTACCTTTATTTAATATTTCTATTATTCCATTCTTTGTGTTGTATAAATGTTCATATCTGTCTGCTACATACAAGTATGCTAGTGATACCTTTCTTAAGGGATTTTTAAAATTAGTTAGTTGCTGTCTTATGAATTCTCCAATGACTCCTTGTGATGGTTCTTTTGTAAAATAATATTTAAGTTTGTTATTACAGAGTTTTTGTAGTTTTTGAATTATACTTGTTTTTCCACTTCCATCGATTCCTTCTATGCAATAGAAATTTTTTAGGATTTTATTCACAAAAATTGTCCCCTTAAATGTTTTGAGTAATTAGATACTTACTTAAGTATTATATAATATATATAAATATATATATGAATTTGTTTTTTATAAGAAATAAGATTGCTCTATCTTTTATTTTTTCAATGATAGTTTTTGTATCAATTCTTGTAATCTTTATTTTATTTATTCAAGCCCAAGTTTATTCTGCTAGATTTTTTATTATGAATTACCTTGAATCGAAAACAGGCTTTAAAATCAAATATGATAAAATTGCTCCTTATTTTTTATCTTCAATAAAAATAGATAATCTGGAGTTGAGCTTAAATGATAAAGATACAATATTGATGAATACTGTTAAAGTCAATTTGGATTTGTTTAAACTCTTATTAGGAGATAAGAACATTATTTTAGATATTTTTGTAAGGGGAAGTACTTTAAATTTTGATTTAAATGATTTTAAATTTCTTGACCCCCAGAGTGCACATTCTCGTACATTGAAATTAGATGATGATAGTACTAATCATGCAATATTTGGTAAAATGTTTAATTTTTTTGATAGTCTTCATATGCATTTAGAAGATATTAATATGAATTTTAAACTATCTTCTGATAAGTTTCTGAAATTTCAGATTAAGAGTTTTGCATTAAAGACTATTGACGATGATTTTTTATTTAGTTTTATTGTTGATTTTAGTTCTCTTGCAGTTTTAAATCCCAATGTTAGTCATAAAAATATTCTTGATTCGACTTTTTATTTTGAAGGTAAGTTTAAAAAAGAGCTTGAAGATGGATATATTAACTTTAGTTTTTTAAAATTACATACAAGTTATTTTGATTTGCTTGAGCAAGGCTTTCAAATAAATTATTCTAAGGGAAATATTGAAATTTTTAATATTCTCCGAGAGAATTTGGATTTTAATTTAAAATATGATTTTAATAAAAAATTTTTAAGATTGGATGCTTTGTTCTTTGATGTAAATCTTGTAAATTGGATAAGCTTTAATGAAAATTTGAGTGATTATAAGGATTACCTTGATACGAATTTAAATGGTCAATTAGCATTTTCTTATGATTTTAAAGATAAAGATTTACGGTATGCATTTTTATTAAATTCATCTTCAAATGCTAATATGGTAAATAAGGAGATTCAGGGATTAAAAGTCCAAATTAAAGGGAATGAAGCAGTTGTAGATGTACAAAATGCTTTTGTAAAACTTAAGAGAGGATTTATTGGTTATAAGGGCTATTATTCTTTAAAAGATTTAGTACCAATAGGAAGGCTTGATTTTAGGTCTGCAAAGATTTTTAATTTTAAGGATATTAATGGGCATTTAAATTTTAGTAAAAGAAATCAAAAATTTTGCGTAAAATCTGATGATTTTAGGGTTGGCAGGCTTAAAATTCGAGATTTGAATATGAAAACGAGTTTTGCTCAGGATCGTATCTATGTTAATTATTTATTAAGTTTTGCTAACAATAATTCTGAAATTTCATTAAAGGGTGATTTTAATAAGGAAAATTTTAATCTTAATTTAGGTGTTAAAGAGTTTCCTATGCTTTTTTTGAAAGATGTTCTTCCAGAAACTTTTATTACTAAAGTTATTCCTGAATATTTTTTGTCGGGTAAGTATTTAAATTTGACTTCAGATTTTGATTTAAATACCGTTGATTATACTAAAAGTAAGTTGAATAGTCTTAATTTTGTTGTCTTATCAAAATTAGATGATTTTAATTTAATGTTTAATGCAAGTGGAGAGAAGAATATTTATACGGTAAATTACTTTAATTATAGTAATGGGGATTATAATGTAAATTCTAATTTTTTGATACAGTTGTTTGATGATAGTTTTAAGATAAATACCGAGTTTAATTATTTGAATAGAAATTATCCTTTGTATTTTGAGTTGAATTTTAAAGATAGGTATGCCAACTTGAAATTGTCACCTAGGTCGAAAGTCAGTTTAACTTATTCTGATTCGTCTATAGTTTATTTTTTTGATATTAATGATTTTTGTCTTTATAATGGAGATTCTGAGATTTTGTTAAATGTTAATTCTTTAGGAAATTACCAAAGAATGAATGATGATTTAAATGTCAAAATTACTAAGTTTAAATTAGGTAAGATTGCTGGTAATCCTGCTTATAATTTTAATTTTAGCTTTGAAGGTTTATATAAAGATAAACAAGTTAGTCTTTCAAATATTAGATTTATAAATGGGGTTTCAAATTTACAAGGGCAAGGACATTTTAATTTAAATGATAAACTTAGTGGTAATTTGAACTTGTTTTCGCATGTAAATTCAGAGCGTTATTTTTTTGGTGTTGATTCTAATGAAGATGGCAGTTATTTTGTTGGTAGATTTCAGGGATTCAATTTCAATAATTTAAAATTCTTTTCGTTCTTAAATGGAAATATTAATGGTAACTTTATATTGAGTTTTAAAGATAGTGATTTATTTAATTATTCTCTTAGTGCGTATCTTGAAACAAATGACCTGTCTTTAGTAGGTGTTCCTACATATTGCTCTTTGAATTTGGGATTGGTTGATAATAATCTTAATATTTATAATATAAAGGCGAGTCAGAATGAAAGAGAAATTCTGACAGGTAATTTTAGATATGATATTAAGAATTCTATTGGGATTTCTAATTTGAATGTTAATAGCAAGCTTTTTTCTTCAAGTGTGAATGCGAGTTTTCAAAAATTTGAAAATAAAACAGAGGAAGAATTTGGTATTTTAAAGAGTGAAACTGATGGAGAGATTGCTTTAAGAGGTTTAAGATATAAAGACAAAGATCTTTCTGATCTTACAATTGAATTTAAAAGTAACCCTGAAAGATTTATCATGTCATCAATTGAATATGATCTTTTTAGTTGTTTATATGAATATAATGATGGTAATTTTGATATTAGGTTAAATGATTATTTGCCTTTTAGTTTTGTTGCCTCAGGTAACATTTTTGGGGATAAAATTACTAGTAATATTCAAGATATTAAATTTGACTCAAAGTTAATTACAAAAGATTTATTAGGTTCAAAAACTTTTTTTAATATTAAAGATCATTTTGTTCTGTATGATCTTAATGTGATTGGCAGGTTGGATGTTGATGGTGATTTATATAATCCAAATCTTAATGGAGAGTTTGAAGTAGTACATGGTTTAGTAAGCAGTGAATATTTAAAAATGTCTAGACAATATGGAAAGAGTAGAATTTTAGAATTAATTAATGTACCAGTTATTATTAAAGATAATAATATAATTATTGAGAACAAATTTAATTTAGACTATTATTCTGATGTCAATGTCGCTGCACATCTGAATCTAAACTTTTTAAGTGATAGTATTGTTGATTATTATAAGATAGATATTGGTGTTTCTGGTAGCTCTGGAGTACCTATTAAATTTGATAAAGTAACTATAAATTTTGTTGGACATGCTTCAGGTGATTTTTTTATTGAAGGTAATTCTGAAGAGATTATGTTTAGAGGAGAGCTAAATGTTTCAAATGCTTGGATTTATTTACTTGAAAATTCGATTGTCGATCTATTAATAGATCCTTATAAGAGATCAAAAAAAGTTGGAGCATCTGATGTTAGCTCTAAGGGGTTAGATGTTGTTACAGATCTTAAAATTAATTTTGATAGTAATGTTGCTTTTCATTGGCCAGATAATAAAATTTCCTTCTTGAATGCTATTATTGCAAGAGGGAATAAACTTGAGGTTAAATCTGATACTAAAACGGATGATTTTATCCTTAAGGGAGATTTAAATGTTGCAAGTGGTTCTTTCAATTATCATAATAAACAATTTGTTTTCAGAGGAGGGTCATATATATCTTTTAATGAAAATAAGAACAAATTTGATCCGTGGGTCAAGGCAGAGGCTACAAATGTGATTAAAGATGGTAATGAAAATTTGTTAATAACAATGAGCATAGATGGTCCTTTGAGTTTGTGGAATCTTAGTTTTTCATCTTATCCTGTGCGAACGGAGCAAGAGATCAAATATCTTTTATCAAGTGCAATAATTGGGGGTGAACATGGGCTACAATCGGCGGGCACAAATACAGCTGAAATGGCACTTGGGTTAGCTAGTGATATTCTTGTTGATCTGATAGTACAACCTATTGAAGATTATATACGTTCTGTATTAAAATTAGACCTATTGAGTATAAAAACAGATATATTAAGGAACGCTATTGGTATCTTGGGTAGTACAACAACTTTTGCAGGTGTTCTTGATAAAACAAATGTTAAAGTGGGTAAATATATTATTGATGGTGTTTTTGCTAAGGCGGGATTTGGATTTTTAAAAGAGGAAGTAACACCATTGTCTCAGAATTTAAATTTTAGTATTAATTTTGGTCTTGAACTTGATTCACCGTTTTTCTTTGTTGATTATATTTTTGATTATAATTTTATGAAATATGGTCACGGAATAGGAAATCAAATATCTATTTTTTGGAAATTTAAATACTGAGTTATGTGAGGGATGTGGGGTGAAGTTATTTAGAATCTTTTTGTTCTTTTTTGTATTTAATTTAGTGTATTCTCAAGAGAACTATAAGGGTAAGGTGATAAAAAGTATTGATTTTAATGGGCTTAAGAATATAAGAGAAAATGACTTTGGCTCTATTTTAAATGTTTATTTGGGACAAGCTTATTCTGATGAACTTTTTGATAGATTGCAAGTTGACCTTTATGCTCTTGATTATTTTGAGGGACTTATTAGACCTGAGTTTAGAGTAGAAAATGATAAACTTGTAATTACATTTTTTGTGAAGGAAAAATCCTTAATACAGACTGTTACTTTTATTGATGATAGTGGAGTTTTTTGGAATAGTGAACTGCGTGATAAATCAAATGTTAATGCAAAAGAGGCTTTAAATCTTGCAAAAATTAAAAAAAGTGTTCTTAAATTTGAAGAAATGTACAAAGATGCTGGATATCTTGATGTTACTGTTGAATTTGATATTAAAGAGAAAAATAGTTTAGTAGATATTGTGTTTAAAATTAATGCTGGTCCTAAGTATGTTGTTAAAGAGGTTTCTTTTGAGGGAAATTTGAACTTTAAGAGTCGTATTCTTAGAAAATATTTAGTATCAAAACCCGCATCTTTATTTTTTGATGGTAAGTATTTAAAATCAAATGTTGATAAAGATAAAGTGAAACTTGAGTCTTATTATAAGAATAATGGATATATTAATGCAAAAGTTGTAGATAGCATTGTAGATATACGAATTCCCAGTGATGCTAAAAAATTGGAAAGAGAAGTTTTCTTAAAATATTTTATTTCAGAGGGTAATGTTTTTAAATTTGGTAAATTTGAAATTACTGGTAATTTAGTTTTTAAATTAGAAGAATTGCAATCCTTGATTACTTTTAAGGAAGGAGATATTTTTGATGATTCAAGATTTGAGCAAGATTTTGCAAAAATTAGGGAAAAGTATTATTCCGATGGTTATATCTTTACAGAGATTGTGCCTTCTCGGACGATAAGAGATGAATTTGTCGATTATTCTATTAAGATATTAGAAAAAGAGAAAGCACATATTGAATCTATTACTGTTTCAGGTAATAAAAAAACAGCTTCTCATGTAATTCTTAGAGAAATTCCGCTAATTGAGGGTGATATTTTTAGTTTGGAAAATCTTCGGATGGGAATGCTTAATTTACAAAGACTTGGCTATTTTGGAAATGTTGTACCCGATGTTGTTCCAAGTGATATTGAGGGTTTAATGAAGATAAATTTTGTTGTTGAAGAGCGAGAGACAGCAAGTTTTAGATTTGGTATGAATTTTGGTGCGGTGAGTAATTCTTGGCTTCCATTTTCAGTTTTTGGACAGTGGGAGCAATCTAATTTTTTAGGTGAAGGGTATTCTCTTTCCGCAAGGCTTAATCTTGCTTTTTCAGAGCAAAGTTTTAGGTTAATGTTTGAAGATAATTGGTTTATGCAGACTAGATGGACTATTGGAGGATTTTTTGATTTTTCACATTCTATAAATACAGCGTATCAGGATATTAATGGACCTATATTTACGGATAAGAAAGAAGTTCCAGATCCTTTTGTAAGTTGGGAAGCATATAATAATTCTAAAAATTTTTCGGATTTTAATGTTATGAATTATTCTTTAGCGAAATTTAGTATTAGTGGGTTTACTGGTTATACTTTTTCTAATTATCTTGGAAAGCAATCAGTTGTTGGAACTGCACAAACTGCCTTGAAATATGTGTATTATGATGATAATGTTAACAGACCTTCAAATTATTATTTGAGGGATAATTATAATACTATTAGATTTGAAAATTCTTTTGGTATTAGCGTTGCATGGGATACAAGAAATTCTCAGTCTTTATCTAATAATGGTTTTTTGCTTAAGCAGCAATTTGATCTTTTTGGTGGATTTTTGTTTGGACAGAGTCATTTTTCAAAATCCACAACAACTTTTGAGAGATATTTCTCTCTTTTAGGCTATCAGGATGTTTTCACCCCATTTTTTGATTTAATTTTAACTTTGCGGAGTGTTTATTCAAATATTTTACCACCACTTGGGAATGGTTTTGAGATAGAAGTTCAACCACATCACCTTATAGTTATTAGTGAAAACTTTATGATTGCAAGAGGATGGGGCACTTTGAGTAATATTTATAGTTCGTTTGTAAATACTCTTCAGTTATCAATGCCTTTGATTAAGAATATTTTGGTTTGGGATGTTTTGTTTTTAGATATGGCTTCATATTCTCTAGAAGGTCAAGAAAATTCTTTGTTTGTTCCTTTGAGTAATTTTATTTTTAGTTGGGGTTTTGGAATTAGAAGTGTATTACCTCAAATGCCTTTGTCTTTTGTAATAGCTTATCCATTTCATTTTAATAATGAAGGTGTTAATAGATATTATAATTATTTTGGAGGATTTAAATTTTTCTTAGCCATTGATATGAGATACTGATATAATTTAGTTAGCTTTTTGTAGGGAGGATTTTTATGGCTTTTATAGTGTTTTTGTTTGCATGTTTTTTTCCATTAAATCTTTTTTCAGTTAATGTTACAAAAGTGGGTATTGTAGATTTTGAGAAGGTTGTAATTGAGTTTTTAAGTCCGCAATTAAAGTCTAATCTTGAGCAATTGAAAAATCATTATCAAGAAAAAATAGATATCTTGAATTCTGAGATTAAAGATTTGAGGAAAATATATGATGAATCTGTTAGTGTTCATGATTTAGAGAGTGCTAAATTGTATGGTAATCAATATAACTTGAAGATTGATGAACTTAAGAAGCTTAAGAGCTTGGCTAAGAGTAATCTTGAGCAACAGAAACAGATTAATATAAACAGTTTAAATAGTGATGGATTACTTTGGGGCAAAATACTTAATGGTATTCAATATATTGCAGAGACTAATGGTATTTCTTTGGTTATGAAAAAAGATAATCCATATATTCTTTATTATAATAGTACAGTTGATATAACAGATGATATTATTAAGTATTTGAGTGAACAGTAGTATATTACTAAAATTGCTTTTTAATTGTTGTTTTCTTTTTTTAGTCTTCTAATTAGGGTGCAGAATTCTTTTTTGTTGTCTTTATTGAGGCTTGAGAGTAAAATATGTGATTTTAACATTGATTTAAATATTGTATTTTTATGTGCACTGAAACAAAAATACTCTTTCATGTCACTTTTTTGTAATTTTTCTTCTCTATTTTCTATTTTTAATATTTTTTCAAGACCAAGAGATTGTAAATTTTTAAGTGCTTCTTTGCTAGAGTTTATTATTTTAAAGGTTTTTTTGTGTTCATTGCTCTTATTATCAATGTATATTAGTACTCCCATAAAAGTTGAATCTAAATATTTTGTTTCCGATAAATCTATGTATAATTTGTTGATTTTATCGTTATTATTTATGAATATATTTTTGATAAATGTTTTAAAATTGACAGAATATAATGCAGTAAGTCTGTTAATTAATTTTATGAAAACAAAATCGTCTTTACATACATAAAAGACATTGCTTTGAGAAGTATCTTTTTCCATTGTTAATTCTTTTTGATAGTTTTAAGTATATTGTAAAGTTTTAATAATATCAATTATAATTTTAGTATTGCTTATATGAGAAAAGATGTTACGCCGATGATGAGGCAATATTTGAATATTAAAGATAAACATAAAGATGCTATTCTGTTTTTTAGAGTAGGTAGTTTTTATGAAATGTTTTTTGATGATGCTCTTGAGGGAAGCAAGCTTTTAGGATTAACTTTGACTAAAAGAGAAAATGTTCCTATGTGTGGAGTGCCTTGTCATACAAGTAAAGATTATATAAAAAAATTGATTTTGCTTGATAAAAAGGTTGCAATTTGTGAGCAAGGATTGCAAACTGATCCTAAAGGGCCTTTAGAAAGAGAAGTTGTTGAAGTTATAAGTCCTGGAGTTGTTATCGATGAAGATTTTTTGCAAGATGATATTAATAATTATTTGATAGCTATTAGTGATTATAAGGATTATTATTCATTTTCTTATATAGATTTGTCGACATCTAGACTTGGAATAATCCTTTATGAGGGAAATTTTTTAGAAAAGTTGAGACGGGATATTGAGAAGTATTCTCCAAAGGAAATAATAGTTTCAGAGGATTTTTATTATGAATATTTAGAAAAACTTGCTCTTGATCGATTTTTAGTTAATAAGATTCCCCATTGGCATTTTGACAAAGAGATTGCCATGAAATCACTAAAAGAGCATTTTAATGTTCTTAGTTTGAGTGCTCTTGGGTTTAAAGAGGATGAGCCTTATTATGTTTCATCTTTTTTAATAATAGATTATATAAAGAATAACTTGAAAAATTTATTAATTAATATTGACACAATTCATATTAATAATGATTCTGAATATATGTTTCTTGATGATGTTACTCAAATAAACCTTGAACTTGTTAAAAACAATAATGATTTAACATCCTGCTATTCTCTTTATTCAGTATTAAATGATTGTAAAACTCCCATGGGGAAGAGACTTTTAAGAGAATATATATTAAATCCGCTTTTAGATATTGTTGCAATTAACAATAGATTAGATCATGTAGAATTTTTAAACAATAATATTAACTTAAGTATGAAATTGAGAGATATTCTTAGTAATGTTTGGGATATTGAGAGAATAATCTCAAGACTTCAAATGAAAAAATATGTTAAAAAAGATTTTTTATTGATTAAGGAATCTTTGACAGCATTTTTTTTAGCAAAAAGGCTTCTTAATGAACATTCTTTTAGTTATTGGATATTTGATGTTAATGATGAAAATAATATAAGAGAAATTTATTCTTTAATTGATTGTTCCATTTCAAAGGAGCCAGATGAGCTTATTCAACATGGGTATAATTTTGAGATTGATCGTTTAAGAGAGATTAAAAATAATGCAAGCAAGTATGTTGATGATTATCTTAATTTTGAGAGGAATTTTAGCAAAATTAGTAGCCTTAAAATTAGGAGAATTAATGTTCGAGGTTTGTTTTTTGAGGTTACAAAGAGTTATTATGGACAAGTTCCATCTCATTTTATAGAAAGTCAGACTTTAAATTCTGTTAAGAGATATAAAACTAACAAACTTATTGAACTTGAAAGGGATATTAATGATGCTGAGGATAATTTATTGGCTCTTGAGCAAGAAGTGTTTGATGACATAGCTTCAAAAATTGTTAAGCATAGTGTGGTTATTAAAAAAATTGCTAATTTTTTTGCGTATGTTGATGTAGTCTCTGATTTTGCGTATTTGGCTAAAAAAAATGAATATGTAAGACCCACTCTAACTAACAATAAAGAAATTATTCTTGAGTGTTCTAGACATCCTGTTGTTGAGCATTATATGAAGGGAGTTGAGGCTTTTACTAAAAATTCTGTAAAAATTGACAATGATAAGTATTTTTGTTTAATTACTGGTCCTAATATGGCAGGCAAATCAACTTATTTACGTCAGACTGCTTTAGTTGTTTTAATGGGACATATTGGTTCTTTTGTGCCTGCTAATCAGGCCATCATAGGAATTACAGATAAGATTTTTTGTCGAATCGGGGCAAGTGATAATATTTCCAAAGGTGAGTCTACATTTTTAGTAGAGATGAATGAAACGGCTAATATTTTAAGAAATGCAACTCAGAATAGCTTGATAATTATGGATGAAGTTGGGAGGGGTACTAGTACTAATGATGGACTTGCTATTGCGTATTCAATTGTTGAATATATTTTAGAACATATTCAAGCTAGAAGTTTATTTGCAACTCATTTTCATGAGCTTTCAGCTATTAAGCATGATTCTTTTGTTAATCTTTCAATGAAAATTGAAAGACAAGGTGATGAACTTATTTTTTTAAGAGAGGTTGAAGAAAAACCTTCTCTTAATTCTTATGGGATTTATGTTGCTCGCATAGCAGGAATACCTTTAAAAGTTATTGAGAGGGCTAATGTTATTCTTAAAAGTTTGACTAGTCGAGAGCATTTGTATGTGCCGGAATTTTTTACTTCAGCCACTTTGGTTATTAATGATGGTGAAGAAGCAATGAAAGAAGATTTAAGTTATGAGTTAGAACTTAATGATTACTTAGAACTTAAAAATTTTATTTCTAAAATAGATGTCAATAATATTACTCCTTTTCAAGCAATGAATTTACTAAGTGAAATAATTTTAAAGACTAAGACATAGGGGCATATAAGTGTGGAATTGGGGTGTTTTAAAAAGCATATTTCTTCCCTTTTGTTCTTGTTGTCATAAAGATTATGTTTACTTAAATGCTCTTTGCAAGGATTGTATTGAGTTTTTTCATTTCGATGTTAAGTTGAGAGATGATGTTTGGTATTTTTTTGACTATAAAAATGAATATAAGAACTTGGTTCTTACTTACAAGAGAGATGGACAAAGATTGCTTGGTCGGTTTTTTGCAAATGGGATTTTACATTTTTTGATGAGTATTGATTTTGACCTTGTTGTTAGTATTCCTTGTAGTTTTAAAAGAAAAATTTTTTATGGTTTTGATCACATGGAATATATTGGAAATTTGTTAAGTCATAGTGAAATAAATTATATTAATGTTTTTAAGCGAAGATTAGGCAAAAGTCAAAAGCTATTGCGTGGAGATTTAAGGCATAGTAATTTGGAGAATAAAGTTAAATTAAAGTTGAGGTATAGGAATATTAAGTTTAAAAGGGTTGTACTTATTGATGATATTGTAACAACAGGAGCATCTATGACTTTTTGTAAAGATATTCTTATAAGACATGGGGCTTTAAGTGTAATAAAACTATCAATTGCGAGAGTTTAGTTGATTATTGTTTTCTTGACATTTATTGTCGTTAATGTTATTCTTAGGTTGTATTGATTATTTTATTTAATAAGGTTCTTTTAAGAGAGCCTTATTCTTTTTAGGAATATGATTGGTTAAAATTATTGATAATAGTGAAGTTTACAATTTAATAAAGAATGTAACAGATCAATTAGGAATTGAAATTATAGAAATTAACACTTTCAAGAAAAGAGATGAAGGGAGAATTCAAATAGTTCTTTATAAGGGTAATGATTTTGGAGTTGATACTCTTTGTGATTTACATAAAATGATTTTATTGAGTTTAGAAGTGGTTCTTAAATATAATTTTAGTTTAGAAATCTCTACGCCTGGGATAAATAGGAAAATTAAGAGTGATAGAGAGTTTAAAATTTTTGAGGGCAGGAAGATTAAGTTAATGTTAGATAATGATTTTGAAGAAGGTCTTATCTTAAAAGCAGAGGCAGACGGTTTTATTTTTAAAACAGATACTAAAGAGATAAGAATTCTTTATAGTGATGTTAAGAAGGCTAAATTATCGTGAAGGAGTCTTGGATATGATAAAGGGCACTGGTCAAATGATTGCCAATATTGCTAATGAGCGAGGAATGAGCATAGATGCTATTCGAAAGACGGTTAGGGAATCTATAATGATAGCTTATAAGAAGTATTTTGGAACGAGTGAGAATGCTTTAATTAAGTTTGATGAGGATACTGGGGATTTGATAGTTTATTCTAAAAAAAAGATTGTAGAGGAAGTTCAAGACGATATACTTGAAATATTGAAAGACGATTCTCAAGAATTTGAAGTCATGGAAGATGGATATGCATATATTGAGATTGATCCAAAGATTTTTGATAGGCTTTCAATTCAAGTTGCTAAGCAGAGAACTAAGAGCGATTTGCAGGGAATCGAAGATAATGAACTTTATTTAGAATTTAAACACAAATTGCATAAAATTGTTATTGGGTATGTTCAGCAAAATAGGAATGGAGATCTTTATGTGAATCTTGGGAGTACAGATGGTGTTATTCCTAAGAAATATCAATCTCCAAGGGAAGTTTATGGGCTTAATGATAAAGTTCGAGTTCTTGTTTACAGTGTAAAGAAGGGAAAAAATGGAATAGAGGTAGTCTTATCAAGGACTCATCCTAAATTTATTGAGGAACTTCTTACTCTTGAGATTCCTGAGATTGAGGAAGGTCTTATTAAGATTCATAAGATAGTAAGAGATCCAGGTTATAGAACTAAGGTTGCTGTTTATTCTGAGAAAGAAGAGATTGATCCTGTAGGTCCTTGTATTGGGCAAAAAGGTGTTAGGATTCAATCAATAATTAAGGAACTTGAAGGTGAAAAAATAGATATTATTCCTTATTCTAAGGATATTAAAGAATTTATTAGAGATGCCTTAACCCCTGCTAAAATAGATAATGTATATATTGTTGATGAGGATTTGCATAAAGCTTTGGTGGTTGTTAGCGATGAACAGCTCTCGCTTGCAATAGGTAAAATGGGACAGAATGTTAGACTTGCAAATAGACTGCTTGATTGGGCAATTGATGTTAAAACTAGTAGTCAATTTGCTGAAATGAAAGCAAGTGGAGAGTTTAAACAAGAGACTTTTGAAATGTTTGATAAAATTATTCAGGATAATGTTCAGGAAGATGAATTTGAGGAAATAAATAAAATTAGTGAGCTTAAAATTCTTGATAATGATATTGTTGATAAATTGGTTGAAGCAGGTTTTGATGATATTGATAGTTTTTTGGATGCTAGTGAGGAAAAGCTTTTTGAGTTGGGAATAGGTTATGAAAAGCAAGAAGAAATAAATAAGATACTAAAGGAAGGGATGGTAATAATTTCTAATGATGATGGATCTATTGAAGGTATGAAAGATGAAGAAGAGTTGCTTTGTCCTGAGTGTGGGGCTGTTATTAATGAAAATATGACTTTTTGTCCAGGTTGTAAGATAGGGCTTAGCTTTGAATTTGAAGAGGAGTAATAGTTTGTCAGAAAATATTGATGATGATCGCAGTGAAGATGAAAAAAAAATTAAAGTTGTTAAATTACGAAAGAAAGTAGTAAAGGTTGTAGCCCATACTGATAAAAGTTTGAATAAATCCAAAGATAATTTTGTGGACCTCTCAAATTCAAGAGGAAATCAGGATTCTAATAGAGGATATTCTTATGGCAATAAAGATAGGGGAGTTAGGACTTCTTCTTTAAATGTAGATAAGGATAATACTACTAGCCAGCAACAAGGTAATAGGGGCTATTTCAATAGGAACAATGCTTATAATAGAGATAATAGAGGATATTCTTATGGCGGTAAAGATAAGGGAGTTAGGACTTCTTCTTTAAATGTAGATAAGGGTAATACTAGTAGCCAGCAACAAGGTAATAGGGGCTATTTCAATAGGAACAATGCTTATAATAGAGATAATAGAGGATATTCTTATGGCGGTAAAGATAGGGGAGTTAGGACTTCTTCTTTAAATGTAGATAAGGATAATACTAGTAGCCAGCAACAAGGTAATAGAGGATATTTCAATAGAACTAATACTCATGGTAGTAGTAGTCCTCAGACATTTAGACGAGTAATAAGAACTAAGGTTATCTCTAGTGTTGCAATTTCACCTTCTGATTCTGATAATAAGGGTCTTAATAGGAAACTTGGTGAGAAGAAGAAGCAGCAACAAGAAAGTCAAAAAGGTTACAAGAGGAAAAAGGAAGAAATTGAGAGCAAAACAATAGAACAAAAAGTGTTTGAGCAGCTTCAAAAAAAGAAGAAAGAAAATCTAGCAAATCCAATTCCTAAGTCAATTGATATTATGGGAACTATTACTGTTGCTGAACTTGCAAGGAAAATGAATTTAAAATCCTCAGATTTAATTGCTAAGTTAATGACTTTAGGTGTAATGGTAACTATTAATGAGAAGATTGATTCTGATACTGCTACTATTTTGGTTGAAGAATATGGCTCTAAAGTTAATGTTGTGTCAATCTATGATGAAACAGTTATCGAAGCAGAAGAAGATGATGAGAGCAAGAGGGTTGCAAAACCCCCTATTATTACAATAATGGGACATGTTGATCATGGAAAAACCAAACTTCTATCAGTGTTGCAAAATATTGATATAAATCAAACAGAGTTTGGAGGAATTACACAACATATTGGTGCTTATACTATTAATTATAATGATCATGAAATAACATTTTTAGATACTCCAGGACATGAAGCTTTTACTATGATGAGGAGTCGGGGGGCACAGGTTACAGATATTGTTGTGCTTGTTGTTTCTGCTGTGGATGGAGTAATGCCGCAGACTGTTGAGGCTATTAATCATGCAAAGGACGCAGAAGTGCCCATTATTGTTGCAATCAATAAGATTGATTTGCCAGATTCAAATCTAGATAGAGTTAAACATCAGCTTTCAGAGTATGATTTGGTTCCTGAAGATTGGGGTGGAAGTACAATTTTTGTTGCAATTTCGGCTCTTAAAAATATTGGTATTACTGAACTTCTTGATATGATTATTCTGCAATCTGAAGTAATGTTATTGAAGGCAAACCCAACTAAAAGGGCTATTGGTAGAGTACTTGATGCTAGAGTTGACTTAGGTAGAGGAGTAGTTTGTTCTGTGATAATTGAGGATGGAACCCTTTCTATAGGAGATTCTTTTGTTGGAGGAGTCTATCATGGTAAGGTGAGAGCATTAATTAATGAGAGAGGAGTAGCTGTTAAGAGCGTTGGTCCTGCAAAAGCTGTTAATGTTTTGGGTTTTTCATCAATTCCTCAGGCTGGTGATCCATTCCAGGTTACAAAGACAGAAAAAGAATCCAAATTAATTAGTTCTAAAAGACAAGATCTTAAAAAATATGAAGATGCTAAGAATGTAAAAAAAGTTACTGTATCAAATCTTTATGATTCAATTAAGGATGGAGCACTTAAGGAACTTAAGATAATTTTAAAAGCGGATGTGCAGGGCTCTGTTGAGGCTTTAAAGCATTCTCTTGAAAAATTAACTAATAATGAAATTAGAGTAAAAGTTATCCATTCATCAGTAGGAGCAATAACTGAGACTGATATTAGTTTTGCATCAGCAAGTGAAGCAATTATTATTGGTTTTCACGTACGCCCTGCAGCAAAAGCACAATTGTTAGCCGATCAAGAAAAAGTTGAAATTAGAAAATATAATATAATTTATGATGCAATTAATGATATTAAATCAGTTCTTGAAGGCATGTTAGAACCAGACATTGAACAAAAATTTATTGGATTTGCTGAAGTTCGTGCTGTTTTTAATATTTCTAAGGTTGGAGTAGTGGCTGGATGTTATGTTTCACAAGGATGCATAAAACGGGATGCCGTAACTAATGTTATGAGAGAAGGATTTCAGGTGCATTCTGGTAAAATTTCTTCATTAAGGCGAGCTAAAGAAGATGTTAAAGAAGTTAATGCGCAATATGAATGTGGAATTATGATTGATAATTATTTTGATATTAGGGAAGGAGATATAATTGAGGCATTTGAGATTAAGAAAGTGAAGAGACGCTTTGAATCTTAAGCATCTGCTTTATTGTTTTTATGTATGGAAAAAGAGATAAGAAAATCAAAACTTGAGAGTTTATTAGTTCAAGAGATTAGTAATTTAATAGTATCAAAAGGAATTAAAGATCCTAGGGTTCATGCATTTTTAACTGTTGTGAGAGTTGAAATTTCAAACGATTTAATAAATGCCAAAGTATTTATTGGTTCTATCAAAGAAGGTGCATCACTTGATAATGCTATTAAAGCATTAAATAATGCTAAGGGATTTATTCAAAGAGAAATTGTTAAACGTATTAGAGTTAGGAATACTCCAAAATTGAATTTTTTAAGAGATGATACTATTTCTAAGGCTTTTTATGTTAATAAAATAATTGAAAATTTAAGTTTTAGTGAAGAACAATAAAATTAAATGAATGGGATTATTTTACTAAATAAAAGAATTGGAATAACGTCTTGTAATACCCTCTGTCCTTTAAAGAGATATTTTTCTACAAGTCGAGTTGGACATACAGGTACTCTTGATAAGTTTGCAAGTGGTCTGTTGGTCGTTTTAGTTGGCAAATACACTAAACTTTCAAATTATATTATATCTTTAGATAAAGAATATATATCAGAGTTTGAGTTTGGAATTGAAACCGATACTCTTGATCCTAATGGTAGAGTAGTAAATACTACAAATTATATTCCAAGTTTAGAGGAATTAATCCTTGGTATTAAGTCTTTAGTAGGTGAGATTTATCAAATTCCACCTAAGTTTTCTTCAGTACATGTTAAAGGAAAAAGAGCTTATAAGTTAGCTCTTAGTGGAGAGTCTTTCAATCTTAAGTCTAGGAAAGTTAATATATATGATATTCAGATCTTGAATTATAATGTTGATTCTCGTATTTTAAAGCTACAAATAAAATGCTCTAAGGGAACTTATGTTAGAAGTATAGCAAGAGATTTGGCATTGTCTTTAGGGTCATATGCTTATGTTAAGAGCCTTGAGAGAATTAAGATTGGGGATTTTAGATTAGATAATGCTTGTTTTTGTGAAGATTTCACTAGCAATTCTTTAATGAATTTAGAATCTTTAGGGCTTTTTGAAAAATTTTATGTTGATAATAGTATGATTAAGCTTGTCAAGAATGGTGTTTATATCAATGTTATGATTAGTGTTGGTGAGTTTAAGATTTTGAAGTCTAGCAATGAAGAGATATTAGCAGTAGTTTGTGGCATTGGTTTGAATAAATATAAATATGTTATTATTTTTTGATAGTTGATTTTCGAAAAATAATTAGTAGTATAAATCTTTTTAAGAATAAGACTATTAGTTTTTATTGCAGTACTTTTTACAAGTAACAGTAAAATAGAAAATCTTTTAAAGAGAGGGTTGAGTATGCTGAAGTCACGATTGAGAATTAGCTTAATTGATTTGATTGGTATTTTATGCAACTTGGTAAAAAAGTCTTCGGTTTGTTTTTGTTATTTGAATGAAAAAATATTATAATTTACTTTGAAGATTTAATTATAGCAAAAAGGTCTATTTTAGGCTTTGCTATGATGGTATAGGAGTCACTTTTATGATTAGTAAAGAACAAAAACAAAAAATAATTACAGAGTTTGGTAAAAATCCAAATGATACAGGTTCGGTTGAAGTGCAAATAGCGTTAATTACAGATAGAATAAGGTATTTAACAGAGCATTTAAGGAGCAATAAAAAAGATCATAGCTCTAAGAGAGGTTTATTAAAGTTGGTTGGGCAGAGAAGAAATTTGTTAAGATATTATCAGAAGAAAAATTTGGAAGCTTATAGAACCTTAATAGCTAAACTTGGACTTAGAAAGTAATAAGGGGTTAATTTTGAGAAAAATTTTGAAGTTGAAAGTAGGAAGGGAAGATTTAATTTTAGAAACAGGCTTATTGGCTAAGCAAGCAAATGGTGCGGTTCTTGCTACTTATGGTGGTTCTACTGTTCTTGCTACGGTATGTTGTTCAGATTCAGCTCGTGAGAATTTGGATTTTGTTCCTTTATCTGTTGAATATAATGAAAAATATTATGCTGCTGGAAAAATTCCTGGAGGATTTATTAAAAGAGAAGGTAAACCAAAAGACAAGGAAGTACTTGTTTCTAGATTAATAGATAGACCTATGAGACCGCTTTTTGATAAGAGGTTTGGTAGAGAAATTCAGGTTGTTCCAACGACATTGTCTACAGATCAGATGAATCCCCCTGATATTGTTGGGATGAATGCTGCTTTTGCGGCAGTTTTTTTGTCAGATATTCCGTTTAATGGTCCCATTGCGGCTGTTAGAATAGCTTATTTAAATAGTGAGTTTATAGTAAATCCTTCTTTTGATGAGATACAAGATTCTATTCTAGATATTGTTGTTGCGGGTAGTTTGGATGGTATTACAATGGTTGAAGGTGGTGCTAATGAGGTTAGCGAGGAAGTGTTGCTTGCTGCAATAGATCAAGCTTATGAATATATTAAACAAATTTGTAATCTTCAAAAGGAATTTATACTTATAGTAGGTGAGAGAGAAAAATTACCACTTGCTTATGAAGAAAGAGTATTTGAATTTAAGGCTGAACTTAAAGATTTTATTTACTCTGAACTTAAAGATGCTTGTTTTGTAAAGGGGAAACTTAATAGAGATAAGGCTATAAAATTAGTTAAGCAAAAAGCCTATGAACATTTTTCTTCTGTAAGTCAGGTAGATGAAGAGAATGAAACTCTTTTTTATAAAGCTCTTGATGATTTTGAGCAAGAAATTGTTAGGAGATCAATCCTGGAAAATAATCTTAGGACTGATGGGCGTAATCCTACACAGATAAGAGATATTGTTGCCGAAGTTGATCTTTTAAGAAGAACGCATGGTTCTGCTCTTTTTACAAGGGGTGAGACCCAGGCATTGGCTGTAACGACTTTAGGTACAAGTATTGATGAGCAGATAATGGATGATATTGATGGCGATAAGCGTCTTAATTTTATGCTTCATTATAATTTTCCTCCATTTTCTGTTGGTGAGACAGGTAGACTTATGACTGGCAGACGTGAGATTGGGCATGGTCATTTAGCTCAAAGGTCTCTGGAAGCTATGTTACCTAAGAAAGATGATTTTCCATATACTATTAGAGTAGTATCTGAGATATTAGAATCAAATGGATCCTCATCGATGGCTACAGTATGTTCTGGGAGTATGTCTTTAATGGCAGCTGGTGTTCCTGTTAAGGAACAAGTCGCAGGAATAGCTATGGGACTTGTTAGTGAGGGGGATAAGTATGTTATCTTAAGTGATATTCTTGGAGAAGAAGATCATTTGGGCGATATGGACTTTAAGGTTGCAGGAACTAAGAATGGAATTACTGGTTTTCAGATGGATATTAAGATTTCAAATGTTACAAAGCAGTTGATGAAAGATGCTCTTGCACAGGCACGAATTGGAAGAATGCATATTTTATCTATTATGGATTCTGTAATTTCAAGGTCAAGAGATGATATATCTGTTAATGCTCCTAAGATTATTCAGTTACAAATTGATATTGATAAAATTTCTCTTGTTATTGGGTCTACTGGTAAGACAGTTAAAGCGATTACAGATGAGTTTGAGGTTAGGGTGCAAATTGAGCAAGATGGTAGAATTACTCTTTTTGGGACTGATAGCTTAAAGATGCAAAAAGCTAAGGCAAGGATAGAGAGTATTGTAAGAGAACCTAAAATTGGTGAGATTTATGAAGGGGTTGTTAAAAAGATTAACAGTTTTGGGGCCTTTATTGAACTTACTCCTACCAAAGAAGGATTTTTAAGTAATCGACCAAAATCAAGGGATGATAGATATGGTGATATGAGGCATTCCAGATATGGCAGTGGTAGACATTCTAGATATGGTAGAGATAGTAGGAATACATTTGCTATGCGTCCTCCAAGATTAGAGGAAGGACAAATGGTTAAGGTTAGAATATCTGATATTGATAAGTTTGGTAAGATTGAACTTGAATTAGTTAGAGATTAGTAAATGTTATGAGATTTGTAGATCATATAAATAATATTTTTAAAAATAAGCTTATTTTCGTGAGCTTATTTTTCTTTTTTTCATGTTTGACTAGTAAAGATGTTGATTTATCTCCTAATTTTCTCGATGATATTCAAAAATTGAATGTCGATGAATTTGATATTGATGAGTTAGATCTTAATAAAAGAAGTCATTTATTGGGTCTTAGAGATGATGAATCTTTTTTCTTAAGTGATGCTTTTTTAAAAGAGGATAATTCTTATTTTAAAAGTGCTAGAGAGAGTTATGCCCAAAAAAATTTTGGCATGACCAGTTACTACTTAAATAAAATAGTGACTGATGAGAAAAATTATGATAAAGAATTAATTGCTAAAGCCAATTTATTTTTTGGTTATATGAATTATAACATAGGCGCTTATGATCTAGCTGAATATCATTTTGATAATTTTTTAAAAGATTATCAAAATTCTCATGCTAGTCTTAGGATTGCTGAATTAAAATATTTTGTTAAGGATAAAGTGGGTGCAATCTCTGCATTAAAGGATATTGATAAAACTTCTCTTAAGTCAGGCTATGATCTAGGAATTTATAATTTCTTGAATAATAAATTTGGAATAAATTATTTAAATCTAGAAGCTTTAGGATTTTTAGATAATAGTATTTTTGATATGTTTGTTTTAGGGAGTAATATTTTTGTTTCAAACATATTTGGTGGTCTTTTAAGATATGATGTTAAGAGTAATAAATATAAGGTTTATATTAAAGATAAAAAAAGTATCGTTTTAAATGGACTTAAAGGATTTGCAGAGCATAAAGGAGTTATATACGTTGGTGGGAATAATGCTCTTTATTATATTGATGATTTGGAAGGGGCTATTAAAAAAGTTAAAATACCTTTAAATGTTAACTTAAATAGTATACAAGTTTTACTGGGTGCTAAAGATGGCATTTTTGTTGGTACTCTAGATGCTGGACTCTGGTTTTACTCCGATGTAGGTGATTGGACTTATATCAAACTTGGTTCTAATAAGATTTCATCACTGTATTTAGATGAGCGGAAAAATTTGTTATTGGTAGGAACAATGGATAAGGCTATTTATAGCATTGATCTAACTAATTTTAATAAAATTAAACATTTAAATTTTTTTAGCAAAATAGAGAGTGAGAGAAATGTTAATTTTATAAAGAAGCATGATGGTGGTTATTACGTTGGAACTTATGGAGGAGGTCTTTTTAGATTAAGTTTAGATAATAATACATATGTAAAATATAATGTTAACAATGATCCTAGCATTGGATATTTTCTTGATATGGAGATTAGGGATAATAAATTATTATTTGCAACTTTTGAACATGGTTTATTAATTTATGATACAGTAAATGATAGTTGGGATTATTTAGGCCCTAGTGATGGACTTATTAGTTTAAATTTAGTAAAAATTTTAAATTTTAATGATTATGTTGTACTTGGGACTTTAAATAATGGTTTGGTTTTTGTAAATGAGAGTATTAAAAAACAATTATGAATCTTACATAATTATTGAATTTTTTAAGTATTTTTTAATTACTTTTTTGTTTTTTTTCTTTGTATTTTTCATAAACCAAATACTTTTTTTTATGAGAATACTTCTTCAAAACTATGTTCCGTTTTTAAAGGCTTTTATTTTTGTTATATATTCACTTCCTATGATAATTGCTCTTTCACCTCCCTTTGCGGCTTTACTCTCTGTAATACTTACCATTTATAGATTTAAACTTAATAATGAAATATTGGCTTTTAGGTCAATTGGAATATCTATTTTTAATTTATTAGTTCCATTTTTTAAATTAGGTGTAGTTATTGCATTAATTTCGTTTATTACTAATGATTTTTTACTTCCCCTTGGTTCTATTGGTAGATTGAAAATTTTTAATGAAATCAAAGAAGAAATACCTCATTTGATATTAAAGCCTTATTCAAGCAAACAGTATGGAGATTTAATATTTGTATCAGGAGAAAAATCTGAAACGGGGTATAAAAATGTTACTTTTTTTGATAATACTAGACTTAAAGGTTATGACAGAATATTGATGGCAAGGGAACTTAATATTCAAAAAGAAAATTATCAGGTATATTTTATTTTGAATGATGTTTTATCAATTGCCTTAACAGAGGATGAGAGTGGGTTTTATGACTATTTTTATGCTGATCGGATGAAATATTCAATTGATCAAGTAACGTTTAGTGATAGTTGGTTATTAAGTTATGTGGCACCATCGCAGATGAGTATTAGAGATGTTATGAAACTTATTGTTAAGCAAGATAAGTTAGTTAAAGAATTAAATATGAAAAATGATTTAGAGGAAGATCTTTTGTATTTAAATTTTTCAAATATTTATTTGAATTATTTGTATGATAAGAATAGTTTTTTAGATGAAGAATCTGTTCTTGAAAACTTAAGTTATATGCATAATTTAATTTTAAATTATAGCCCTTATGAAGATCTAATTGTTAAGAGAAGTTATGCTCTTTATTGTTTGGAATTTTATCAAAAAATTAGTTTACCATTGTCTGTTTTATTTTTTATCTTTTTGGCTTTTGGTATGGGCATGTACTCAAATAAAAAATATTCTATTATTCTTGAACTTGTGATTTCAATTCTTATTTGTGTTTTCTATTGGGTAATGTTTATTGGTGGAAAAGTTTATACTGTTCAGTATTCCCCAAATCCTTTTCTTATTACTGTCTTACCAAATGTGATGTTAATTTTTGCAGGTTTGATACTTTTTTTGAGACTTTTAAAGAAATGAAAGTAGATAAGCTTTTCGTGAATAATATATCATTAACTTTTTTGTTTATGAATTTTCTTTTTGTGATCTTAATTGTGCTTATCGATTTATTTACCAATCTTTTTAATTATCTTGATCATAATCTTAGTATTAGTGATATTGTTTATATTTATTATCTTTATTTGCCAAAGTGTTTTTCAGATGGTTTGGCTTTATCTTTTCTTTTTGCCGTTTCTAATCTTATTGGTAATCTTTCTATGAGAAACGAAATAATAGGACTTTTTAGTTGTGGTATTTCTATTTCTAGAATATTAAGATCAATAATTATGCTTAGTGTTTTTATCTCAGTAATGCTCTTTTTTTTTGATAATTATTTGGTTATAGATACTATTGCTAAAAGGGATGCTTTTCTTAAGAATAGTGTTGGCAATCAAGGTGCAAATGATAGAAATATAATCATTAGGGATTTTGCGAGAGAAATTTACAATATTAAGCATTATGATATCGAGAATGATACTATTGCTAACTTGATGATTATTTTAAAAGATCAAAATGATAATTTTAAAAAAAGGTATGATATAAGTAAGGCTGAGTGGATTGATTCCAGATGGAGGCTTTATGGTGTTAGGGAATTTTCTAAGATCGAACGAGATGTGATAGAAAAATTTCATGAAGTTCTTGATGGTAGGGGGATTATTAATTTAGAGCCTGAATATATTAAAATAGTTATGCTGTCGTCAAAAACGTTGAATTTTTCAAAGCTTATTAGCTGGATTAAGGCTCTTAGGAGAGAAAAATTAGATTATTCTGAAGCTTTATTTGATTTGTTAAGCAGAATCTTTTTTTCATTTAGATTAATACTTCTTAGTTTTACTGTGAGTTTTGTAAGTCTTGCTTTGAAAAAAAATATTTTTATATGGAGTTTGTTAAATAGTATTGCATTTGCAGTTGTGTATGTTATGTCAATTATGGTTTTTAGCTTTTTAGCAGATCTTGGATATTTGCCTATAGCAGTTGCAAGTTCGTTACCCACTATTTTGTTTATTGTTATTAATTTTATCATTTATAATCTTGTGTGTAAGTAGTAGGTTTTTTTAAATTTTATGTTTAGTATTATTAAAAATGACAAAAATTCTAATGCAAGACTTGGTGTTCTTGAACTTCCTCATGGGAAGGTTGAAACACCGTGTTTCATGCCAGTTGGTACTTTGGGTGCAATGAAAGCTTTAAAGCATGATGTGCTTGAAAAATTGGGATGTGATCTCATGCTTGCAAATACTTATCATCTTTATTTAAGACCCGGTATTGATGTGATAAAAAAATATGGAAGTTTACATAATTTTACAGCCTGGGATAAAAATTTTTTGACAGATTCTGGAGGATTTCAAGTATTTTCTTTAGCTAATTTTAGAAAGATTGAGACTGAGGGAGTAGATTTTAAATCGCATATTGATGGTTCTAGGCACTATTTTACACCTGAGAGTGTATTTAAGATGCAAGAAATTTTTGAGAGTGATATTATTATGGCGCTTGATATTTGTAGTTCTTATGGGATTGATTACAGTGAGGCGAGTTTGTATACAAATATTACAACCTCTTGGGCTCGTCGTACACTGCGTGCTTATGAGAATAGAAAAGAAGGGTATGATGGTCTTTTATTTTTAATAACTCAGGGTAATTTTTTTAAAGATTTGAGAAAAAGAAGTACCGAGGCGATTTTAGAATTAGATAGTCCTGGTATCGCAATTGGTGGAATTTCTGTTGGAGAACCACGAGATAAATACTTAGAAATTCTTGAATATAATTCTTCATTAATACCTAAGGTTAAGCCAAAGTATGTAATGGGAATTGGTACTCCTCACTATATATTGGATGCAATATATTATGGTATTGATATTTTTGATTGTGTTAATCCTACAAGAATTGCTAGGCATGGTTCACTTTTAACTGATAATGGAATATTGCGTATTAAGAGGGCTGAGTTTAATTTTGATACTTGTCCTGTTGAGCGAGATTGTTCTTGTACTTTATGTACAAGGTATTCAAGAGGGTATTTAAGACATTTAATCAAATCAGAAGAAACTCTTGGAGTGATGTTGGCCAGTGAGCATAACATTCATTATATGTTTAGACTTATTAAAAAGGCTCGCAATGCAATTATGAATGGTGATTTTACAAAATTTAGAAAGCTTTATTTGAGCAAATATGATGAAGGTAATTTTGATGAATAAAGATATTCTCTCAACAGTTATTGTTATGGTTTCGATTTTTTTTTCACGTATAATGGGTTTTATTAAAATTAAGGTATTTTCTTACTATTTTGGGGCAAGTCTTGAGTCAGATATTTTTAATTATGTTTTTAATATTCCGAATAATTTAAGGAAGATTATTTCAGAAGGTGCAATGACTTCAGCTTTTATGCCGGAATTCACTCATGAGAGGAAAAAATCTAGTAAACATGCTATTGATTTTTTCAGACGAGTTATCACTTTTAATATTATAAGTATTAGTCTTCTTATTTCTGTTATGATTCTTTTTTCTCGACAAATTATGTATTTTGTATCTTCTTATAGAGGTAGTCATTTGGAATTGGCTAGTTATATATTTAACTACTTAATACTTTATGTGTTACTTATAAGCTTATCATCGATATTTTCATCGGTTTTAAATTCTTATAAGTTTTTTTTTATTCCATCTTTTTCTCCCGTTATGCTCTCTTTTAGCATTATATTAAGCATATATTTATTTTATAAGCAATATGGAATATATAGTGCTGTTATTGGAGTAATTGTTGGTGGGATTTTGCAATTTTTAGTTCAGATGATAAATTGTATTTATATTGGTCTTACATATAGACCAATGTTTAACTTTAATGATTCTTCATTTTTGAGATTTTTAAAAAGATGGGCGCATATGATTATATCAGCTTTAGTAGCAATTACTACTCAGCAAATTTCATTTGCTTTGGCATCAATCCTGGATATTGGGAGTGTTTCTATTTTAAGTAATGCAATTGTTTATTATCAGCTTCCTGTTGGAATTTTTTATGTCTCTATTTCTACAGTTATTTTTCCTAAGATGGCAGAATATGCTTCTTTAGGCAATAATAAAGGATTAAATTTGATTTTGAATCATGGAATTGATATTTTGATTTTTATTTTGATTCCAATGTCATTTTTAATGTATATTTGGGCTGGTCCTATTCTAAATTTATTGCTTACAGGAGGTAAGTTTTCCGTATATGACACTCAAAGAACCGTTAACGTATTACAATATTTTTTAATTGGATTACCATTTTCTTCGATTTTTGGATTGTTTCAAAAATATTATTTTTCGATACGTAACTCAAAAATTCCGCTTTACTTTAATCTTCTTTTTGCTGCTATTGATATTACAATCTCAATTTTTGGTATTAGATTTTATAAAGTGGTAGACATTTTGCCTATTGCACAATCAATTTCTTTTGCTTTATGTGTAGTTATTTTTTATTTCATTGGACTTAAGGGGGGGATGAAGCTTGAATTTGTTAGGTCTTTAGTAGCTCTTATTAAGGCATTTATTTCCCTTATTCCCTTATATTTATTTTATACTCTTTTTAAGAATGTTAAATGGGATGTAGGATTTAGTTTCAGTAATTTTTACTTATTAAGTGTTGCAGGCGTAATTAGTATTGTTATTTTAATACTGTGTTATTATTTACTTGGTGTTAATAAACTTTTTAAGTTTATTAGTAGGGAGATTTTATGAAGTATTTAGAGCTTGTTTTTTTCTTTTGTATTATGCTTGATATTTTTGCTATTAAAGGGACAATATTATCAATTAAACCTTTAGCGTCTCAGGAACATAAGATCGGTAAGGATATTACAGAAAATGATTTAAAGAGAGATGATACTCAAAATCCTGTTCTTAAAAATGTTAACTTAGATGTGAAGCGGGTAAATGATGCTATTTCTTATGGACTTGATGCCCAAGTTATTGAAATTATTAATAGTCTTAAAAAATCAGGTGATGGTGAATATAATGCGTTGCTTGAAAAGAGGTTGCAGAAAACTTTTAATATTGATCTTAAATTAGCAATTCTTGATTTGTTTTTATCACTTAAATATGCAGGCAGTGTTGATGCTGCTAATTATATTCTTGATAATTATGAGAGTAATAGATATCCTAACAATTTGATTAATTTGGCAATTTTGTATCTTAAGGAATTTGGCAGTAAGGATTCTTTAAAAAAGACTCTTATTGATATCCTTGAGAATAAGGAAGGGAATATTGTGGCTACTGCTGCTTATTATCTTGGTGAGCTTTCTTCTCCTGAATACTCAAAAGATATGATGAATGTTTATGATAAATATTCTGGTAATGATGGAGTTAAATCGGCAATACTCATTGCTCTTGGAAAATCTGATGCTGTTGATTATGCAGATAGATTTTATGAAATTTCTGTTGATAGTTATGAAAATCCATCAATTAAGGCCTCAGCTATTAAGGCTTTATCATATCTTTTGCCTGAAAAAATAACAGAGAGCGCCGATTTGTATCTTCAAAATAATAATAACAATTATAATATTAAAATTGCCATTGTGGAGGCACTCTCAAGGGATGTATCTTTGAAATCAAAAGAGATTTTGCATGATTTTTTAAGAGATTCTGATGCTAACATTAGGATTAGTGCCGTTGAGGCTATTAAGAGTCATGGCGATATTGCTTCAAAAGAGGTATTAATTTATAAGATCAAAAGTGATCCTTCTTTAAAAGTCCGAGAAGCATCAGGTAAAGCTTTAGTAGATATGGGGTCTGGTTATGAAGAGATACAAAATATAATGCTTGATTTTAGTGTTGAGAATAACTTTAAACTTACTATGTTTAGTTATCTTTTGGATAAAGATATAAATTCTGCAGGTTTAATCGCTTTAAATCTCTTGGAAAAGGAAAATATTAATAAACCTTCAAAGTTGCTTACAAATATTGCTATGTGTCTTGCAGCTAGGAAGGGTAATTTTGATAATTTTTATTCTAAGATCATTGAGAGTAAAAATGTTGATTTAATGAATCTTGCAATTAAGGGCGCTGTTTATAATAAATCTGCATTACTCTCAGGTAAGCTTAAAGAGATCAAGAGAACAACTCGTTCAGAGTATTTAAGGAAACTTTTAACGAATTATTGATATAAAATTTTTAAAATTTCTGTTGCCGTTTCTTTTTTTGATATTTCAGGAAGTTCTTTAACACTATTTTTGTCTATTATATAAGTTTTGTTTAGGCTTGATCCAAAATATTTTAAGTCGTTTGCAATAATATAGTCTAAATTTTTAGTTTTTAGTTTTTCTTTGGCTTTTTCTATTAAGATTTCATCTTTTTGAGCACAAAATCCAATAACAATTTGGTTTTTAGTTTTGTTTTTACCTATATATTTTATTATGTCCGGATTTTTGATAAATTTAATATGAAGGTCTTCAATAGTATCTTTTTTGATTTTAGTCTTATAAATTTTATCGGGTCTAAAGTCTGCAACAGCAGCAGCGCCAATTATAACGTCGAATTCTTGGTATATGTTTATTGCTTCTTTGTACATTTCTGATGCTGTTTTTATTCTAATAACGTTTATTCCATAAGGTGTTTTTTCATTGCTGGGACCTGTAATTATTGTTACATGGGCTCCAAGATTTCGTGCCTCAATGCCTAAACTGAATCCCATTTGTCCTGTTGATTTATTTGAGAAGTAACGAATTGGATCTAATTCTTCTTCAGTTCTGGATGCGGTTATTAGTATTTTTTTGTTTTTTAATGGTAATTTTGGATCTAATGCGTTTAATATTATTTTTAAAATATCATTTTCATTTTTAAGTCGTCCAATAGCATTTAAAGAACATGCCAGGAATCCTTCATCAGGTTCAATAAATTTATAATTATATTTTTTTAGTTTTTTAATGTTTTCTTCTAGAATGGGGTTTTGATACATTATGTTGTTCATTGCTATTGCAAAATAGGTTGGAACAGTACTTGCAGATATGACTGTAGTTAAAGTATCATCAGCAATTCCTGATGCAATTTTAGAAATGATGTTGTATGTTGCTGGAATAATTAATATTAAATTTGCCCATCTTGCCAAATTTATGTGTTCTACTTCTTCATGGCTTGTATTCCATAGGCTTTGAACCACTCTATTTTTAGAGACCGTCTCTAATGTTAAGGGAGTAATAAATTTAGTCGCGTTTCTTGTCATTATAACTTTGATATTATATCCCATCTTTACTAGACTTGAGATAATATAGGTTGACTTATAGGCTGCGATTCCCCCGCATACACCGATTAATATATTTTTATGTTTCTTCATGTTTATTTTATACATTATAATATAATTATATTTAATATTTTTAAAAGGATTTTTAATTGATAAATAAAGTATTTTTTGCAAGTATTATATATTTATTTCTGTTTATTTGGTGGCTTTTATCAGCTTATTTATCTTACTTTCCTATTGATGTATTTAATATTCCTCTTTGGTTTTTTCTATCGTGTATCTTGTTTCCTATTTTCAGTTTGTTATTAGTGTGTTTTTTTGTGATTTTTTTTAAGAATGACTAAAGCGTTTTTTTTATTTTTTATCTTTTTGATTTCATATTGTGTTTTTGGCATCTTTGCTGGAAAAAAAAGGGGAGGAGCGTCATTTTTACATAATTATTTTCTTGCAAATAAGGGGCTAAATTTTTTTGTAATGTCATTAGTTGTTGCTTCTACCTATGTTAGTGCTAGTAGTTTTATTTCAGGGCCTTCGGCTGTTTATAGATATGGATTGTCTTTTATATTTTTAGCAGTTATTCAAATTCCTACAAGTTTAATTTCATTTGTTATTATTGGTGAGAAATTGAATTTGGAAGCTAAAAAAGTTAATGCAATAAATATTGTTGATTATATTGGATATAGATATCTTAGTCGATCTTTAGTTTTTGTTAGTAGTTTGATAATAATTTTTTTCTCTTTGTTTTTAATCTCAGCTCAGCTTATGGGAGGTGCTAAACTTTTAGAGGTTTTTTTTCAAATTAATTATACTGATGCTCTTATTTTTTTCTCTCTATTTGTTTTTTTATATGTTTGCTTGGGAGGGTTTAAGATGATAGCATATATGGATTTAATACAAGGTATTTTGATGATCATAGCGTCTGTACTATTATTTTCAAGGTTAGTTGATTTGGGTGGTGGAATTAGTAATCTTTTTAAGATGGCTCGGTTGAATCTTAGAGATGATCTATTTTTGCCATCAAATTTGGATTTGAAAATTGAATATATAATTTCTTTTTGGATACTAATAGGAATTGGGGTATTGGGGCTACCACAATTTGTTAATAATTTTATAGCATTTAAAGATGTGAAAGCTATTAGATTTTCTCTTCCTATTGTTACTTTTGTAATAGGATTTTTAGTTGTTATTATGCATTTAATAGGTTTTTTTTCTCTTATTATTTTTCCTGAATTAGAACTAAATGATAAAGTTATCTTAAATGTAGCATTAAAGGTTTTAAATCCTAAAATATTTATATTATTTTTTGTAGGACTCTTATCAGCAATAATGTCTACAATAGATTCAGGTCTTCTTTTGCTGTCTTCGATTTGGGTAAAGTCAATATTGTCATTAAGTAAAAATATTAGTGCTAATATTGGGATTAATAAAATTATTATTATTTCTAATATTTGTTTTATGTTAATAATAGTTTTTTTATCTTTAAAACCACCTGATTTTTTGCTTTTTTTAAATATTTTCGCAATTGGAGCTTTGGAAGTTTCATTCTTTTCTATTATTGTTTTTGGACTTTATTTTAATTTTGTAAGTAAAATATCGGCTTTTATTTCTCAGGTTTTTGGACTTTTAAGTTATTTGATCATAATTTTTTATGGTGAATTAGGTAGTTATTATTTTCATCCTATTGTTCCTTCGCTTTTTATCTCTGTATGTTCATTTTTGATAGTTAATTTTGTTTGTCAAAAATGTAGTAAAATTTAGTTGTATGTTGTCTTTAAATGTTAGGAATGTTGGTAAATATAGTGTTATTGATGTTCTAAAGAATGACGATGGTAAAAGACTTGATGCAGTGTTGATAAAGTTTTTAAAATTCCCTAAATCTAAAATAATCAGGCATATTAGAAATGGAGATGTTCTTTTAAATAATTTAAAGGTTTCTTTTTCGCATAGAATTTTTAAGGATGATAAAATTTATTTGTATAAACCTTTACTGCAGGGTTTGAGTTTAAACAGGGTAACAGTCAAAGATGAGGTTGCTATATTAAGAGATATAAAGAAAAGAATAGTATATGAGGATGCGGATTTGCTTGTAATTAATAAGAGGAGAGGAATTTTGGTTCATGGGGATAAATATTCACTTGATACTTTGATTAATGCTTATCTTTTAGATGAAAGTCTTGGATCTCTTAGTTTTAAACCTTCAGCTGTGCATAGATTAGATAGAAATACCTCAGGACTTATTATTTTTGCAAAGAATATAAATTCTGCAAGGATTTTAAGTCAGGCATTTAGTAGTGGTGTTGTTATTAAAAAGTATCTGGCTTTACTTGATGGTGTGATTACAAAACCTTTGACTTATAAAAATTTTTTATATCGAGATAAGATTGCAAGAAAAACTTTTGTTATCAATGATATAGATAAATGTAATGCTGTAACTGATATTAAACCAATTTTAGTGTCTAAGTCTTCAACACTTGCGGAGGTGTCAATTAAGACAGGATTTACACATCAAATAAGAGCACAATGTGCGTTTAATAAACATGCCTTGATTAATGATAAGAAATATGATTCTCAATTTGTAAAAACCAATTACTTTTTACATTCTTTTTTGATAAAATTTAACCAGTCATTATTTTTAAGAAATGAATTTTTTGTTGAACCTAGTTCAGATTTTTTAAAACAGATAAGTAATATTTTTGGTGTATATGATTTTAAGGGATTTATTTAATAAGAGCACATTTAAAAATGTCTTAGGTACAGTTAAGGGCATTTCAATTGCTATTAAACATAAGTTTGTAAAAATTAAGGTTTATTCTTTAGTGGGTGTTGCTGGTACTGGAAAAAGTTTTAGATCCCATTTGATAGCAGATAAATATTCTATTCCTTTGATAATTGATGATGGTGTTTTAATAAAAAATATGAAAATTATTGCTGGGAGTTCTGCTAAGTTCGAGAATAATATGTTTGATGCAATAAGACGTTCTATTTTTGAAGATGATGCTCATAGAAACGAAATTGTTGAAGCTTTGCGTAGAGAAAATTTCAATAAAATATTAATATTGGGAACAAGTATTCGAATGATAGATAAAATAACTTCTAGACTTTTATTGCCTAGTTCTTCTAAAATTATTTATATAACAGATATTTCTACTAAAAGGGAAATAGAAAAGGCAAGAATTTCAAGACAAATGGGCGAACATGTTGTTCCAGCAGCTGCCTTTGAGATAACGTCTATTAAGCCTAATTTATTATTAGATTCAATACGAGTTTTTTTTAAAAGTAAAGGATTTTTATCAAAAAAAAGAAACTATATTCGTTCTATTGTAAAGCCTCATTTTCATGAAGAAGGTGGCATTTTATCTGTTTCCAAAAATGCTGTAAGACAAATTATTGAACATTGTGTTTCTGAATATAATGAAAATTATATTGTCTATAATTTGAAGATTAAAAAAAATCAGGGCAGTTATTCTTTTAAGCTTTTTTTAGATATTCCACTTGAAAATAATTTACTTAATGATGCTGAAATGCTTAGAAATTATATTATTGAAAACGTACTAAAATATACGGTAATTAATATATCTGGTATTGATGTTATTATACATAAATTCTATGATCAAAAAGGTGATTTGGAAAAGAATGATGAATGTTGACTTGGATAATTTAAGTAATATTTTTTTTGTAGGCATTAAGGGCTCTGGACTTTGTTCACTTGCTTGTTTTTTTAATGCTAAGGGGTATTTTGTAGAAGGTGTCGATGTTCCTTTAAAATTTCATACAGAAGATATATTAATTAGCAATAATATAACTTATTATGAAAATATTTATGAGTTTTCACTCAAAGTTCATAATAAATCATATGATATTTTAATATATTCACCGGCTTATGATAAGGATAATTTATCTGTTTTGTTAGAAGCGCGTGAACTTGGCATTCCTATTTTATCTTATCCTGAATTTATTGGAAAGATTTCTAAAAAGTATTATAGTATTGGAGTTGCAGGTTCTCATGGCAAAACTACTACAGCAGCATTCTTGGGTCTATTGTTTAATAGTCTGGGATTACAGCCTAATGTAATATTAGGTGCTAGTGTTAAAGATTTTGGAGATAAATCTAGTCTTGTTGGTCAAAGCAACATATTTATTGCAGAGACCTGTGAGTATAGGAATCATTTTTTACACTTTTCACCGAATATGATTGTTTTAACTAATATCGATTATGAGCATGTTGATTTTTTTGAAAATTATGAAGCAGTTGAGAATGTTTTCTTGCAGTATATTAATAATTTAAAGAAAAATGGAATATTAATAATAAATGCCGATGAAGTTAATTTGCTTAAAATTAAAAATAGAATTTTAAGAAAAGATATTAAAGTGTTTAGTGTTGGATTTAATTCTTTAGCTGATTTTAAGATTGAACGTTTTGAGTTGATAGACGAGTTTTTAAAGTTTGATTTCTTGGGGGGTATTGATATTAGACTAAGGTCTCCTTTGATGCATAATGTTTTAAATTTTGCATTATCACTTTTGGCGGTAAAGTTATTTTTTGAGGAACATAAAAAATTGGTTTGGAGCTTTGATGATCGGATAAAGATGATGGCTAAAGAGTACATGGGCATAAAAAGAAGGATGGAATTTATCATGGAAAAGGATGGAGTTATATATCTTGATGATTATGCTCATCATCCAAAGGAAATTGAAAGTACTCTTTTGGGATTGAAGACTTTTTATAAAGGTAGGCGTATTATTTTAGATTTTATGCCACATACCTTTACAAGGACAAAAGTTCTTTTTGGTGAGTTCGTTAAAGTTTTAAGTAATGTTGATGTGTTGATTTTGCATAATATATATCTTTCGGTTAGAGAAGATTTTAATCCTAATAAACTTTCTAAAGAACTGTTTCTGGCTCTTAAAGATTTAAATCAGAATGTTTATTTTTTTAAGGAAGTAGTCGATGCTGTTGATTTTATAAAGGGTTTATTAAAGAGAAATGATTTATTTGTTACAATGGGAGCTGGTAATAATTTTATTTTACATGATTTTTTGTAAGGGTATTTTGAATGAAAAGTATGACTGGATTTTTTCACTTAGAAAGAGTTGTTTCAAATTATATGTTTAGTGTTAACTTAAAGTCTTATAATGGTAGGTTTTTAGAATTTAAATTTAAATTACCTGAAGTTTTATATGCTTATGAGCTTGAGATAAGGAATTTAATTTCAAATTATGTTAAAAGGGGAAATGTTTTTTTAAATGTAGGGTATAAGGAAATGGTTCCCAATATTAATTTTAGTTTAAATCCTCATTATATTGAAGCTATTGCTAATCTTAGAGATAGATTATTACATAGTAATTTAAACATTAAGGATGAATTGAGTCTTAGTGATTTTTTATCTTTAAGAGGGGCTTTAATTGTTGATGAGGGTGATGTTAATCAAGAAATGATTTATCAT
Source organism: Borrelia turicatae 91E135 (assembly GCF_000012085.2). Taxonomy (NCBI): domain Bacteria; kingdom Pseudomonadati; phylum Spirochaetota; class Spirochaetia; order Spirochaetales; family Borreliaceae; genus Borrelia; species Borrelia turicatae. Next base: position 875,390 of record NC_008710.1, read on the forward strand.
GCTTTTAAGGAAGTTTTAGAAGAGACTTTATTAAATTATGATAAAAGTAGAACTTTTGAGGGTGAGAATACTAAACAAGATATAATTTCAATTCTTATGTTAATACGGAATGATTTAGAATTGTTAAAGGGATCTCAGAGTAGTATAAATAATAAACTTTTCTTAAATCTTAAGGAAAATTTGTTAAAGTTAATGGATGATTTTAGTGATATTAATATTGCAGAAGAGGCTGCTAAAATGTCAATTCGATTAGATATTAATGAGGAAATAGTAAGATTATATTCACATATAGATAGTTTTTATCAAAATCTTGAAAATGAAGTATGTGGCAAGATTTTAGAGTTTATTGTTCAGGAAATGCATAGAGAGGTTACAACAATGAGCAACAAAGCCATTGATCTTGATATTAGAAATTTAGTTTTAAACATGAAATTAAATTTAGAGAAAATAAAAGAACATCTAAGGAATGTTGAATGAGAATAGCTGTTTCTAGCAAGAGTGGTTGTGGTAATACAACTATTAGTGGAATGCTTGCAAAGCATTATGGTCTAAAGCTTATTAATTATACTTTTCATGATATTGCTAGAGAGAAGAATATGTCCTTTGATACGTTTTATGAGAAAGAAATCATTGGTAGAAATGATCATTATTGGGATGAATATCTTGATAGTAAATTATTGGAGCTTTCAAAAGAGGATAATACAGTGCTTGCATCTCGTCTTGCAATTTGGCTTGCAAAAAATGCCGATTTAAAGATATATCTTTATGCTAAGATAGAAATTCGGGCAGAGAGAATAATAAACAGAGAAGGTGGTATGTATTCCGATATTTTGAGGAGCACTTTCAATAGAGATTCTAATGATTCAAAGAGATATTTATCTGTATATAATATAGATATTGATAATTATTTAGATGTAGCTGATTTTATAGTTGATACAACTGATAAATCTGCAAATAAAGTTTTTGAATTGATAAAGGATGAGATAGAGAAGAGGGGCTTATATATTAAGTAAATAAATTAAGGAGGTTTTAGAGAAATGAAAATACCTTTAAAAGAGATACAAGATTTTGATGGCAATTATTATGAACTTGTTATGGCAGTGATAGTTCGTACAGATCAGATTATTGATCAAATTTCTTTAGCAGAACATGTTATTTCTGATGAGAGAGTAGTGAGTCAGGCTTTTAATGATATTGTAACAGGTCGATTTACGTATTCAATTGAAGAAAAATAAAATAGTTTTTATTTTTGGTCCTACGGCTGTAGGTAAAAGTGATATTTTATTCAATTTCCCAAAAGGTATAGCTGAAGTAATTAATGTTGATTCTATTCAAGTTTATAAAGAGTTTGATATTGCTTCTTGTAAGCCTAGTGTTGAATTGAGGTCTCATATAAAACATCATTTAGTGGATTTTTTGGAACCGATTGAAGAATATAATCTTGGAGTTTTTTATAAAGAAGCAAGCAAGATAATAAAGAATTTAAGAGATCAAGACAAACTTCCTGTATTTGTAGGTGGGTCGGCTTTTTATTTTAAGCATTTACAATATGGATTGCCCAGCACACCGCCTGTTTCTTCTGAAATAAGATTTTATGTAAATAGTCTTTTTACTACAAGGGGGAAGGATTATCTCTTAGAGGAACTTAAGAGAGTGGACTTTGAAAGATATGAGTCAATCAGTGAAAATGATATTTATAGAATTAGAAGATCGCTTGAAGTTTATTATCAAACAGGTATTCCGATTAGTCAATTTTTAAAAAAAGGTCAGATGATTGAGGATGTTTTAGCTATTGGTCTGAAAAGGCCTATGGAAGAGATGAGGTCTAGAATAATATCTAGGGTAGGGAATATGATTGATTGTGGATTGCTTGAAGAGATTAAGAGTTTATTAGGGAAAGGATACGATGAGACAACACCGGCTTTTAAAGGAATAGGGTATCGTGAATTTTTGTTGTGGAAGAGTAGACCTTATTCTATGTTAAATGATATAATAGATCTAATAGTTAAAAATTCATTTTTATATGTAAAAAGGCAGATGACTTTTTTTGATAAAATTCCTAATGTTTTGTGGTTTCATCCAGATGATGATTTAAGAGACATTTTGGATTTAATTTTTGTTTAATAAGGAGATATGAGGAGTGCCTTGCGGAAGAAAAAGAAAATTACAAAAAATATCTACTCATAAGCGAAAAAAAAAGAGAAGAAAGAATAGACATAAAAAGAAAAACAAGTAATAAAAATGTTAGTTGGTTTTTTGCTAGCTAACATTTTTATATTATTAGTTCACTTAATTTAGTTTATTCAATAATTATATTATCTATTATATTTATGTCTTTACTAAAGATATACCCTTTTTTTCCTTTGTAGGTTGCTAGTATCCATTTGCCTTTAATTCCATGTTGTTCTGTGTTTTGCATTATTTTTTCAATTTTTACTATTTCGTCTTTTCTAATTATTGTTAGATAATTATAGTTAGTATTATCCGTTTTAGTTACATTGTTTAAAATAGCATAATTTTTTGTTATGATTCCTACTTTTCTTGAAAATCCTAAGATACTGCTTTTGGGTAAGTTGAATTCGTTTATTAAAGGAGTTTCTAATTTTTTGCTGCATGTTAAAAACATTATGGAGATTAAATATAGTAATTTTATTTTCATAATTTTATTATATATGTTACTTGATATACAGTTATATATAATAATATAATGTTTCTTTAGAAAGTGTAAGGATTATCAATGAAAAAATATATTTTTTTATTATTTTTATTTTTTCCTTCAAGTGCTTTAATATTCGCGTATCCATTATCTTTTGGAGGGGGATTTGCTTATCAATTTACTAATTATACTAGCAAAAGTGATATAAGTAAGTCTATAAAAAATTATAGTAGAGTGGATAATGGAGTAAATCTAAGTTTATTCTTTGATGCTAATTATGTTATTTTGGATATCTCTTATAAAGATGCTTTTTTATCTAGTCATCATAGTAGGTATTTTGCTTTTGGGCTTTATGGAATTTATCCGATTGTTTTTAAGGAATATGTTAGAACATTATTTCCCCTTCTTGGGATTAAATATACACTTGATTTAAGTGCTAAGAGACAAAATTTGGTGTTTTTGTCTTTGGGATTTGCTACGGATTTTTTCGTTCCCGAAGTTAAAGGACTCTATATTAGACCTTTATTTATGCTTTCAATTTCACCTACTTCTCTTGCTGTAAAGAATTTTTCTTCTCTCACAACGGAGGTTACTATTGGAATTAATATTGGTTGGAAATTTCTCAGTTAGGCAGTTTTATTCCTAAGTGAAAAGGGACTATTCTCTCTTGTCCAAAAAGGTTAGATGTAGCATTAAGTTTATAAGCAGAGTTGTTGGATTTTGTTACAAGTGTGCTTGAACCACCTCCATCTAGATTAATAGAGTTGTTAATACCATAACTTAATGATAGATCTATTGCTTCATTTAACGAGATCCCTTTGCTATTATTAGCACCTCTTCCTTCTACCGTTATTAGATATAGGTGTTTGTTTCCTTTATCACTACCTATTATTGTTCTTGGATGTTTATTTTCTTTAAAATTTTTGGTGTATTTTCCATTTTTGATTAAAGGAAAGAAGCCGCTAAAACCATAGTCAGAATTTTTGATTTCATCTTGCTTGGGATTTAATATTATTTGATTGTTCTTGATTATAATTATTCCTTGATTTTTTTTTGCATTGAAGATTATTTTTTTATCATATATGTATAACCCGTTAGGGTAGAATATATTGTCTTTAATCTCATATGGACTAGTGTTAATAGCAATATCTACCTTGTTAGAAAGTAAAAATTGACTTGTTGTTTGGCCATTAAAGTAATAATTATTAGTTTTTGTATCATAAATAGGCTTTGAGATTATGAACTTTAAATTTTTGTTTTTAATCTTGATAATTACGTAATTACTTTCTTTAAAAGAACCTTTAATGATTTCATATCTCATTTCCACGTCTTTTGGATTGAGTGGTTTTTGTGCTGATAAGACGCTTACTGTCAAAATTAATATTATTACGCTTAAAAATTTTTTATTCATTTCTCTTTATTTTATAAGAATAAATGCTCTTAGGATAGTTGTTTAAGATTATATTTTTTATCTTTAAAGAAATTTTGTCATTTTTTATTCTTGCAATATTATATAATTGATAAATTATTTTAATATCTAACTCTTTATGTTTATGTAAGATATCATTTAAGATATCATTGATTTCGTCCTTGCTTATGTTTTCTTCATTGATTCTAAGTTTTAGTAACAAAATTTCGTTTTTTATGTTTTTATCTTTAGGCTCTTGTATTTTTTTTAAAAAATTATTAGCTTCTTCATATTTCTTTATTTTAAGTAAATATTTGGCCATAAGTAGATAATAGTACTCTGAATTTAGATTCTTGATTGCATTTATTGTTTCGAGTTCTTTTGGTAAATTGTTATTTAAGTCGTATAGCATGTATAATTTATTTAATTTTTCCAAATTTTCTTTGTCTGTACCATATGTTAGAACAAAAGGAATTATTAATGACAAGATCAACAATATTTTAGATTGTGTTAGGTTCATGTAATTTTATTTAAGATATTATACACTTTTTTAGTGAAAATAAGAAGAAAAAATTTTATTTCTTTCTTCTTATTCTTTATGATTTAAGTTTTAGATTTTATATAATTTGAAATTTGTTCAGATTTTGCACCGAATATTACTTGCACTTGATTTCCTAATGTAATGATTGTTCCAGTAGCTCCAAGCTGGTTCATTAAATCTTTATTTACTAATAAGGAAGACTTGACATCTACTCTTAATCGTGTAAAACATGAATCAATATTTGTTATATTATCGATTCCTCCGAGAGCTTGAATAATTTTCTCAAAATTTTCGTTTTGAGATCGCTTAGAATCATTATTAGAAATTGTTTGCTGTTTAGTATTGTCTTCACGACCAGGTGTTTTAATTTTAAATGTTTTGATTAGTGTTATGAAAATGGTGAAGTATACAGTTCCAATTACAAGTCCTATTGGTAGTATTAGTAAAGCATTTGTTGATTTTGGAAACATTAAGAAGTAATCTATTATTCCTGCGGAGAGTGAAAATGCTATGCGTATTTCAAGTATATTAGTAATTACTAATGATATTCCAGTTAAGATCGCATGTATTAGATAAAGGAAAGGTGCTATTAACATGAATGTGTATTCTATTGGTTCTGTAATTCCTGTTAAAAATGAGGTGAGTGATGCAGAGAGTAAAATACCACCTACTTCTTTTCTTCTTTCTTTTTTTGATGTTAAGTACATTGCAAGAGCAGCACCTGGTAGTCCAAACAGCATTACTGGATACATCCCTGATGTAAATGCGCCAGCATTTGGATCTCCATTTAAATATCTTGTGATTTCTCCTTGGATTATGTTGCCGTCATTTGTGGTATATTCTCCGAATACAAAATATACTAAAGTGTTTAAAAGCTGATGTAGGCCTGTTATTATGAGAAGTCTATTTAAGAATCCAAATACAAATACTCCTAAATTACCAGCTTCTATCATCCAGTTTCCAATTTGATTAATAGTTATTTGTAGAGGTGCCCATAGGAAAGCAAATATTATAGCAAGTATTGCAGACAATAATCCATTAGCTATTGGTACTAGTCTTTGCCCTGAAAAAAAACCTAAAAATTGTGGTATTTTATAGTTTACTATTCTATCGCTGAGCATGGCTGAACTTATACCTGTAATAATACCCCCCAAAACGGACATGTTAACAGGTTCTGATTTTCCATTAATCATTATTGTAAATGTCGATAGTCCTGCATTTAAAATTAGGTATCCTACGGCCCCTCCAAGTGCTGCGGCTGCTTTATTATTTTTAGATAGTCCCATTCCAGTTCCGATTGCAAATAGTATGGGTAAATTCCCAAAAATGGCACTGCCTGATTGTTCCATTAATTTGCCAATTTGTCTAAGCATGTTAGAAGGTTCTGTAGTTTCTATTATGAGGTATCCAAAACCAAGTAAAAGACCAGCAATTGGTAAAACGGCTGCAGGAGTTTGTACAGCTTTTCCTAGATTTTGTATATTTTTCATTAAATTATTCATATTTACCCCCCATTAATTTATATGTTTTTTATTAGTTACAGTTTATATTAACTTTAAATATGATTCTAGTTTAAATAACGTTAATTTATTTATTTTTTTATTTGTTAATGTTTATTTTTACAATCTTAAATGTGATTTATGAATTTTTAAAAAAAGAAGTTTAGTTTTTTATAAACTTTATTTACTGTTTTTTTAATAGGATCAAGTTTTTTAATATTGTCTTGATTATCGATCAGGATTTTTATGCTATCCATTGATTCCTCGATTGCTACGATAAAGCTTTTTTGAGGTTTGAGCCAAAAATTGTTCGAGTAGTCATTTCTAAGTGATAGGAAAAGAACCGATTTTTTATTGGGATGTTTAATGAAATTCATAGTGCATTCTAAAATATTTTGCATCTTATCAATTTCATTAATGTTGATATTTGCGCTTTCATATTTTTTAATGAGCGACCAGTCTGATTCCATACCATTTACTATACGCATTATTTCTATTAATTGCTTATTTTTGAATATTATTAAGTTTTCATGTGTTAATTTTGCAAGTACATTTCTTATTGCTTTCTCTTCTGAGTTTTTTAATCTTTTTGAAATTAATTCTTGAACTTCCTTTAAGCTAATTGTTAATTGATTTTTATTTTCATTGTGAGTATTAAATTTCTTTCCCCCAATAGTTATTTCATTTTCTAATAAATGTTTTTTATCTTTTTTTACTATGTTTTTGTGGGTGTTATTTAATTTTTTCTTTTCTTGTTGAGTGTTTTTTTGTTCATTTTCTTCAAATTGAATATCATTGATCCATTCTTTTTTAAGTACCCCAATTGATCTGGCATATCTTTTACTTGTCTCTATTATTTCTCCTGCTACGAAATATTTTACAGAATCTGTGTTAATAAGTGAGCCCGGATGGGTTACTATATTTTGGGCTTTTATTGTTTTGTATTTATTTTTTGAAGTTTTAAAGCAAATATAATCTTTCATACCTCTCATTATGGATTTTAAGTAGCCTTCGTGATCAATTTCATGTTTGTGTACTATTGGTATGTTGAAGCTACTTACAATATTTTCAAGTTGTCTTTGTACATTAGTAATTTCTTCAAGACCTTGTAAGTCTAAATAATTCTCTTTAGCAAAAGCTTCTTTATTAGTGGCTTTTTTATAATCTTCAAATATGTTAATAAATCCTATTAAGTCACCTAGTGGATTTTTGTATTTTAGATGGGCTTGTCTGGCTTCTATTTCTTCGTTTTGAGGTAGTAAGAAAATTCCACTTGTGGATAAAAATGATAGTCCAATTGTGGTTGGGTATATTGCTTGTTGATAGTTTATCATTGCTTCAACTAAAGCCCTTGAATGTATTGGTATTAGAGGAAATATGATCATATATTTTCCAATTTCCGTAAGTTCATTTTTTTCATTTATTGCATCTAAGGATTTTAATATGTCACTTGCTGTTTGAATGGATTTAATTGATGGTTTTGAAATGAAGTCAAATTTTGTAAAATTTCTAATTCCAATATCCGCCATTCTTAAGATTACTTCAGAGAGATCTGTTCTGTATATTTCTTCCTTTTGATATTCGTCTCTTAATTGATATTCATCTCTTTTATATAATCTGTAACATGTTCCCTTTGCAAGTCTTCCTGCTCTTCCTGCTCTTTGTGTTGCAGATGATTTTGAAATTGGTACTTCTTGAAGTGAGTAAGTGTGTGTTTTCATCTGAAATCTATTTGTTTTGACTTTTCCGCTATCAATTACTATCTTGATATTTTCAATTGTAATTGAAGTTTCTGCAATGTTTGTTGATACTATAATTTTTCTTTTATTCTTTGGTGTAGGCATAAATATTTGTTCTTGTGCTTCTTTTGCCATCCGACCATATAAAGGTAATATTATTAATTCTTGTTTGGAATTCAGTTCATAAATTTCTTTTATCGTTTCTTTTATTTCTTTCTCTCCAGATAGGAATATAAGGATATCACCTTCTTTTTTTTCTTTGATTATACCACTAATTATTTCTTTTATTTTTAATATCATTGATTTTGATGTATTGAGTAGTGGTGGATTATAGATTATTTGTACAGGATAAGTAATTGTTTCTATGCTAAGTATTGGAGCGTTGTTAAAGTATTTTGAAAATACTTGTGTATTTATTGTGGCAGATGAAATGATAACTTTAAAATCATCTCTTTTGTTTAATATATCTTTAATAAGTCCTAGTATAAAGTCTATGTTTAAACTTCTCTCATGAGCCTCATCTATTATTATTACGTCATATTCATAAAGTAGGGTGTCTTTTTTGAGTTCTTGTAATAAAACCCCATCTGTCATTAATTTTATCTTTGTTTTAGAGCTTGTGACTTCTTGAAATCTTATTTTATAGCCCACCTCTTCTCCAAGTTTGACCCCAATGTGTTTTGCAATATATTCTGCTATTGATATTGTGGCTATTCTTCTTGGTTGTGTTACACCAATTTTCCCAAGTTTTGTTAGTCCTGATTCATATATTATCCTTGGTATTTGTGTTGTTTTTCCACTTCCTGTTGGACTCTCTATTATTAAAACGTTGTTTGTTTTTAGATTTTTAATTAATTCATCTTTATATTTGTAAATGGGAAGCTCAAAATCATTCATATCCTACATTAGTCCAAAAATATAAGTTGCATCTATTTGATTAAGGTCAATATCAGTAGGCAAATCAACCTTTTTCCTCTTAATTTTAGCATAAAATCTATCATTTTGTTTGTAAACATAAATTTTATTTCCAACTTTATTTTTTGCTAGTGGTATTATTTTTACAATAATTCCGTTTTTTTCTAGTTTTGCGTCTAACAGTTTAATTGATTCTTCTAGTGTTATTTCGTATGCTTTTATGTCTTTTTTTAATGGGCATATTATACTGTTGTTTTCAGTTTTAATATAATCTCCAAAAACCCCTGTTGTAGCGATTATTTTTTCATGAGTTTTTGGATATTCGCCAATTATTTTTGGAAGTGAGAGTAATTTGAGAGCAAGTTCTAGGGTTATATTTTCATGTTCTATGTTTTTTGTTGACATTTTTTTAGCTTTTATTATTTTAGGTTTTTTGGGTTTACCTGTTTTTGTGAATTCTTGTGGAGCATAAATGTCCTCTCCAAGTTGGACAATTCCTCCATATTTTGAGTTTTTATATATTACATTAAGTCCTGTTTCAGGATCAATTCCTAATATATTGGGTTGTATTTCTTTTTCTGATATTATTTTTTTTATTTCATCTTCTTTGTATAAGTTTTCTAATGGTGTTGTTACATTAATCGCGTAATTATTTCCATTAAAAATTAAATAAGGACCAAACTTGCCAAGATTAACTTTATAACTAAATTTTTCGTTATTAGTGTATTCATAGACTATTCTAAATTCTTCAGGGCTAATAATGGGTTCTATTTTATTTATTGTATTCTTAAGACCTTCTTCTCCATTATAAAATTTATTTAGATATTTTATTTTGTCTAGCGTGCCTATTGCGATCTTATCTAGGTTTTCTTCCATGTGGGATGTAAATTTTAGTTCAATTAGTACTGGGAAATATTTTTTTAATAGATTTATGACAGCAGCTCCTTTTATTGTTGGAATTAGTGTGTTATTGTGTTTAAAGATATATTCTCTTTCAAAGAGTGTTGAGATAATAGTAGAATAAGTTGAAGGACGTCCTATACCTTCCTTTTCAAGCTTTTGTACAAGTGATGCTTCTGTATATCTGAGTGGGGGTTTTGTTTCATGCTCTTCTGGATTTACGTCTAAGATTACAAATTTATCACCTTCTTTTATGAGGGAAAAATCTATGATACTGTTTTCATAAGGCTCTTTACTGTTTTTTAGAAAGCCATCAAAAATGATTGTTGTGAAACTTGTTTTAAAGGTTAAATTTTCATACTTCAATGTTATTTTAATAATTTTTTTTCTTGCGTCTTTCATTACGGATTCAATAGTTCTATCCCATATTATTTTATATATTTCTCTGGCAGTTTCGCTTTCTATTTGTATTTGTTCAGGAGAAGTAAAGAGTTCAGAAGGTCTTATAGCTTCATGTGCATCTTGAGCCATTTTAGCTTTGGCATATAATCTGTCATTTGTTTCTATATATTCTTCACCATATTTTTGTTTTATAATAGTTTTTATTTTTTCTCTTGCGGTCTTGGCAATGTGATAAGAATCTGTTCTTATATAAGTTATGTATCCGTTTTCATACAGTTTTTGTGCGTAATTCATAATTTGTTTGGTTCCTATTTTTAATCGTCTGTTTACTTCTTGTTGAAGAGAAGATGTGATGAATGGTTTAGGAGGAGCTTGTTTTATTTCTTTTGTTTCAATTGAAATTACCTCGATCTCTTTTGTGTTATTTAACTTCTTTGTGAGCATATTCATTAATGTTTTGTCTATTACAATTGTTTTGTCAGGATCGTGTAAAGCCCCTGTATCGTTTACAAAGTCTTTGCTTTCAGCTACATTTTTGTTCTTAATCTTTTCAAGTATTGTTTTAATCTGTATATCATTTTTGTTGTGTTTGCATTCAAGTGTAATGGAATAATAATTGGCTTTCTTAAAATTTATTCTTGTCATTTCTTTTTCTATGATTAATTGAAGTCCAACGGATTGTACTCTGCCGGCAGAGAGTCCGTAAGCAATTTTTTTCCAAAGTAGAGGAGAGATAGTATATCCATAAAGTCTATCTAGTATTCTTCTTGTCTCCCCGGCATTAACGAGATTCATATTAATTTCTCTTGTATTATTTAGTGAATCGATTATTGCGCTTTTTGTAATTTCATGAAATACCATTCTTTTATAATTTTTAATTTGTAATACTTCCTTTAAATGGAATGCTATTGTTTCACCTTCTCTATCTTGGTCAGTGGCAAGATAGATTTCATCTTTCTCTTTGATGAGGTTTTTGAGTTTTTCAATTACTGTTTTTTTGTTGTTTGGGATAATGTAGAGTGGTTTAAAGTCATTTTGATGATCTATAGAGAGTGTTGCCCATTCAAATTTTTTGTACTCTTCAGGTATTTCTTTAGCACTGTTTGGCAAATCTCTTATATGTCCTATGCAGGCTTCTACTAAGAATGAGTTATCAAGATATTTCTTTATCGTTATTGCTTTTGTTGGTGATTCTACTATTATTAATTTTCTTTGTTGCATAAAACCCTTATATATATATAATATAACATAATGTATAAATTGTTGTAATTTTTCAATAAAAATAGTGCGGTATTTATGAGTACTTATAGAGTTTTACATACGTCTGATTGGCATATTGGTAAAAAAATTGGATATTTTTCTAGGATTGGTGAGCAACAGAAGTTTTTAAGTTTTTTATTGGGATTTATTAAAAATGAAAAAATTGATCTTTTACTTATTGCTGGTGATGTTTATGATTCAAAGAGGCCTGGACTTGAAGAACAAAAATTAATAAATGATTTTTTTTACGAATTATCTTTTACCCCTTGTAAATGGTGTGTAGTTATTACTGGAAATCATGATAAAAGAGCTTATTTTAATATTAATAAAAAAATACTCTCAAAGTTTAATTTTTTTTTAGTTACTGGAAATGAACTTTCTAGTCAAGTGGTGTTTTTAGAAGACCGTGGTGATATTAAGTTTATTATTGTCTGCATGCCTTATATTAATGAAAGACTTATTGTGGATCAAGATTGTAAAAATATAGAACTACATAACGATGTCTTTCTTAAAAACCTTGAAAAAGCTTATAAAGATCAAATATCAAATGTTATTGGGGCCCTTGATGAGCAGTATCTTCATATCCCTAGAATATTGATTGCACATTCTTTTTTTTCTAGTAGTAGTGTAGTTGGTAGTATTGGAAATAGTCCTATTTTACCTGTGAGTGTTTTTGGCAATAATTTTTCTTATGTTGCACTTGGACATATTCATAATTTTAAAAAGTTAAAAGATAATGTAGTTTATTCAGGTTCACCAATTCAGTATTCATTTGATGAAGATATTAAAAAATATGTGAATGTCTTGTTTTTTAGTGAAAGTAAATTAGTTGAACAAAATAAGGTTTTACTTCCTGTATTTGGTAAATTGTACTTTTTACAAGGCTCTTTTAATGAGATTATGAGTGATTTGCATAAGATTAAGAATGAGATTTCTTATCTGTGTTACTTAAAAATCGAGCTTAATGAGAAAGCGGCTGCGGAATTTGAAGAACAGATTTATGACTTTGCAAAGTCAAGTTTAATCAATATATTTGATATTTATTATCATTGCATAGATTCAGAAGAAGAGTCCTTAAAAGAAGGACGAATGTTGCTTAGTAGAGATGAAGTACTAAGTAGGGATGAGAAGTATTTTTTCCAGGAAAAATTAAAAAAAGATATTAAGAATGGTTTTAGGAGAGGAAATAAATTTAGGGAAGAAGAACTTATTGCTCTTTTTGAAGAAGTATTACTTAAGGGAAGAGCAGGCGAATATGAGGATAAATAAGTTAGTATTTAAGAACATTGCTTCTTATAAAGGTGAATATGAGATAAATTTCGATGTTTCTGTTTTAAAAAAGTCGGGAATTTTTTTGATTTCTGGAAATACTGGAGCTGGCAAGAGTACAATTTTGGATTGTATTACTCTTGCTCTTTATGCACGAGTTTATAGACTTGATAAAAATATTTCAGATTCAATTTCAAAAGGTTTTGATAGTGCTTATGTTAAACTTACTTTCACTGTTTCTGGAAAAGTTTATGAGTCATTTATTGAACTTAATACAAGACAAAAAGAAACACCAAAAAATATGGTACTTACTTGTTTTAGTGATGGGAGTTTGATTGAGAATAAAGATGATGTTTTGTCTTATATAAAGAGTCTTTGTAGGTTGGATTTTGAACAGTTTTGTCAAACTGTTATTTTGCCTCAAGGTAATTTTCAGGAGTTTTTAACTTTAAAGCCAAAAAATAAAACAGCAATAATTGACAATATTTTTAATTTAAAAAAGTATGATGATATAGAAATTTTTTTAAAGAAAGAATTAGAACTTACAAAATTCAATAAAGAAAGATTAGTATTTTTAGATACGGAAGAAAGAAACAGACTGAATATTAATAAAAAAAAAATAAATGAATTGACTGAATCTTTGAATTTAATTAATGTAGAAATTTTAAGAGAAAATCTTGACAATGTTTATAAGTTGATAGTTATTTGTGAAAAAATAATAAAGTTCAATCAAAATTATTTAGATATTCGACATAGGATAGATGATTTAAAATTGGAATTATCTTCTAAAGTTGTGTTCAGAAATAAGTTAAATCGTGAGTATTTTTTGCAGAAAAAGATTAAATCAGAATTAGATGAAAAGCTTAAGTTTTATAATTCTAATGATTTTTTGGATTTAAAAAATTTTGTACAAAGGCAAAGCGAACTATTAAATGATAAAAATCGGTTCTCGTTAGAGCTTTTAAGTATTCAAAGGGACTTAGAAGAATTGAAATATTTGGATTTAGACAATTTTAATTTTGATTATGTAAAAGAATTATATTATGAGAATGTTATTTTATGTGAGATGAATTTTGATGAGGAAGCTTATGATAGATTACTTATAAAAGAGAAGCAATTGGAAACTCAAAGAAAAAAATTATCAGTAGAACAGAAGAGAAAAAACGTCGAAATCAAAAGTATTAATTCAGAAAAAATATCATTTGATTTTGATAAGTATGTTTATTATGAGGCATTAAAGTTATTAAAGGGGTTTTATGAAGAATTAATATTGAGATATAAAAATGGATTAGACTTGTTGTTAAAGTCAAATGATAGTGGTTTATCACAAGCTATTGAGATAAATATTAAAATTGATTTATATAGAAATTTTTTAGAACATCTTAATAACAATAGACAGTCTGTTGAGAAAGATATAGAGGATCTTAAACATCATGAAGATGCATATAAGGTATATCAAGGAAAAGAAAAATTAAAAATCAGTAGTTTAAATGAACTATTGAAATTGAATTCAAAGCTTCAAGTTTTGCAATCTGAGTTAGATATTCTTAAAGTTGCTATCTTGCATAATAAAGAAAGTAAAATTAAATGGGAGGGTTGTGTCTTAAATTTTAAGAAAAATAATGCAGAAATTTTAAAAAGAATTGGTCAAAATTTATTTCGAAAATATATAGATTATTCTAATAAGGATAAGATTTTGATTTTTGAAGGTAAACTTAAGGAAATTGCAGCTTTAAAATTAATGTTCAATGATTTAAATTCCAAAATTTCTTTAAAGGAAATAGAAATTAAAGAAAATTTAGGTAAGATAAAAAATTTATTATTTAATGTTAATTTAAAGATAAGTCTAAGTGAGTCTGCTTTAATTGAGAGAGAGTTTGAAAAATTTTTAAGGTCTAAAAGAGACATAGAAAATGATCATATTAAATTGAATTTGTGTCTTGATAATATAAGTAATGAAAAACTTAAACTTGAGAGTCAAATTGAGATTATGAAACAAACCATATTAGGTTTTAAAATGGAGCTTAAAGATGAACTTGCTAAGTTTACTTCTAGTTTTGTTGATTTGAAAAGATCAATTAAAGGTGTTTTTTGTGCTAAGGATCCTATTTTTTCATTTGATTCTTTAAACCCTAGTAAGAATAGTTTAGAGCATTTTATAAAGTTGAAATCCAATTTTATATCTCAGATTGAGGTTCTCTCTAAGGATATTAGTAAGTATGAGGCAAATTTTTCAAGCTTGCAGGTTCTTAAAGCAGAACTTAATGCACATGAGATTAATTTAGAGAATATTAAGAATGAATTAAGTAGTGTAAATGAGCGTAATGATAAATTGGAAATTTTGAAAAAAGTTGTTACTACTTCTCCTAGTTTAAAGTATTATGTTCAGAGTTTTTTGATTGATGAGATTTTAAGTATATCAAATAAAAAGTATTTAAATATTATTCTGCCTGATTTTGAGCTTGAAATTGATATAAATAGTAAAGATTTTAATTTTCTAGTTAAAAGCAAAAAAGATGGAAATATGACTCGTAGTGTTAAAACTTTATCTGGTGGTGAGAAGTTTCTTGTATCTTTATCGCTTTCTCTAGCTCTCTCAGACATGATAAGAGATAGTGATCTTAAAATAGAAGCATTTTTTCTTGATGAGGGCTTTGGGAGTCTTGATGAGGATACTTTAAAAATGGTTATTCCAAAGATTTCTGATTTGCAGCGTGTTGATGGGCGTCAAATTGGTATAATATCTCATGTTTCTTATTTGAAGGAAGAGATTAAGACCCAGATAGTTATAAGTAAAATTTCAACAGTTTCTAAGATTACTATAGAGAGTTTTTAATTTTTTATTGTATAATTACCTGAATATTTTAAAATATGGAGATTTGTATGGAACGTTATGTTTCAATTGATGTTGGAGGTACTAATACTAAATATTCTCTTGTAGATAGTGGCGGTAATTTTCTTGATAAACATGAAGTTAAATCAGGTACTACTCCTGATGAGCAAGTTGGTATTTTAGTCAATGTAATTAATTCTTATAAAAGAGAAGAAAATATTAAAGGTGTTGCAATTTGCATGCCTGGGTTTGTTGATCCTAAGGGCATTGTAATTAGAGTGAATGCTATTAAAGGATTTACTAATTATCCTTTAAAAGAAAGGCTTGAAGCCTTAACAGGGGTGAATGTTGAGATTGAAAATGATGCTAATTGTGTGGCTTTAGCAGAAAAATTTAAAGGTAATGCTATTCATTCTGATGATTTTGTTGCGTTGACTCTTGGAACAGGCATTGGTGCTGGAATATTTATGAATGGAAAACTTTTGAGGGGATATTCTTTTATGTCTGGTGAAATTGGGTTTATGATAACCAGAGGGCTTGGAAATAATATTCCTTTTAATTGTAGATGGGAATCTATGGCTTCTGTTGCGGCCTTAAGGAGAAGGGTTGCTGAGCGTTTGGAAATGAAATTTGAAGAAGTTTCTGGAGAATATGTTTTTGAGCTTGCCGATAGTGGCAATATACATGCTAGGAATGAAATCGAGCATTTTTTTGAAACTTTATCATTTGGAATTTTTAATTTAACTTTTATTTTAAATCCTGAAAAAATCTTAATTGGAGGCGGAATAAGTTCACGATCGGATTTAATAAGTAGAATATATGATAAATTAGAAAATTTATGGTCTTTAGAATTGGCTCATATTTATAATAATGATATCAAGAAACTTGTTAGAGTGGAAACAACTAAATTTAATAATGATTCTG
Source organism: Borrelia turicatae 91E135 (assembly GCF_000012085.2). Classification (NCBI taxonomy): domain Bacteria; kingdom Pseudomonadati; phylum Spirochaetota; class Spirochaetia; order Spirochaetales; family Borreliaceae; genus Borrelia; species Borrelia turicatae. The sequence goes on from NC_008710.1 coordinate 891,736, forward strand.
GTAAAATCGGAGCATTATATCATTATTTTGTTGAAAATAAATTGTTATGTAATTTAAGTGTTTAGATGATAAGAGAAGCATGTGTTTTTAATATATTAGAGGCTTTAAATGCTGTTAAGCTTGGTGCTGATAGAATTGAGCTTTGTGAAAATACGACTTGTGGAGGAACTACGCCTTCTTATGGCACCATAAAAGTTTTAAAGGAAAGGTTGGACGTTCCTATTGTTGTAATGATTAGACCAAGATGTGGGGGATTTGTGTATTCTAATTTAGAATTTCAAGCTATGAAGGAAGATATTGAGCTTTGCAAGAGTCTTGGAGTGGAAGGTGTAGTTTTTGGAATTTTAAAGGATGATTGTGAAATTGACATAGATAGAACTAAAGACTTGCTAAGTTTATCTTACCCTTTAAAAGTTACTTTTCATAAAGCAGTTGATGAGACTTGTGATATTAGATCTTCTGTGGCTAATCTTTTAGATATTGGTGTTCATAGAATATTGACTTCAGGAGGAGGATTTAAAGCGGAAGATTCACTTATGATCATTCAGGATTTAATATTGATGGCTGGAGAAAAATTAGAAATTGTTGTTGCAGGTAAAGTTAGTAAGGATAATGTTGATGCTATTGATACTATTCTAGGTGCGAAAGCTTATCATGGGAGGTTGATTGTTGGTAATTTAAGTTCATCTTAAGGCTTATCGTTTTGTATGAATTTAAGGTCAAATTAAGTGAATATTTTAATATAAGAAGGGGTTTTAAAGTAAAGTTTGAATAAACAATTTGCATATGCTGATTTTGCCTTTTATTTTATTAATAGTATGGTCTATTTGATTCAGATACTTGGGATTTTTCGTCTTTAGTTAGTATTAAACTTGTTATAAATTCTTTGATGCTTATCTTGTTAACATTAAATTTAAGTTCTACGGTATTTTGATCTTTTATTCTAGTTTTTATAGGACTTGAGATTATTATTTTTGTCGTGCTTGCTAATAGGATTGGTATTAGTTTCTTTGATAAAATAGATAGTATTGCTGGATTATCAGTATGTAAGTAAGCTTGTAAATTATAATCCTGGTCATTTTCACTGTTTGCAATGAATATTCCCTTGTTGAAGGGAATACGATTTATTTTCTTTATGTTATTTGGCATTAGTTTAGCTATATCCTTTATCCAAAAGAATATTTCATTTTGATCAAGTATGTCAATATATTTTGTTGTTAGTATGTTTTCACTTTCCTGAGTTATTTCTTTTTGATTTATTAGAATTCCTTTTTTATTTTTAGTGGGAGTGATATATATATTTGAATTTTTTATTTTCCATTTTGGTTTTATAAATATGTTTCCATAGGATTCAAAATTTGAGTTATTTTGTATTCCCCAAAAGATATTTTTGGGGAAATTTCCTGTTATTATTACTGAGAAAGTTTCTGGATCTTTTGTGTAACTTAAGTATAAGTTACCAACAGTGTTAAGTCCGATTTTGTATTTGAATTTGAGTTCATTGTAGATGAATCTGTTTTTAGATAGATTTATGTAAGCGTATATGTCTGATGATGGGTCTAACAACATAATTGAAGAGATGTTGTTCTTAGGTGGACAGTAATTTAAAGTTTCACATCCTATAAAAAGGATAGCCATGAAAATTTTGATAATTAGTTTGACCATCTTTTGATACCTATCTTTATGAATATTGCATCGTCAAGTTCTACGTTTGTTAATGCCTTTTCTTTATTAATTTCTATTTTGAGTGTTAAGGTTTCCGTTTTAATATAGCTTTCAAATTGATTTGTTATTTTCTTCAATATATCACTGTTATCTATGTATAGTATTATTCTGTCACTAACATTGAAATTATTTTCTTTTCTTAAATTTTGTACTTTTCTTATAAGTTCTCTTGAGAGTCCTTCTAAATATAATTCTTCTGTTATTAGTGCATCTAATCCAATTGTGACAGAATCTTCATTTATTATTTTTAAATTTTCTCTTTCATGTCTTTCTAAGATTATATCTTTTAGCGTAATATTATATGTATTTTCATTGATTTTAATTATATGTTTGTTACCATTTATTATTTTTAATATATCTTCGTTTGTTAGTTTCATTATTTCTAATGATCCTACTTTCATATTTACTCCAAGTTTACTTCCAAGTTCTCTAAAGTTTGCTTTTGCTTTGTAAGTTACAAGTTCTTCTTCATTGGATTTGATTTTTATTTCTTTTGCGTTAATTTCTTCAAGTATTATTTCTTTCATTTCATTTAGTATTTGTTGTTCTTTTTGATCCTTGGTAACAACATAGATTGTACTTATGGGTTTCCGTATTTTGATATTATGTGATGCTCTGAGTGCTCTTGCAATTGAAACAACTTTTCTTATAAAGTTCATTTTTTCTTCAAGATCTATGTTAATAAGTTTTTCAATTGCTTGTGGATATTTGTTTAGATGGATTGATTCTTTTTCATCTTTGGTCTTTAGATTTTGATAAATTTCTTCTGTTAAGAACGGGATAAATGGTGCAAGCATCAACATTAAGTTTTTTATTACATAATATAGCGTTTCATGGGCATCGATTTTATCATTATCATTCTCAGATTTCCAAAACCTTCTTCTTGATCTTCTGATATACCAATTATTTAGTTTGTCGATAAATGCAAGAAGTTCTTCTATTGATTTTGTTAAATTATATTTATCTATTTCTTCATTTAATATTTTTTTTAGACTTTCGATTTCGCTAACTATCCATTTATCAAGGATATTAGTTTTGTGTAGATTTATATTATTATTAGGTTCAAATTTGTCAATTATTGCATAAGTTATGAAAAATGAGTAAGCATTCCAGATAGGGATTATAATATTTTTTAAAACATCTTTAACCCCGTCATCGCTATACTTTAAATCATCAGCTCTTATCACGGGACTCATTACTAGGTAAAGCCTTAGAGCATCAGCTCCAAATGTGTTTATTACTTCCATTGGATCTGTGTAATTTCTAAGTGATTTTGACATTTTTCTTCCATCACTAGATAATACTAGTCCATTAACTATTACATTCTTAAACGCTGTGTTTTCAAAAAGTGCAGTTCCTAGGATTGTTAATGTATAAAACCATCCTCTTGTTTGGTCTAGACCTTCTGCAATGAAATCAGCAGGGAAAATATTATGGAAGTTATCTTTATCTTTAAATGGATAATGCTTACTTGCGTAGGGCATGGAACCAGATTCAAACCAGCAGTCTAAAACTTCACTTGTTCGAACATATACACCACCATATTCACTGGGCCAAGTAATTTTATCAACTTTATCTTTATGTAAGTCATTCACCTTTTGTCCTGAAAGTCTCTCAAGTTCTTCTTTGGATCCTATACATATTTTGTTTCCTGTCTTTGAACATATCCAAACTGGTATTGGATTTCCCCAAAATCTGTTTCTGCTTATTGCCCAATCTCGTGCATTTTCTAGCCATTTGCCAAATCGTCCTTTTTTTAAGTGTGAGGGCATCCAGTTTATTTGCTCATTTGATTTTATGAGTTTTTCTTTTATTGCTTCAATATTTACAAACCATGAGCTTATGGGTCTGTAAATTAGAGGTGAATTTGTTCTGTAGCAAAATGGATATCTGTGTAGAAAGTTTTCTCGTTTGAATAAAAGGTTCATTGATTTTAATTTTTCTATTATTTTATTATCTGCATCTTTAACAAATAGTCCTTCAAAATCTTTTACTTCGTTTGTAAATCTGCACTCGGCATCTATAGGTGTTATCATGTCGGTTTTTGTATTATTTTTAAGTATGTTATAGTCTTCTTCTCCAAAGGGTGCGATATGTACTATTCCGGTTCCATCATCAGTTGTGACATATTCTGCTGTATGAATCTTGAAAGCCCCTTTATCCCGTTGGTTTAGGAAATAGTTAAATATGGGTTCATATTCTATTCCTTTAATATACTCACCTTTAAATTGTTCTATTACTGTATATGCTTTTTCATCTTTATAGTAGTGATTTAACCTTTTTGTGCCGATTATAAATGTTTCATCTTTTTCCTTATCAAATATTTTAGAGTAATCTATATCTTTGCCGACAGCAATTCCAAGATTTGTAGGTAGTGTCCAAGGAGTTGTTGTCCATGCGAGTAAGTATTCATTTTTATCTTTGATTTTAAATTTTATAGTTAGTGATGGATCATGAATTTCCTTATATTCACCGAGATTAACCTCAAAGTTTGAGAGAGGAGTTGCAAGTTTCGGAGAATATGGTAGTACATAGTAGCTTTCATAAATTAAACCTTTATTGTAAAGTGTTTGGAATACCCACCATACAGATTCCATGAAGGTTGTATCCATTGTTTTGTAATTGTTTTCAAAGTCGATCCATCTGCCTAATCTTGAAATTGTTTTTTGCCATTCTTTTGTGTATCTAAGAACTATTTTCCTACATTCTTCATTAAATTTATCAATTCCATATTTTTCTATTTCGTATCTGCCAGAGATTTTTAAGGATTTTTCTACTTCATATTCTACGGGTAAGCCATGAGTATCCCATCCAAAATATCTCTTAACCTGTTTGCCTTTCATTGTTTTATATCTTGGAATGATATCTTTAATTGTATTTGGAACGAAGTGTCCAAAATGTGGAAGTCCTGTTGCAAATGGCGGTCCATCATAGAATGTAAATTCTTCACAACCTTCTCTTTGTTGTATTGATTTTTCGAAAATTTTATTGTCATTCCAAAATTTTAATATTCTCTCTTCTATCTTAGGGAAATTTACTTTGCTTTCTACTTTCTTGAACATAAGATTTCCTTTTGTTTAATTTTTATATTATTTTGGTCTAAATATATTTTTATTAGATTAATATTGGGATTTTTGAATATTTGATTGATAATTTTTTCTTCTATTTGTTCTTTTATTGCATTTAAAATGCTTCTTGCTCCGGAATTTTTGTCATAATATTTGTTGATTATATGATTTTTAAGATTGTCATCAATCTCTATTTGAATATTCTTTAGTCTAAATTTTTTAGTGAGTTCTTTGCAATAGTTGTTATAAATTAGGCTGAGGTCTTCTTCTTTTAAGATATTAAGAATTATTTTTTTTTGTATTTTGTCTAGTAGTGATGATTTGAATCTTGTTTTAAGCTCATTGTTGATTTCGTTTTTGATATTTATATTATTGTCTGTTTTATTAAATCCAATACTTCCCTTTCCAAGTAGTGTTTTGGTACCAATAGATGTACTTAAAACAATAATGGTGTTTTTAAAGGATATTTTGTCTTCTTTACTACTAATTAGTTCTCCGTGCTCAAGTATTTGTTCTATGATAGTAAGCACAGAATTATGAGCATGTTCGATATTTTCAAGTATAATGAAGGCTCTAGGATTATGTTTTAATCTGTTTGTTAAAATGCCACCGTCAGCATAGCCTGTATATCCTGGATTCGTTCCTATTAATTTTGATATGGAAGTTTCTTCTCTATAGTCTGACATGTCTAGCTTTAGTATTGAGTTTTGATCTTCAATAATGATGCTTGATATTGTTTTTGCTATCATTGTCTTTCCGCTTCCGCTTGAACCTATTAGCAATATTGATGTTAAAGGTTGCGTATTATTATTGATTTCGAGTTTTGTTTTGACCATTTCTATAATTATTTCATTTATAGCACATTCTTGCCCAATTATTTTTTCTTTTATGTGTCTTGCTTCTGTTTTAAGCGTATCAATTTCTTCTTTGATGTTAGATTTTATCTTAATATTTAATAGTTCATCTGTTGCGCTTTTAATATCTTCTACATTGATTATTTTTTTATTTGTTTCTTTTTGCTTTTTTTGAGCCCCGGCAATATCAATTAGATCAATTGCTTTATCGGGAAATCTTTTGTTAATTAGATATTGTGATGATATCTTAATAACATTTTCTATGGCTTCTTTTTCATAAGTGACACCGTGATAATCTTCAAAGTTTTTTATTATGTTATTGATTATATTGAGAGTTTCTTTTTCATCGGGTTCTTTGATCGATATTGTTTGAAATCTTCTAGTAAATGCTTTATCTTTAGAAATATGTTTTCTATATTCATCATAAGTTGTTGCACCTATTATTTGTATTGCAGAGCGAGACAAAACGGGTTTTAAAATATTTGCTGCGTCAATAGAGCCTTCAGAGTTTCCAGCTCCTATTAGAGTGTGTATTTCATCTATAAATATTATTATGTCTTTATTGTTTTTAATGGATTTAATTATGTTATTTAATCTTTCTTCGAATTCTCCTCTATATTTTGTTCCTGAGACTAAGTCAGAAGTGTCAATTTGTAGTATTACTTTGTTTTGTAGTTGGTTCTTTATTTCTTTATTTGCAATTTTGATGGCAAGGCCTTCAACAATTGCCGTTTTGCCAACACCAGGTTCTCCTATTAAAATTGTGCTATTTTTGTTTCGTCTCTCAAGTATGTTTATTAGTGATTGAATTTCTTTTTCACGACCGATTAAAGGATTGAGTTTTTTTTCTTTTGCAAGTGTTGTCAAGTTTTTAACGTATTTATCAATTTCAAAATAGTCATTTGTAAGTCTTATTTCATCTTCGAATTCTTTGTATGTTTCAATTAACCTTATTTTGTCTATACTTGCTATCATATTTTCTTCATTAAAGTTGAAGCTTAACTTATTAAGTTTATATTTCTTGAGAAGTTTTTTCGTTTTTAAGATTTGATAAAAAATCTCTTTTATACCTATTGAAGGTTTAGACTTAAACTCTTTTTTTGTTTGTTCAATAAGAATGAAAATTTCTCTGTTTATCTTTGGAATTATAATTTCATTAGTACCAATTAAAACTTTTTCTAACTTTTCTATTTCACATAATGTATCTTGTTTGATATTTTTTAAAGTTTTGGTATCTATTTTTTTTATTTCAGATTTTTTTGGACAAACTAATATAGACATTAATAAATGCCAAATTGAAACTTCTCTATTTTTATTTTTTCTAGCAACTTCTCTAGCGGCTACTTCGACTAGGTTTATTAGGTTCTCTGCTATATTAATACTTTTCTATCTCCATTTTTATACTATTTATTATATCAAAAATATTGTTTTTTTGTTCGTATCTTGAATATATGGATACATAAAATTTAATTTTTGACTCTGTTCCAGATGGCCTGATGGTTATTTCTATTTCGTTTTCTAATAAAAATTTTATTGCATTTGTAGTATGCTTGTATTTTGTTATTTTATATACATTGCCATTCATATCGGTTTCTGTTAACTTTTTGTAGTCTAATTTTTTGATTATGTTAATTCCTGCAAAATTTTTTTTAATTTCGTTCCTAAAATTTGACATTAATTCTTCTCTTAAAAAGTCCCCATTACTTCCTTGAAAACTTTTATTAATTATAAAGTCTTCATAATATCCAAACTCTTTGTACATTTCTTGAAGATATTTTCCTATTGTTATTTGATTCTTTTTTAATGTCAACATTAAGTCGCAAAATCCTTTTATGGCTGAAAATGCGTCTTTATCTCTAGTTCCAGTTCCAATTAAGTATCCATAACTTTCTTCACATCCAAAAGTAAATTTTTTGTTTGGTTCTTTTGTTTTTATCTCATCTATTAAGTGCCCTATCCATTTAAATCCTGTATATGTTCTATATAATGTTGAGTTATATTTTTTTGCTATCTTATTTAGCATTGGTGTTGTAGTGAAAGAAGCTATCACAAATACATTTTTAGGATTTTTTTCTCTAGATAATAAGTAATTCATTAAAATGCATGCAATTTGATTGCCATTTAGAGTTTTCCATTTTTTATCCTCATTAAAGGCTATACCCATCCTATCAGCATCTGGGTCGGTTGCAAATGCAATATCACAGTTTTCTCTTTTTGCAAGTTCTATTACTTTGGACAGGGTAGTATGTTCTTCAGGATTAGGATAATTGACTGACGGAAATTCTGGGTCAGGGATTATTTGACTTTGTTCAATTAAAAGTTCTACTTTACTGCCTTTAAATAACTCCTTTATTATTGTTCCTCCTGTCCCGTGCAAAGGAGTATATGCTATTTTTAAATTTGTGTTTTTGCTTTTTTTATTGAAATCAGGAAATTCTTCATTTATTTTTTCTATGTATGCTATATCAATCTCATCATTAAGTTCTATTATTGCTTGCTTATTTATACCTTCTTCTTTTGTAAGTGTATTTTTAACATTAGATACTTTTTTGATTTCTGATATTATTCGTGTATCATGAGGAGGTATTATTTGAGCACCCCCTTTCCAATATACTTTATATCCATTGTATTCTTTTGTATTATGACTTGCTGTTATCATTATTCCAAGATCGCAATCTAATTTTCTAACTGTATATGATAACTGGGGTGTTGGCCTTAGATTTTTGTATATATAAACTTTAAGGCCATTTGATGCAAAAATTTCTGCAGCGTCATATGCAAAATTTTTTGAGAAGTATCTTGAATCATAACTTATTACAACTTTAGGATTTTGTGTGATTTCAAGGATGTAATTGGCAATTCCTTGACTTGCTTTTGTAATATTGTAGGTGTTGATATAGTATGTTCCAGCTCCAATGATGCCTCTCATTCCAGCGGTGCCAAATTCTAGATCTTTATAAAATCTATTGTACAGTTCTCTCTCATTATTTTCATTAAGTAATCTTATTGCTTCATCTTTAAAATATTTGTTTTTTTCAAGTTGAATGTATTTTTCTACTTTTTTTTTAAGTTTATTATTTTTCATACTATTTTCCTTTATTTTATTATTTGAGAATCTATAATTAAATTATAGAATAATAAAGTATTAAGTATAGAATTAGTTATTATATTTTGAGTTACAATTTTTTTTCTTTGAGGTCTTCATGCAATTTTGTTTAAGGTCTGATTATTCTCCTGCTGGTGATCAATCAAAAGCAATTAGAGAAATTGAGGAATCTATTTTACTTGATAATAAATATCAGACTTTAAAGGGTGTTACAGGTAGCGGTAAAACTTTTACAATCGCTAATATTATTAGAAATTTAGAGAGACCTGCTTTGATAATTAGTCATAATAAAACTTTAGCTGCACAGCTTTATAGGGAATTTAAGGATTTTTTTCCAGATAATGCAGTTGAGTATTTTGTTTCTTATTATGATTATTATCAGCCTGAATCTTATGTTCCATCAAAAGATTTGTATATAGAAAAAGAAGCCACTATTAATGAAGATATTGAAATAAAGAGGATAAGGACAGTAACATCTCTTTCTAGGAGGCGAGATGTTATTGTTGTTGCTACAGTTTCTTCGATTTATGCATTAGGTTCTCCAGAATTTTTTAAGAATGCTGCCCATGCTTTTTTTGTAGGGCAAAAGATTTCTATTAAAGAGATAGCAGATATTTTTGTTAAGCTTCAGTATGAAAGAACTCTTATGAATCTTGAACATGATAAGTTTTCTATTAAAGGTGATGTCATTGAAGTATGGCCTAGTAATGAGCATGGTGATTTTGCATATAAGATTTATTTAGATTTTGATGAGATTGTTAGGATAAGCAGGATTAATCCACTTACAAAAAAGATTTTGGGAGTTACTGATGAATTTACTCTTTTTGCTAAGTCTTATTTTGTTATTCCTTATGAAAACATATTGGATGCTCTTTCTAAAATACAAGTTGATTTAGAAATACAATATCATTCTTTTAAAGAAAATGGTAAGTTTGTTGAGGCTGAAAGACTTAAGCAGAGAGTAGAATATGATATTGAAATGTTAAGAGAAACCGGGTCTTGTCAGGGCATAGAAAATTATTCTAAGTACTTTAGTGATAGCGAGATGGATAGACCTTACTGTCTTTTTGATTTTTTTCCCAAAGATTATTTGTTATTTATTGATGAATCCCATGTTACTTTGCCTCAATTTAGAGGAATGTATAATGGAGATTATTCAAGAAAATTAAATCTTGTAAATTTTGGATTTAGACTTCCATCAGCACTTGCAAATAGACCCCTTAAGTATCATGAATTTGAATCTTTGATTAATCAGGTTGTTTTTGTTTCAGCAACTCCTGGCCTTGAAGAGTGCGAAAAAAGTAGTGTTATTGCTGAACAAATAATACGTCCAACGGGTCTGATTGATCCAGAGATTATTCTTAGAGTTTCAGATGGACAGATGGAAGATCTTTATAATGAAATTCAAAAAAGGGTGGCTTTAAATGAAAAGGTTTTAATTACAACTTTGACAAAAAAAATGGCTGAAGATTTAACAGATTATTTATTAAGTCTTGATATAAAGGCTAGATATTTGCATGCAGAGTTTAATGCTATTGAGAGAGTAGATATTATTACATCTCTTAGAAAATCAGAAATTGATGTTATTGTGGGCATTAATTTATTAAGGGAAGGTTTAGATATTCCTGAGGTTTCTCTTGTTATCATACTGGATGCTGATAAAGTAGGATTTTTAAGATCTACTACTTCTTTGATCCAAATGATTGGTAGAGCTGCTAGAAACTCAAATGGTTGTGTTATAATGTACTACGATCACGTAAGTTGTGCAATGAGAGAGGCTATTGACGAAACTAATAGAAGACGGAATATTCAAATTGAATACAATAAAAAAAATAATATTGTTCCAAGGACTATTATTAAAAAAGTACAAAATATTTTAGAAAAAGAATTAAAAAATGAAACCGTTGATTATGACATTGGAAAAATTATTTCTGATGACAAATTATCTAAAAAGGATCTTATCATTAAGCTTAAGTTTAAACTTGAAGAGGCAGTTTGTGATGAAAGATTTGAGGATGCTATCTTTTTGCGAGATAAAATAAGAGAGCTTGTTAAGTAAGGGGTGAAAATTTTTAAGGTGAGGAGTTTATACCTTGAGAGAAAAAATTACTGTCAGAGGTGCAAGAGAGCATAATTTAAAAAATGTTAATGTTGATATTCCAAGGAATAGTTTGGTAGTGATATCTGGAAAGAGTGGTTCTGGTAAGTCCTCTTTGGCTTTTGATACAATTTTTGCAGAAGGGCAGAGAAGATATATGGAGTCTGTGTCATCTTATGCAAGGCAGTTTTTGGGAGTAATGAAAAAACCCAATGTTGAGTATATAGGCGGACTCTCTCCTGCTATTTCAATTGAGCAGAAGACAATAAGCAGTAATCCAAGGTCAACTGTTGGTACAATTACTGAAATTTATGATTATTATAGATTGCTATTTGCTAAAATTGGTAAGCCATATTGTCCAAATGATGGAAGTTTAATAGAGGAACAATCTTTAGATAATATGATTAATACTATTTTAAGTTATGCTGAAGGGTCTAAAGTTATATTATTTGCGCCTGTTGTTATGGGCGCAAAGGGTGCTCATAAAAAAGAGCTTGAAAAGATATTAAATCAAGGGTTTAGTAGGGTAAGAGTAGATTCTCAAGATTATTTGATAGAAGACGCTGTTAATTTGAGCTTAGATAAAAATAAGAAACATAATATTGAAATTATAGTAGACAGAATAAAATTGAGTAGTAATATAAGAATTAGACTTTCAGAATCTATTGAGACTGCTTTATCGATTTCTAATGGATATTTACGTGTAGAAATTGAAAATGATTTAGAAAAAATAGATAAAATCTTTACAGAACATAATAGTTGTCCTCTGTGTGGGTTTTCTCTTCCTGTCATAGAACCAAGGCTTTTTTCGTTTAATAGTCCATTTGGAGCTTGTAGTGAATGTTCGGGTCTTGGCATTACACTTGATTTTGATTTTGAGAAGATTTGTCCTAATGTGAAGCTTTCTTTTAATGATGATGCATTTATTACCTTTAAACCCAGTTCGTCTTGGGCTTTATCAATTTTTAAGGGACTTGCTAAACATTATGGTTTTAGTTTAGATACTCCTATAAAAGATATTTCTGAAGATATTCTTAAAAAGATTTTGTATGGCGCCAATGAAAAGATAGATTTTATCTATAAATCTAAAGAAATGGAGAGTAAAGAAATAAAAGGTGGTTTTTATTATTCTAAGGAATTTGAGGGCCTTATTCCTCTTTTAAAGAGGCGTTATCTTGCAACTGAATCTGAGAGTGCTAGATTATTTTATGAAGGTTTAATGTCTCGCAAAACTTGTAATTCTTGCAAAGGTAAGCGATTAAGTCTTGGGGCTTTGTCTGTTAAATTGAGCGGCAAAGATATTCAAGAACTTAGTAATCTTTCTGTTATAGATTCTTATTCTTTTTTTGATAAGATTGAGCTTGATGAGCTTGATGTTAAAATTTCTAGGGAAATTTTAAAAGAAATTAAAAGTAGGCTTAAATTTTTGATTGATGTTGGACTTTCTTATTTATATTTAGATAGGATGTCTGGAACTCTTTCAGGGGGTGAGGCTCAACGAATTAGACTTGCTACTCAAATAGGCTCGGCTCTTGCTGGTGTTCTTTATGTACTTGATGAGCCTAGTATCGGATTACATCAAAGGGATAATGAAAAATTAATAAGTACTCTTGTTAATTTGAAAGAGCTTGGTAATACGGTAATTGTTGTAGAGCATGATGAGCAGACTTTGCGTACTGCTGATTATATTATTGATGTTGGACCTGGAGCTGGGATTTATGGTGGAGAAATAGTTGCTAAGGGATCTTTATCTGATATTTTAAATAATGATTATAGTGTGACTGGAAAGTATTTAAGTGGTCAACTTAAAATAGAAGTTCCAAAAATAAGACGTAAAGTAGGAAAAGCTGAAATTGTACTCTTAAATGCTAGTAAAAATAATTTAAAAAATATTAATGTGCGTATTCCTTTGGGAGTTTTTACTGTAATAACAGGAGTTTCTGGTAGTGGAAAGAGTACCCTTCTTAATGAGATATTATATCCTGCTCTTGATAGTAGGTTAAAATCAAATACAAGTTATTTTGATGGTTTTGGGGATGTCATTGGGTATGAGCAAATTGATAAAGTTATTCAAGTAAATCAAAAACCAATAGGTAAAACACCAAGATCAAATCCTGCAACTTATGTTGGATTTTTTACGGAGATTAGGGAACTTTTTGCAAAGCTTCCAGAGTCTAGAGCAAGAGGATTTAAGGCTGGTAGGTTTTCTTTTAATGTTAAGGGTGGGCGTTGTGAAAAATGTCAAGGTGATGGATATTTAAATATTCAGATGCATTTTTTGCCTGATGTTTTTGTTCCCTGTGATTTGTGCAAGGGAAAAAAATTTAATGAGGAAACTTTGGAGATTAGGTATAAGGGAAAGAATATTTATGATGTTTTAGAAATGAGTGTTCTTGAGGCTAAAAATTTTTTTGAAAATATTCCAAAAGTTAATCATTATTTAGAGATTTTAAAAGAAGTGGGGCTTGAATATATTAAATTAGGTCAAGCATCAACAACCCTTTCAGGAGGAGAGGCTCAGCGGATCAAATTGGCTTTTGAGCTTGGCAAAAAGAGTACAGGAAAGACTTTTTATATTATTGATGAACCAACAACAGGTTTGCATTTTGATGATATAAGAAAATTGTTAGAGGTATTGCAATTGCTTGTTCAAAATGGAAATACTGTAGTCCTTATAGAACATAATTTAGATGTGATTAAACAGGCAGATTATATAATAGACTTAGGTCCTGAGGGTGGAGTATCTGGAGGAAATATTATTGTATCTGGAACTCCTGAAGAGGTTTCAAAATGCAAGAGTTCCTATACGGGAATGTTTTTAAAAGCTCTTTTGTAATATTATTTTTGGTAAATATTTTTAATTATTCTATCTTGTTTGCTCAAGATGTTAATGATAAAAAGAGTTTAAAAGATAAAAAAAATCTAACTTTAATGCAAAAAGCTAATTTGAAAGAACTTGAATTTTCTAGTGATGAAGATTTAAAAAAATGGGCATTAAGAGAAGGTATTGAAGAGAAAGATGTTTCTAAGATAAAGTCATTACTTTTGGAAAAATTTGGTATATCCCCTGAACTTTTTTCAAAAGATAGCAACGATGTGGGTAGATATAAAATAATCATTGAGAGTACAGATAATCTTGAAAATTTTACTTATGAGATTACTGGGGATGAAACTATCATATTTAAAGGGAAAGTAAATCTTGTTATTGAAGACGTTAAAGATAATAAAAAGCATAACATTAAGGGTGATAAAATTATTTTTAATAAAAATTCCAAAAAGCTTTTTTCTAGTGGAAATGTCGAATATAAATTTGATTTGAGTACTGATGAGAAGTTATATTTTTATGGCGGTGAATTATTTATTGATTTTGATTCTCAGAATTTTCTTCTCAAAAATGGAATTGTTCAAAAAAAAGTGAATAAAAATTTAATTGACCATATTGTTTCATTTGGGGGAAAAGTTTTAAGGAGATTGGATAATGATTCAAACATATTAGAAGAGGCTTTTATTACAACTAGTAAGATTCCAGAACCTTATTATTCTATTAGAGCCTCTAAGATATGGATTTTGCCATCTGGGGACCTTGGTATTTTAAATGCTGTGTTTTATATAGGAAGAGTACCTATATTCTATATTCCATTCTTTTTTAAACCAGGTGATAGTTTGTTTTTTAATCCATCTTTAGGATATTCTTCAAGGAAAGGACTTACTCTTTTTAATACTGTATATTTATTGGGGAAAAAATCTGCTAATATTGATGATGTTTCTTTTTTAGATTTTGATTTTCATTCAGTATACAATTCAGATAAAAAATCTTATATTAGAAATGGTTATTTAACTTATTTCTTTGCAGAAGATATTGTTTCTAAAGTTAATCAAGACCATGTTAAATTGATTTTTGATATTTATTCTAATTTGGGGTTTTATTCAGGTATTGATTTTAATTTAGGTGAGACTTTAGATCTTTTTAAAACTTTTGAAGGTAGTTTTGGCATAGGCTTGACAAGAACTCTATATAAGCATAATATTTCTGGTGACTATCGCCCTTTTGAAGGTAATAGTATCAATTACTCCCTTTTTAGTTTTGATAATATAAATAAGGGTGACATATTTGGATTTGAGGTTCCCTTTAGGTATTTGCTTAAATCTAAGTCTGAATTTTTAATCAGTGATGCGCTTTTTTCATTGATTTTTGAGCATTATTCAGATCCTTATGTGATGATTGACTTTAAAGATAGATTAGAGAGTGCAACATTTTTTTCCGTTTTAAGTCCTCTAAAAGATTCATCAGAAACAGAAAAGATGATAAGGACATTTGATTGGAATTTATCTTCTTTTTATAATCAAACTTTTGATAATAATACCCTTATTGATTATAGATTAAATAATCTTGGATTTACTTTTAAATTGGCAAATTATGAGAATATTTTTGGTAAAAATCCTAAAAGTATTAAAGATCCAACTAGGAAATGGTTTTATTTAGAGAGAATTTATCTGCCTTATATCGATTTAAATTTTCAGAAAGAGCTTTATAATAACAGTTGGACTTCTCTTTCTGATTCTAAGGTTAAAGAAATAATTATGGTACCCAAGGTCAAAAATATTGGAGATAATGTTGAGGATGACAAAGATAAAAGTAATGCCAAAAAACTTAAGGAGAAAAAAGATTTAACCAAAGATTTTTATTTATCTCCCAAACCAATTGTTTCTAATGATCTGAGTAAGCAAGATTCTTTTTATATAAGATTGGGCATGAATCCTTATTTTAAAAATAATATATTTTTTGATAATTCTAAATTTAAGTCTCCCCAGGAGTTTAAATATGATGTGAAAACCTATTTGTTTGAGATTAAAAATAAAATAGATTTAAAATTTCATGCTGATTTTTATAATCGGCTTGTTACTTTTGAAGATATTTTTTATCTTAATACTATAGAGTATAATCCCTTAGACAAAGATTATAATTTGGTGGATAAAGACAAGAAGGGCGAACATTCACTTATTAATAAATTTAATTTAAATTTATTGCCTTTTATGCTGTATCCTGCTTTTTCTCGGAGTAGTATTAGGTTTGAGAACAAAATTACTCTTTATTCATTTGATAAAAAATATGATAGAGATTCTAAAATGTTGGATGGCAAGAGCAATTCCGTTTTTTTGAAAAGTCCTGAAACTTTGCATCAAGAATTGAATTTTGGCTTGATTTATGACTATAGATTTTTTACTACTAGTCTTTCAGGTGTGCTGAAAAATACTTTTGAAAATATATATGCTTCTTCTGAGCTTAAGTTTGCGATGGAATTTCCTTATTTATTACAAGAAGTAGGTATTGGAATTAAATATGATAAGAAATTTAAGGAAGATGAGAAAAAGTCTGTTTTTAAAAATACTTCTATTAATTTAAAACCTTTAAAACCCATTTCTCCTTATAAGAATTTAGAGATGCATCCTGCTTTGTATTATAAGATAGAGCCAAGATATTTAGATTATTTAAAGCTTATCTTTCTGGTTGCTTATGATCCTTTGATTAATGGGGTATCTGAACTTTCGTTTAAGTTTAGTGCTTATGATTTTAGATTTGAATTTGCTATGAAAAATGATTTTGAGTATAAGTATGATAAATTGATTAGCGATTTTGCGAAGGTAGGATCCACAACTAAGCTTATTCCGTATTCTTTAAGTTTTCAGTATAAAAAAGATTTATATGATTTTAAGTTTT
The DNA here is from genome assembly GCF_000012085.2 of Borrelia turicatae 91E135. Taxonomy (NCBI): domain Bacteria; kingdom Pseudomonadati; phylum Spirochaetota; class Spirochaetia; order Spirochaetales; family Borreliaceae; genus Borrelia; species Borrelia turicatae. Next base: position 908,306 of record NC_008710.1, read on the forward strand.
TTGATGAAAAATTTAAAATTGGACTGGGAACAGATGTTGGATGGAAAATGAATTTGCAAAAATTTGTTGATAATGAATTTTGGGCTGAGTTTACTTTTAAGTTTAGGTATACTAAGTTTTTTGAGTTGAATTTTTCAACTCGTTCTATTAATACTAAAACTTTTAGATATTTTGGAGGATATATGGAACAGGTTGAGCTTGAAACGGTTAATCTGTTTGCAGATCTGTTTAAGTCATTTAATTTCTTTAATATTCAGGATAGAAAGGATTCATTATTTAAAATCAAGAAAATTAGTACAAGCTTTAAATTTAATTTTTATGATTGGCAATTTGTCGGGGAGTATAGTTTAAGTCCAGATATTTTAAAGGATAATAGCGGTAGGTATTCTTCTATTTGGAGAAATAATTTTTCAATTTATATTTCTTGGAATTTCTTTGAACCTATTAAATCATCGTTGGAAAGTAATGCAAGTACTAATTATGAACTTTTAATTAACCGTAAAACTAAGAAATAAATGGTACTAGTTGATTATCTATGTAAAATAATTCTTTTTATAGATTTGAACTTTTTTAGATTTTTGGGATTCTTGATATTACAATATCAATGGTTTGTTTTGGATTAATGTTAGGTTTTGTTATGCTCAGTTTTAAAGTAGCTGGATATTTGATTTTGTTAAATATATGCTTTTGTGTTTTTGAGTTATTGATTGCGAGCTTGGTGTTTTGCTCGGGTTGCCCTAATAAATAAATTTTAAATGTTTGAGAAGTTTTTGGTCCAATTAATAATTCTTTATATTTATTTTTATAAATTTTGAGGTTATTTATTAGTTTAGTATCATTTTTTTTTGTAACGATATTTTTGGAATTTAAATTTGTATGTTGCCAGTTTATTTTTACGATTTCGTCACTTGTATTTGTGAATTCAATATATATGTATTCGTCTGTTGCCTCAATATTGTCTACACTAATATATTGGGCATTGGATTTTATTATCTTAAAATTTGTTTTACATTCTTGTTTAAACCTTATTGTAGTACAGGAGATTATGATCGGTATGCTTATGCATATTTTAAAAATATTTTGTGTTTGCATGTGTTTTGCTTTATATAAATATTATTTTACCTTTTATGGAAGCCAAGATCCGCAATATTATTGTCTCCTGATATCAATAATATCGTTCCTCCTTTTTCTTCAAAAGTATGTCTTAATTTGGTCACATTTTGAATTAATTTGATAGTATTTTTATTTAAGTTTTTATTGTAAAATCCTTTAGACCAATAATCAATTACTAGTTTGCTATCTCCAAATATGTTCTTTGTGTTTTCTTGTAATGCTATTTTGAGTGCAATATATAATCCTAAAAGTTCGCCGTAATTGTTGCTAATTCCATCAAAATCTTTAACGTAGTAATTATTATAATCATTAATTAGACTTTGATCTATTATTTTGTTTAGTATGGATACTCCTTTTTCATTAACAACTCTAATTTCTACTCCTTTGCCTCTTCCAGTTCCAGAGTCAAAGTATATTCCTGTTGGGTAGATATCGTTCTTTCCATCTCTTGAGAGCCAATTTTTTGCTTCTTCTTTTGTTTTGAAGCTCTTTATTTTATTTTTTTGTCCTATAATTTTGTTTTTGCATTCTTCCCAAGATGTGAAGATCATTTTTTCATTTTTGTCGTTTAATATGCATGCGTAGTATTTTTTCATGTTGAATTAACTCCCTAAGCACCAAGAATTAATTATATTGCAAGATTTGCCAAACCTTTTTTCTTTTGAACTTTTTATTTCTATTGAATCTTTTATTTCTCTATTATACCCAATAAATTTTTCTCTAAGAGTTGGTTTGATAACTCTTTTTGGTAACATACTGGGAAATATTCCTGATATTGTGTATGACATATAAAAATCGTAAGCAGCTGCATTTATCTCTCCAGGAGTCACTACACCAGATACTTCATAATTTCTTGAGACATCAAGACCAGCTATTCTGTATGTTCTGTCAACTACTAATGAACAATAAGTTTTATGGTGGATCTCTTCAAGATTAATTGAGTCAGTCCACATATTAGAAGACAATAGGGGAACCATATATCCAAAATTATTGTCAACATATCTGTTTTTAGCAAAATTTATTGCTTTTTGAATAGTTCTTTTGTCTGTTATGGGTGAGAATATTTTTAGTATCCTTGATTGTATATAAGTTGTGAGTTTTTCATAGCCTGAACCCTGAACAGATGCTGTGTCAAATTTGATTTGATTGCTTGTGATTACTGATTTTATATCGAAGCTGTCTTCTCCTTTAAATACAATTTTTTTTGTATTGTCATACTTATCAGCGTCAAATATTCCTGTGTGTTGCCAAAAATAGAAAAAGTCAGTCCAATCTATTTTTGGTTTTATTAGCAGTATGTCTCCATTTGACAAAATGGATCTTAGTTTTTGCGGTGTTATTTCTATTCCTGTTTCTGGATCTATTATATTAGGAATTAATTTGTAATTACTTGTTGAGTTTAGTTTTTGTTGTGATTTTGTTGAATAGTATGAATTATTGTATTCATCAGCAATTGTTTGTTTTTGCAGTATTTCTGTTATTTTGTTATTTTCAATTTTTAAATGAAGCATGAATCTCTTGAAATATTGTTTATCATTAATTTTTAATAATTGATTTGCTATTATGTGAGGAGATATGTATTCTATTCCGTTTATTATATCTTTATTGACAGCATAATTGGTTATGCTGTCTTGAGGGAAAAAAGAGTTAGTGTTTTCAATGGGTATATATCCCATATTTTTTTCGTAAAATATTTGTTCTAATGATGCTAAAATTTCCTTGTCTAAATACATTTGTGCTTCTGTTAGCTCTGTAAACTTTTTATTAAGTGAATTTGGTTTAATTTCGTCAGATTTTTTTCTAAAACTTGTATCAACTTTAATGATTAAATATCCATTTATATTGCTTTGTTCAATAAATTTTTTCCATTCTTGTGAATTATTTAGGTGTCTTTGATAGGCCAGTAGATAGTTTTGTATTTCTTCTATTTTTTGGGGACTTATTTTTAAGTCTATTGCTAATGTTTTTAATAAATTGGGAGATCTTGTATGCTCTAATATTGTGTCTATTAGATGTGATGGTATGTGATATGTAGTATATGTCATATTAGTTACGAGGGCATGATTGGGTGGATAGTGATGGGTTAACAGGATAGTATTTGAACCGTAATTTTTTTGATCACTTTTGCTAAATAAAGAACACGAACATATTAGGTAGAGACTTATTAAATTGAATATATATGTAAGATGTTGCATATCAATATTTTATCATATTTAGTTAAGTATTAAGCTTGTTTGTTTTTTATAGGTTTTAATTATGTTGATTTTTTGTCGTTTAAGTTTTAATATATTAACTAAGTGTAATAAATTAAAAATTTTTAAACTTTTTTATAAAAACAGAGGTTTTTGTTATGCAGTATTTAAAACCAATAAGTGTATTCTCAGAAATAGGTCGTTTAAAGAGAGTGTTGCTACATAGACCAGGAGAAGAATTGGAAAATCTGACTCCTTCAATAATGCAAAGGTTATTGTTTGATGATATTCCTTATCTTGAAGTGGCAAGGCAAGAACACAATGCTTTTGCGGATATTTTAAGAAATAATGGAGTTGAAGTTGTCTATATTGAGGATTTAATTAGTGAAACTATTTCTCAGTGTGATAGTGTCAAAGATCAATTTATATCACAATTTATTTTTGAAGCAGGGATCAGAACTGAGAATAAGACTCAAGCTTTGAAGGATTATTTTTATAATATGTCTGTTAATGACATGATTTCAAAAATGATAGCTGGGGTTACAAGGGATGATCTTAAAAATTATAAATCTGATTCTCTGAACTTTTTAGTAAACAGTGAATATCCTTTAATTGTTGATCCTATGCCCAATATACTCTTTACGAGGGATCCTTTTGCGAGTATTGGTCATGGTGTAACAATAAATAGGATGCAAACTAGGGTTAGACGTAGGGAAACAATATTTGCAGAGTATATTTTTAAATACCATCCTATTTATAGAGACAATGTTCCTATATGGTATACTAGGGATGAAGATACTACGTTGGAAGGTGGAGATGAGTTAGTTCTAAGTCGTGATGTTTTGGCTATTGGTATTTCTGAGAGAACCGAATCTGAATCTGTTGAAAAAGTAGCGCGCAAACTTTTTCAACAAAAAACATCTTTTAGTACTATTTTAGCTTTTCAAATCCCACAAAGTAGGGCTTATATGCATCTAGATACGGTTTTTACTCAAATAGATCATACTACTTTTACAAGTTTTATTAGTGATGATATGAAATTTACCATTTATGCTTTGACTTATGATTTGGGTTCTGGCAGTATTAAAGTTAAAAGTGAAAAGGCTAAATTGGAGGATATTTTAGGCTTCTATCTTGGGAGTAAGGTTAATATGATAAAGTGTGCTGGAGGGGATTTAATTCATGGAGCAAGGGAACAATGGAATGATGGTGCTAACACTTTAGCAATAGCACCTGGAGAAGTAATAGTTTATTTTAGGAATCATGTAACTAATAGATTGCTTGAGGAATTTGGGATTAAAGTTTATAAAATGCCTTCTAGTGAGCTTTCACGAGGAAGAGGAGGCCCTAGATGTATGTCTATGCCTTTAATAAGGGAAGATATTTAGTTTAATGGAGGAAATATTTATGTATGATTTACGAGACGATTTACGAAAGAGAAGTTTTTTAAGGCTTTTAGATTTTACTCAAAAAGATGTGAGATATTTACTTGATTTGTCTCATAGTTTGAAGAAATCTAAGTATGCAAGATTTGAAGAACAAAAACTTAAAGGAAAAAATATAGCTATAATTTTTGAGAAGGACTCAACAAGAACAAGATGTGCGTTTGAGGTTGCTGCTTATGATCAAGGAGCCCATGTTACTTATTTGGGGCCAACCGGTAGTCAGATAGGTAAAAAGGAGTCGATAGCTGATACCGCAAGGGTATTAGGAAGAATGTATGATGCTATTGAATTTAGAGGGTTTTCTCAAAAAGCAGTTGAGGATTTAGCTAAGTATGCTAATGTTCCGGTTTATAATGGGTTAACAGATGTTGCCCATCCAACACAAGTACTTGCTGACTTTATGACTATTGAAGAACATAAGGGATGTTTAAAAAATTTGAAGATGGTCTTTTGTGGCGATGGTAGAAATAATGTTGCTAATTCTTTAATGGAAGGGTGTGCTATTATGGGGATGGATTTTAGAATATTTGCGCCAAGAGAACTCTTCCCAGATCCAGAATTGGTAAGCAAAACAAGATTGATAGCCGCTGAGAGTGGTGGTAATATTACTATTTCTAGTTCTCTTGAGGAAGCAGTGAAAGATGCTGATATTGTTTATACTGATGTTTGGGTGTCTATGGGTGAGACTAATTGGAATGAGAGAATTAAACTGTTAAGACCATATCAAGTTAATAGTAAGCTTATGAAATTGGCAAAGGAAGATGCAATATTTATGCATTGTTTACCAGCTTTTCATGATTTGAATACGGTCCTTGGTAATGAAATATTTGATAAATATGGGCTTGAAGGTATTGAGGTTACACATGATGTTTTTGAAAGTGGTCAGTCTGTTGTGTTTGATGAGGCTGAGAATAGGTTACATACTATTAAGGCTGTAATGGTTGGAACTTTGGGATAATTAGTTATAAATTTAGATTAGAAAAATGTAAATTTATTAGGAGAGATAAGATGGTTAAGAAGAATAAAATGCCAAGTAGTTTTACGATAGTATTTTCTTTAATAGTGTTTATGACTATATTAACTTATATAGTTCCTGCTGGTGAATTTTCTAAGGAAACGAGGGAAGTTAATGGAAATTTACAAGAAGTTGTTGTGGCGGGGACTTATCATACAGTAGAAAGGGCTTCTCGGGGATTCTTAGATGGTATTTTTACTATTTTAACAGCAATGGCTAAAGGAATGGAGCATGCTGTTGAAGTTATTGTATTTGTTTTGATTGTTGGTGGAGCTTATGGAGTGATTTTAGGAACAGGTGCGGTTGATGCAGGGATAGCTGCAGCAATTAAAAAAATGGGAAATAAGGATAAACTTTTGATACCATTTATGATGTTTATTTTCTCCATAGGAGGAACTACAACGGGTATGTATGAAGAGACACTTCCATTTTATCTTATTATGATTCCATTAGTAATAGCCTTGGGCTATGATAATATTGTAGCTGTTGCAATTATTGGATTGGGAGCTGGTGTTGGAACCATGGCATCTACTATTAATCCATTTGCTACAGGTATAGCATCAGCTATAGCTGGTATTGAAATAAAGGATGGTTTTTATTTCCGTATTATTTTGTATATAGTTTCTGTGTCTGTAGCTATAGTGTATGTGTTGATATATGCGATTAGGATAAAGAATGATCCTAAGAGGTCTATAGTGTATGAACAAAGGGAAGAACATTATAATCTATTTGTTAAAGGTAAGATGGGTGATAAGGAAAATGGTATGCCTGAATTTACAAATAGACGAAAGATGGTATTGGTATTATATGGAGTGATGATTGTATTTTTAATATATAGTATTTTGGAGCTTGGTTGGTGGATGCAAGAGATGACGATGTTATATCTTGGTACAGCAATTTTATCAGCGTTTATATGTAAAATGAGCGAATTAAAGATGTGGGAAACATTTGTAGAGGGAGCTAAAGATATGATGACAGCAGCGCTTATTATAGGCATGGCTCGAGGAGTGATGATAGTAGCTGATGAGGGAATGATTACAGGAACTATATTAAATGCAGCATCAGAATTTTTATATGGAGTACCTAAAGGTCTATTTGTAGTGTTAAACGAACTTGTACAGATGTGTATAGGGTTTATTGTGCCTTCATCATCAGGACATGCAAGTTTGACGATGTCAATGATGGCACCATTGGCTGATTTTTTAGACATGCCAAGGTCATCAGTTGTGTTGGGTATGCAAACAGCATCAGGTCTAGTTAATTTATTAACCCCAACAAGTGGAGTTATAATGGCTGTATTGGGTATAGCAAGGATTAGTTATGGTAGTTGGTTTAAATTTGTAATGCCAATATTTGTGATTGAATTTGTAATATGTATTTTAGTTATAATGGCAAATGTATATTTATAAAAAATGAGGGAGTATGTATGAGTAAAAGAATTGTAATAAGTCTTGGGGGGAATGCATTAGAAGGTGGAGAAGGAACATTTTGTGATCAATTGGCAAGAATAGAGAGCAGTGTATGTGAGATAGTAGATTTGATAGAGTATGGTTATGAAGTAATTATCAGTCATGGTAATGGCCCGCAAGTAGGAAGGATTTTGCTAGAGAATGAGATGTGTAAAGAAACACCATTGGCACCGCTTGATGTGTGTGTTGGTATGAGTCAAGGGATGATAGGGTATTATATTGAGCAGGCACTGCGGAATGAGATGTGTAAGCGAGGAATTAGACGGGGAGTAGTAGTAGTGCTTACGCAAGTTTTGGTAGATAAAGAAGATGAGTGTTTTAAGAATCCTAGTAAACCTATTGGACCATTTTATGATAAGGTAAGAGCGGAAGAGCTTGAAAGTAAGGGATATATTTTAAGAGAAGATAGTGGAAGAGGTTATAGGCGAGTGGTAGCATCGCCTAAGCCAATTGAGATTATAGAAATTGGAGAGATAAGTGAATTAATGAACAAAGGATTTATAGTGATTGCGTGTGGAGGAGGTGGTATTCCTGTTATAAGAGATGACATAGGAATTATTAAAGGAGTAAGTGGCGTAATTGATAAGGACTTTGCGTCATCTAGATTAGGACAAGATATTGGAGCAGATAAGTTATTGATAGTTACTGCTGTTGATCAGGTAGCATTAAATTTTGGCAAAAAAGACGAAATTTTACTTGACAAGGTAAATATTGTTGATTTAGAGAGATATATAGGAGAAGGACATTTTGCAGCAGGGTCTATGTTGCCTAAAGTAGAGGCAAGTATTGGATTTGTAAAGTCTAAAGGAAATAGGGAGGCAATTATTACATCACTGAATAAAGTTATTGAAGGAATAAATGGTGTAGGAGGCACGATGATAACTAGATAGGCTCTAAGAGGTAGCTTTGAGTAATCCAAAACTTTAGGTCAAAGATTTTAAATATTAATGTGAAACTTGAAAATGAAGAATGGATAACCTGTTTAGTAAATAAAGGGAACGGGCCTTATGCAGATCTAGTAGCTTTTTTGAGTTTATTACAGAAAAATTTTTCATACTTTAGCTCATATAAATACTTTAATGAGGTATATAATAATCTTATTGCTTAATTTGATCTTGAACAAGACTTAATTAAGAGATAAGATGTTTTAATAAAATCTGAAAGAAATAATAACAGAGAGAGGGTTGCCTATTGTTCCAATTATAGAATAGATATGCAAAAAATTATCTATTTAGAAATGATAAATGGACTGGCTGGCAACCCAATGCTACGGAAAAATTTGTTTTCTATGAGCTTAGGAGAATTAAATCACAAAAAACTACTAATAAAACATAGCAAATATATTGCCAATTTATTGTGTATAAGTTGAAATAATAAGACACGATACCAATGGATGTAATGATGATCATTCCTTTGAGTAAATTTACAGAATAAGAATTAATAACATTTTTATAGATATAATAAACTAAAATGCTGATTAAACTTACATCTAATACTTTAGAGAAAATATCTTTTATTTGATTTATACTACTTATATCTATCATAATCATTTTTATTCAATATATTCATATATGTTAAAATAATACCATATATAAATATATTGAATATATTCATAGTTATATATATATATATATATTGTAATACAAGTTAATGTTAATTTAAATTTATTTTTTGTTTATGGGTAAAAAAGAAAAGATTATAGCTTTGATATTTGATTTTGATGACACTTTAATTTATGGTAATATGCAACAGGTACTTTTTGATGAGTATAATGTTAATGCTAGCTTATTT